>NZ_FNSM01000001.1:1995000-2327500 GCF_900105415.1 Streptomyces sp. TLI_105 | reverse complement strand
CAAATCCGTCACACACCAAGGCTGAGACCTGATGCCGAGCCGATTGTGGTGAAGTGGATGATCCTATGCTGTCGAGAAAAGCCTCTAGCGAGTTTCATGGCGGCCCGTACCCTAAACCGACTCAGGTGGTCAGGTAGAGAATACCGAGGCGTTCGGGTGAACTATGGTTAAGGAACTCGGCAAAATGCCCCCGTAACTTCGGGAGAAGGGGGGCCACGCCCGGTGATCGGACTTGCTCCGTGAGCTGGGGGTGGCCGCAGAGACCAGCGAGAAGCGACTGTTTACTAAAAACACAGGTCCGTGCGAAGCCGTAAGGCGATGTATACGGACTGACGCCTGCCCGGTGCTGGAACGTTAAGGGGACCGGTTAGTCACATTTCGGTGTGGCGAAGCTGAGAACTTAAGCGCCAGTAAACGGCGGTGGTAACTATAACCATCCTAAGGTAGCGAAATTCCTTGTCGGGTAAGTTCCGACCTGCACGAATGGCGTAACGACTTCTCGACTGTCTCAACCATAGGCCCGGTGAAATTGCACTACGAGTAAAGATGCTCGTTTCGCGCAGCAGGACGGAAAGACCCCGGGACCTTTACTACAGTTTGATATTGGTGTTCGGTTCGGCTTGTGTAGGATAGGTGGGAGACTGTGAAGCCGTGACGCCAGTCATGGTGGAGTCGCCGTTGAAATACCACTCTGGTCGTGCTGGATGTCTAACCTCGGTCCGTGATCCGGATCAGGGACAGTGTCTGATGGGTAGTTTAACTGGGGCGGTTGCCTCCCAAAGGGTAACGGAGGCGCCCAAAGGTTCCCTCAGCCTGGTTGGCAATCAGGTGTTGAGTGTAAGTGCACAAGGGAGCTTGACTGTGAGACCGACGGGTCGAGCAGGGACGAAAGTCGGGACTAGTGATCCGGCGGTGGCTTGTGGAAGCGCCGTCGCTCAACGGATAAAAGGTACCCCGGGGATAACAGGCTGATCTTCCCCAAGAGTCCATATCGACGGGATGGTTTGGCACCTCGATGTCGGCTCGTCGCATCCTGGGGCTGGAGTCGGTCCCAAGGGTTGGGCTGTTCGCCCATTAAAGCGGTACGCGAGCTGGGTTTAGAACGTCGTGAGACAGTTCGGTCCCTATCCGCTGTGCGCGTAGGAATATTGAGAAGGGCTGTCCCTAGTACGAGAGGACCGGGACGGACGAACCTCTGGTGTGCCAGTTGTCCTGCCAAGGGCATGGCTGGTTGGCTACGTTCGGGAGGGATAACCGCTGAAAGCATCTAAGCGGGAAGCCTGCTTCGAGATGAGTATTCCCACCTCCTTGAGAGGGTAAGGCTCCCAGTAGACGACTGGGTTGATAGGCCGGATGTGGAAGCCCCGTAAGGGGTGGAGCTGACCGGTACTAATAGGCCGAGGGCTTGTCCTCAGTTGCTCGCGTCCACTGTGTTAGTTCTGAAGCAACGAACACGCCCCCTGCGGGGTGCGGCGGTTCGTGAACTTCATAGAGTTTCGGTGGTCATAGCGTTAGGGAAACGCCCGGTTACATTCCGAACCCGGAAGCTAAGCCTTTCAGCGCCGATGGTACTGCAGGGGGGACCCTGTGGGAGAGTAGGACACCGCCGAACACCTGCCCTTTTAGCTCAGTCGGTAGAGCGTCTCCATGGTAAGGAGAAGGTCAACGGTTCGAT
The DNA here is from genome assembly GCF_900105415.1 of Streptomyces sp. TLI_105. Classification (GTDB taxonomy): domain Bacteria; phylum Actinomycetota; class Actinomycetes; order Streptomycetales; family Streptomycetaceae; genus Streptomyces. Next base: position 2,325,825 of record NZ_FNSM01000001.1, on the reverse strand, counting down.
TCCGTTAAAGGGCTCAAAGTAAGAAGGCCCCCGCCTTGTGGCGGGGGCCTTCTTGCGTTTCCGGGAGTTGTGGTGCTGCTGGCGATCCCCTTTCGGGGATCGCCGGAGGCTCAGCTGTCGTGCGGTTCGTGCAGGCGCATCGCCAGGATGGCCATGTCGTCGGAGGCGGGGGCCTGGGCGAAGCGCTCGACGGCGCGGAGGACACGGGAGGCGACTGCGCCGGCCGTCAGGCCCGTGCAGGTCTTCAGGACCTCGGCCAGGCCGTCGTCGCCCAGCATCCGGGAGCCCTCGCGGCGTTCCGTCACGCCGTCCGTGACGCAGAGGAGGACGTCGCCCGGGTCGAGCGTGACCGTCTGCTCGTACAGCTCCAGGTCCTCCATGACGCCCAGGAGCGGCTGCGGTTCGGCCGCGGGCTCGACCGTGCCGTCCGGGCGGAGGCGCAGCGGGAGGGGGTGGCCGGCGCAGACGACCTTGAGGATCGCCGAGCCGTCCTCCTGCGGGCGCATCTCGCCGTAGAGGAGCGTCAGGAAGCGGCTGCGGGCGCCCTCGTCGAGGATCGCCGCGTTCAGCCGCTCCAGGACGGCGGGGCCGCCGAAGCCCTCGCGGGCCAGGAGGCGCAGGGCGTGGCGGGCCAGGCCGGTGACGGCGGCCGCCTCCGGGCCCGTACCGCAGACGTCGCCGATGGCGAATCCGTACGCGCCGTCCCGGATGGGGAAGAGGTCGTAGAAGTCGCCTCCGACCTCGTTGCCCTCGCCGGCCGCGCGGTAGATGACGTCGACCTCGACGCCCGGGATCGTGGGGAGGCCGGGCGGGAGCAGGCTGCGCTGGAGGGACTGGCTGATCGCCACGCGCTCCGAGTACAGGCGGGCGTTGTCCAGGGCCAGGGCGGCCCGGCGCGAGAGGTCCTCGGCGAGCTCCAGGATCTCCTGGCGGAAGTGGTCCTCCGAGGGCCTGCCGAGGGTCAGCATGCCGATGACCCGGTTGCGGGCGACCAGCGGCAGGACGACCGTCTCGCCGGCGACCGCGCTCGCGGTGGCGAGAGTGTTGTCGATGCCGGAGGAGAGCGGGCTCGCGGGATGGTCGAGGGCGCGGACCGAGGCGGTCAGCGCGGCGCGGTGCGCGGCCTCGCCGGGGGCGGACCAGACGCGGGCGCCGGGGGTCGGCACCGGGTCCGGCGGGGCGATGGAGGAGAGCAGGGCCTTGAGGCCGTCGATGCGGTCCTCGTCCTCGTGGAGCACGTACGAGAGGTACGGGTCGGAGGCCTGGTCGGCGATCGTGTAGACCGCGCACCAGGTGGCGAGGGTGGGGACCGTCATCTGGGCCATGAGGGCCAGGGTCTGGTCGCGGTCGAGGGTGCCGGCCAGGAGGTCGGAGGCCTCGACGAGGAAGCTGAGGGAGCCGCGGCGCAGACGCTCCAGCTCGCCGAGTCGGGCGGACTCGACGGCCAGGGCGATGCGGTCGGCGGCGAACTGGAGGCGGAGCGCCTCCTCGTTGGAGTAGCGGTTCGCACCCTCGGCGGCCACGCCGAGGGAGCCGGTGAGCCGGCCCTCGACCTTGAGCGGGACGGTGACGACCGAGCGCATGCCGGTGCCTTCGAGGAGCGGGACGGCGCCGGGGACGGCGGCCAGGTCCTCGTGGACGGCGGGCATGCGGGCGGAGCCGTAACGGCTGGCGCCGGTCTCCACGGGGACGCGGGCGAAGCGCTGGCGGGCGGCCGGGAGGCCGGTGGTCGCCCGTACCTCCAGTTCCGTCTCGTCGTCGGTGGCGAGCAGGAGGAAGGCGGCGTCGCCGTCGAGCATGTCGCGGGCGCGCTCGACCGTGCGCTGGAGGAGGCCGTCGAGGTCGTCGGGGGCCGGGGAGCCGATGAAGACCTCGAAGGGGTCGGCGGCGCGGCTCTCGGCGCCCGGATCGACGGCGGGGCGCTGGGGGGTCTGGAGGACGGCGCGCTCGTGCTCCCGTACGAGGAGGCAGACGGTGGAGGGCTCGCCCTGGGCGTCGCGGACCCGGAGGTGCGAGGCGTAGACGGGGATCACGCGGCCGTCGGCGCAGCGGATGCCGTAGCTGCCCTCCCAGCGGGAGAGGCGGAGGGCCTCGGCGAGGCCGGTGCCGATGCCGGGGGTGTGGGGCCAGGCGGCGAGGTCGCCGAGGGGTTTGCCGGTGACCTGCTCGGCCTCGTAGCCGAAGAGCTCCTCGGCGTCCTCGTTCCAGGCGGTGATCGCGCCGCCGCGGTCGATCTGGGCGACCGCGACGCGGACGCGGCTCTCGGCGACCGGGAGGAGGGCGTTGGGCAGGACGGGGCCGGCGGAGCGGGTGCCGACGGGGCGCTGGGGAAGGTCGAGGTGGAACCAGACGTGTTTGCGGGTGGGGGAGTAGTCGACGCCCCAGCGGTGGGCGAGGGCGGCGCAGAGGAGCAGGCCGCGGCCGTTCTCGCGGTCCGGGCTGCCGAGGGAGCGGCCGCTCTGGACGGGGATCTCGCGCTCGGGGTAGCGGTCGGCGACCTCGACGCGGACGCTGTCGTCGGAGCGGAGGCAGAGGACCTCGGCGGAGGTGCCGGCGTGGATGACGGCGTTGGTGACGAGCTCGCTGGTGAGGACGACGGCGTCGTCGACGAGTTCGGGGTGTCCCCAGCCCTGGAGGGTGTCCCGGACGAAGGCGCGGGCGGCCGCGACGGACCGCCCGACGGGCTCGAAGGTGGCAGTCGCCCGCGCGGTGATCACAGCACTCCTCGTACGCGTCTCGACGCCCGGCTCTGCCATGCTCGGTCTGTCCCTCCCGCTGCCCGGTGGTCGTGCGCACGCCACACCGCCCCCGCCGGGCGGACCGGGGCGGCTGGACAGCCGGATGCCAGGTTACTTACCTTCGCTGTCCGAGCGGATGCCGGTCACCGTTGATTCCGTCCCTAGAGGGTAGGGACGCTGTACGAAGCTGCCGAACTGTTATCGCCTGGTTCGGTCACGGTGAAACACTGGGCAGGCTGACGGCGAGAGCCGGAGCGGTACGGTCGACCCCTTTCGGGAGGGACACGGTGGAGTCTGGCACGGCGACGCGGCGCGGCGGAGGCAGTGGCACGCGCGCGAGGGGCGGGCGTTCCCGTGGGGGGACGGTCCAGGTGGACGCGGCGGCGCTGGAGCGGTTGCTGGCCGCCCTGGTGTCGATGCGGGACGGGAACTTCCGCAGGCGGCTGACGGTGTCCGGCGACGGGGTCATGGCGGAGATCTCCGCCGTGTTCAACGAGGTCGCCGACCGGCAGATGCACGTGACGGGGGAGCTGTCGCGGGTCCGGCGGGTGGTCGGCCGTGAGGGCAAGCTGTCCGAGCGCCTGGAGGCGGGGGCCAGCGAGGGGGCGTGGGCGGCGGCGATCGAGGCCGCGAACGCGCTCGTCGACGATCTGGCCCGGCCGGTGTCCGAGGTGGGGCGGGTCCTGTCGGCGGTGGCCGAGGGCGATCTGGACCAGCGGATGGACCTGCGTTCGGAGAGTGCGGACGGGACCGTGCGGCCGCTGCGCGGGGAGTTCCTGAAGGTCGCTCGTACCGCCAACAACCTGGTGGACCAGCTGTCGGTGTTCGCCTCCGAGGTGACCCGGGTCGCCGTCGAGGTGGGTACGGACGGCAAGCTGGGCGGGCAGGCGCAGGTGCGCGGGGTGTCCGGTTCGTGGAAGGACCTCACGGACTCGGTCAACACCATGGCGAACCGGCTGACGGCCCAGGTGCGGGACATCGCGCTCGTGACGACGGCGGTCGCGGACGGCGATCTGTCGCAGAAGGTCACGGCGAACGTGGCCGGCGAGATGCTGGAGCTGAAGAACACCGTCAACCGGATGGTGGACCAGCTGTCGTCGTTCTCCTCCGAGGTGACCCGCGTCGCGCGCGAGGTGGGTACGGAGGGCGAGCTCGGCGGTCAGGCCGAGGTGGCCGGGGTCGCCGGCGTGTGGAAGGACCTCACCGACTCCGTCAACACGATGGCGGGAAATCTCACCAATCAGGTGAGAGGGATCGCGGAGGTGACGACGGCGGTCGCCAATGGTGACCTGTCGCAGAAGGTGCGGGTCTCCGCGCGCGGCGAGATCGCCCAACTCGCCGACACCATCAACCAGATGACGGAGACGCTGCGGACGTTCGCCGACGAGGTGACCCGGGTGTCGGGCGAGGTCGGCGCGCAGGGTCTGCTGGGCGGTCAGGCGCAGGTGCCGGGTGCCGCGGGGACGTGGAAGGACCTCACGGACTCCGTCAACACGGTCTTCCGGAACATCACCACGCAGGTGCGGGACATCGCGCAGGTGACGACGGCGGTGGCCAACGGCGATCTGTCGCAGAAGGTCACGGTGGACGTGGCCGGCGAGATGCTGGAGCTGAAGAACACCGTCAACACGATGGTGGACCAGCTCTCCGCCTTCGGTTCCGAGGTGACCCGGGTGGCCCGGGAGGTCGGCGTCGAGGGTCTGCTCGGCGGCCAGGCCGAGGTGCCGGGCGCGGCGGGGACGTGGAAGGACCTCACCGACTCGGTGAACACGGCCTTCCGCAACCTGACCGGTCAGGTGCGGGACATCGCGCAGGTGACGACGGCGGTGGCCAACGGCGATCTGTCGCAGAAGGTCACGGTGGACGTGGCCGGCGAGATGCTGGAGCTGAAGAACACCGTCAACACGATGGTGTCGCAGCTGTCGTCCTTCGCGGACCAGGTGACCCGGATGGCCCGGGACGTGGGCACCGAGGGCCGACTGGGCGGTCAGGCGCGGGTGGACGGGGTGTCCGGGCGCTGGCGGGAGCTCACGGACTCCGTGAACTTCATGGCCGGCAACCTGACCTCGCAGGTGCGGCAGATCGCGCAGGTGACGACGGCCGTGGCCCGTGGTGACCTGTCGCAGAAGATCGACGTGGACGCGCGGGGCGAGATCCTGGAGCTGAAGAACACCATCAACACGATGGTGGACCAGCTGTCCGCCTTCGCGGACCAGGTGACCCGGGTGGCCCGTGAGGTGGGCACGGACGGGCGGCTGGGCGGTCAGGCGCAGGTGCCGGGCGTGGCCGGTGTGTGGCGTGATCTGACGGACTCGGTGAACGGCATGGCCGGCAACCTCACCACCCAGGTCCGCAACATCGCGCAGGTCGCGACCGCCGTGGCCCGTGGTGACCTGTCGCAGAAGATCGACGTGGACGCGCGGGGCGAGATCCTGGAGCTGAAGAACACCCTCAACACGATGGTGGACCAGCTGTCGAGCTTCGCGGACCAGGTGACGAGGGTGGCCCGTGAGGTGGGCACCGAGGGCATCCTGGGCGGTCAGGCCGAGGTGCAGGGCGTGTCCGGCACCTGGAAGGACCTCACCCAGTCGGTGAACATGATGGCGAACAACCTGACCTTCCAGGTCCGGAACATCGCCGAGGTCACCACGGCGGTCGCCATGGGCGACCTGTCGAAGAAGATCACGGTCGACGCCAAGGGCGAGATCCTGGAGCTGGTGACGACCGTCAACACGATGGTGGACCAGCTGTCGAACTTCGCCGACGAGGTGACGAGGGTGGCCCGTGAGGTGGGCACCGAGGGCATCCTCGGCGGCCAGGCCCGGGTGCGCGGGGTGACCGGCATCTGGAAGGACCTCAGCGACAACGTGAACCTGATGGCCAACAATCTGACCAGCCAGGTGCGCAACATCTCCCGGGTCTCCGCGGCCGTCGCCAACGGCGATCTGACGAAGAAGGTCACGGTCGAGGCGCGAGGCGAGGTCGCCGAGCTCGCCGACACCGTCAACACGATGGTGACGACGCTGTCGTCGTTCGCCGACGAGGTGACCCGCGTCGCGCGCGAGGTGGGTACGGACGGCATCCTGGGCGGTCAGGCGCGGGTGCCCGGGGTGTCGGGCACGTGGCGTGATCTGACGGACTCGGTGAACGGCATGGCCGACAACCTGACCGGTCAGGTGCGCCAGATCGCCGCCGTCACCACCGCCATCGCCAAGGGCGACCTCACCAAGAAGATCGACATCGACGCGCGCGGTGAGATCCAGGAGCTGAAGAGCACCATCAACACGATGGTCGACCAGCTCTCGAACTTCGCCGAGGAGGTCACCCGGGTCGCCCGCGAGGTGGGTACGGACGGGCAGCTGGGCGGTCAGGCCCGGGTCCGTGACGTGGACGGCACCTGGCGGGACCTGACCGAGTCCGTGAACGAGATGGCCGGGAACCTGACCCGTCAGGTGCGGGCGATCGCGGCCGTCGCCACGGCGGTGACCCGGGGCGACCTCAACCTCAAGATCGACGGTGTCGACGCGGCGGGCGAGATCCAGGCCCTCCAGGAGAACATCAACACCATGATCGCCAACCTGCGCGACACCACCCTCGCCAACGAGGAGCAGGACTGGCTCAAGGGCAACCTGGCCCGCATCTCCGGCCTCATGCAGGGCCGGCGGGACCTGGACGACGTGGCCTCGCTCATCATGAGCGAGCTGACGCCGGTGGTCTCGGCCCAGCACGGCGCCTTCTTCGTGGCCATGCCGACGGGCTCCGCGCACAGCGACGCCGAACTCGTGGGCGAGGGCGACGGCGCGTACGAGCTGCGGATGCGCGGGAGCTACGGATACTCCGCCGGGTCCATGCCGACCTCGTTCCGGCCCGGGGAGACCCTCATCGGGACGGCGGCGGAGGAGAAGCGGACCATCCAGGTCAACGTGCCGCCGGGCTACCTGAAGATCTCGTCGGGGCTCGGCGAGGCCGCGCCCGCGCACGTGATCGTGCTGCCGGTGCTCTTCGAGGGGAAGGTCCTCGGCGTGATCGAGCTGGCGTCCTTCCAGCCGTTCACGCAGATCCAGCGGGACTTCCTGAACCAGCTCGCCGAGCTGATCGCGACCACGGTCAACACCATCAGCGTCAACACCAAGACCGAGGTGCTGCTCCAGCAGTCGCAGAAGCTCACCGAGCAGCTCAAGGAGCGGTCGGCGGAGCTGGAGCACCGGCAGAAGGAGCTCCAGGGCTCCAACCTGGAGCTGGAGGAGAAGGCCGAGCTGCTCGCCCGGCAGAACCGCGACATCGAGGTGAAGAACACCGAGATCGAGGAGGCCCGGCAGGTCCTCGAGGAGCGGGCGGAGCAGCTCGCCGTCTCCATGCGGTACAAGTCGGAGTTCCTCGCCAACATGTCGCACGAGCTGCGCACGCCGCTCAACTCGCTGCTGATCCTGGCCAAGTTGCTCGCGGACAACGCCGAGACCAATCTGACGCCGAAGCAGGTCGAGTTCGCGGAGACCATCCACGGCGCGGGTTCGGACCTGCTCCAGCTGATCAACGACATCCTCGACCTGTCGAAGGTCGAGGCGGGCAAGATGGACGTCTCGCCGACCCGTATCGCGCTCGTCCAGCTCGTCGACTACGTGGAGGCGACGTTCCGGCCGCTCACGGCGGAGAAGGGACTCGACTTCTCGGTGCGGGTCTCGCCCGAGCTGCCGGCCACGCTCCACACCGACGAGCAGCGGCTGCTCCAGGTCCTGCGCAACCTGCTGTCCAACGCGGTGAAGTTCACCGACACGGGCGCGGTGGAGCTGGTGATCCGGCCGGCCGGCGCGGACGTGCCGCAGTCGATCCGCGAGCAGCTCCTGGAGGCCGGCTCGCTGCGCGATCCGGAGGCCGACCTGATCGCCTTCTCGGTCACCGACACCGGGATCGGGATCGCGGCGAGCAAGATGCGGGTCATCTTCGAGGCGTTCAAGCAGGCCGACGGCACGACCAGCCGGAAGTACGGCGGTACGGGTCTCGGGCTCTCGATCAGCCGGGAGATCGCGCGGCTGCTCGGCGGCGAGATCTTCGCGGCGAGCGAGCCCGGCCGCGGTTCGACGTTCACGCTCTACCTGCCGCTGAGCCCGACGGAGCTGCCGTCGAGCGGCTACGGGCAGGGCGCGCAGGACGCCGACGATCCGCAGCAGGAGGCCGAGGAGGGGACGGCCGGGGCCGTCCACCCGTTCCCGCACTTCCCGCCGACGCCCGTACGGACGGAGGCGCGGTCCGGGGCCGGGGCGCTGTTCCGGCACCGGCGGAAGGCCGCGGCGGAGGCGACCGGGGTGCGGAGCGCGGTTCCCGGGCAGTCCGGGCAGCAGAGCGAGGCGGACCGGGAGGAGCCGGAGGCCGAGCCGCGCCGTACGTTCAACTTCTCCGGCGAGAAGGTGCTGATCGTCGACGACGACATCCGCAACGTCTTCGCCCTCACCAGCGTCCTGGAGCAGCACGGCCTCGCGGTGCTCTACGCCGAGAACGGGCGGGAGGGCATCGAGGTCCTGGAGCAGCACGACGACGTCACGGTCGTGCTGATGGACATCATGATGCCGGAGATGGACGGGTACGCCACGACGACCGCGATCCGGCGCATGCCGCAGTTCGCGGGACTGCCGATCATCGCGCTGACGGCGAAGGCGATGAAGGGCGACCGGGAGAAGGCGATCGAGTCCGGCGCCTCGGACTACGTGACGAAGCCGGTCGACCCCGATCACCTGCTGTCGGTCATGGAGCAGTGGATGCGGGGCGAGTGACTCCGCACCGGGGATCCGCGCCGCGCCCGGCGCGGATCCCCGGGCTCCGCCGGGGCGCGCCGGCAGACTGTCGCCAGGGGCGTGTGAGAGGGCGGGATACGGGGAACCTTCTGGTCTCCCACCGCGTTTCTGCTACGTGCACAGTGACATCGCGGTGACAGGGTGTGGCGACGGGCGGGGTGCGGCTACGATGACCGGCACAAGGACGGACGGCGCTAGGGAGTCGTCTTCTGGGGCGACGCCCGGTGCTTCCCTCGGTTCGGGGGTCCGGGGAGAGCCGTTGCCGGGACGAGGAGGACGGGGCATGGTGCAGAAGGCCAAGATCCTCCTGGTCGATGACCGGCCGGAGAATCTGCTGGCGCTGGAGGCCATTCTCTCCGCGCTCGATCAGACGCTGGTGCGGGCATCGTCCGGGGAGGAAGCGCTCAAGGCGCTGTTGACGGACGACTTCGCGGTCATCCTGCTCGACGTCCAGATGCCGGGAATGGACGGTTTCGAGACCGCCGCCCACATCAAGCGGCGCGAGCGGACCCGGGACATCCCGATCATCTTCCTCACCGCCATCAACCACGGCCCCCACCACACCTTCCGGGGGTACGCGGCCGGGGCGGTCGACTACATCTCCAAGCCCTTCGACCCGTGGGTGCTGCGCGCCAAGGTCTCCGTCTTCGTCGAGCTCTACATGAAGAACTGCAAGCTGCGCGAGCAGGCCGCCCTGCTGCGGCTGCAGTTGGAGGGCGGCGGAGAGGGCGGTCACGGCAAGGAGTCCGCCGGGCTGCTCGCCGAGCTCTCCGCCCGGCTCGCGGCCGTCGAGGAGCAGGCCGAGGCCCTGTCGAAGCAGCTCGACGACGACTCCGCCGACGCGGCGGCCGTCGCCACCGCCGCGCACCTGGAGCGCAAGCTCACCGGGCTGCGCCGGGCCCTGGACGCGCTGGAGCCGGGTACGGGCGCCGCGCCGACCCTGCCCGCCCAGAGCTGACGCTCCGTCACCTGTCGTCCCGTCCGGCGGGGGCCACCGTGATGCGGCGTCAGCACCGCGCTGCGGCACGGACGACACGAACGGGTGAGGCGGACAGGCGCTCCCCACACCCCTCCTCACACCGGTAACCTCGGCATCATGGCTTCACGTACGTCCGGCAAGGGTTCCCAGGGCACGGCGGGCACCGCGAAACCGCGCGCCGGCCGGACGACGGGTGCCGCGAAGAAAGCGGCGCCCGCGAAGTCCCCCGCCAAACCGCCCGCGAAGAAGGCGCCGGCCAAGAAGGCAGCGCCCGCCAAGCGCGCGCCCGCGCGGAAGACCGCCGCGAAGAAGGCCGCCCCGCGCCCCGCCCCGTCCCCGACCGGGGGCGTCTACCGGCTCGCGCGCGGCGCCTGGCTCGGCCTCGCCCACGGCATCGGGGCGATGTTCCGGAGCATAGGACGCGGCGCCAAGGGGCTCGACCCCGCACACCGCAAGGACGGGCTCGCGCTGCTCCTCCTCGCCCTCGCGCTGATCGTCGCCGCCGGCACCTGGTCCAACCTGCGCGGCCCGGTCGGCGACCTCGTCGAGATGCTCGTGACCGGATCCTTCGGCCGGCTCGACCTGCTCGTGCCGCTGCTCCTCGGGGCGATCGGCATCCGGCTCATCCTGTATCCGGAGAAGCCCGAGGCCAACGGCCGGATCAGCATCGGCCTCTCCGCACTCGTCATCGGCATCCTCGGACAGGTGCACATCGCCTGCGGTTCACCGGGGCGCGGCGACGGCAGCGCGGCCATGCAGGACGCCGGCGGGCTCATCGGCTGGGCCGCGTCCCAGCCCCTCGTCTTCATGATGGGCGAGGTCCTCGCCGTACCGATGCTGGTGCTGCTCACCGTCTTCGGGCTGCTCGTGGTCACCGCCACCCCGGTCAACGCGATCCCGCAGCGGCTGCGCGCGCTCGGCGCCAGGCTGGGCGTCGTCGAGCTCCCGTACGACCCGGCGGAGGCCGAGGAGTACGGGGAACGCCCGGACCACGAGGCGTACGACGAGGAGTGGCGACCCGCGCGACCCGCCCGGCGCCGCCCGGTCGGACCCGCGGAGCCGTACGACGTCGACCGGGCCGAGACGGAGACGCCGGAGCGGCGCGGCCGTCCGACCCGCCGGAGCTCCGGCCTGGACCCGGTGGACGTCGCCGCGGCGGCCGCCGCGGCGCTCGACGGCGCCGTGCTGAACGGCATGCCGCCCTCGCCGATCGTCGCCGACCTGACCAAGGACGTCACCGCCGAGCGGAACGCCGCCCTGGCCGCCTCCGCGGCCCCGGCCACGGAAGCCGCCGAGAAGGCCGCGCCCGTACCGCCGGCCCGCGGGGGAGACCGCCCCGGCGGAGGCGTACCCGACCTGACGAAGCCGGCGCCCGAGCCGGCCGACCTGCCGCCCCGGGCCGAGCAGCTCCAGCTCGCGGGCGACATCACGTACTCCCTGCCCTCGCTCGACCTGCTGGAGCGTGGCGGTCCCGGCAAGACCCGCAGCGCCGCCAACGACGCGGTCGTCGACGCGCTCTCCAACGTCTTCGTCGAGTTCAAGGTCGACGCGGCCGTCACCGGCTTCACGCGCGGTCCGACGGTCACGCGGTACGAGGTGGAGCTCGGCCCGGCCGTGAAGGTCGAGAAGATCACGGCCCTGACCAAGAACATCGCCTACGCCGTGGCCTCGCCCGACGTACGGATCATCAGCCCGATCCCCGGGAAGTCCGCGGTCGGCATCGAGATCCCGAACAGCGACCGCGAGATGGTCAACCTCGGGGACGTGCTGCGGCTCGCGGACGCGGCCGGGGACGAGCACCCGATGCTCGTCGCGCTCGGCAAGGACGTCGAGGGCGGCTACGTGATGGCCAACCTGGCGAAGATGCCGCACGTCCTGGTCGCCGGCGCCACGGGCTCCGGAAAGTCCTCGTGCATCAACTGCCTGATCACGTCGGTCATGATAAGAGCGACCCCGGAGGACGTCCGGATGGTGCTGGTCGACCCCAAGCGGGTCGAGCTCACCGCCTACGAGGGCATCCCGCACCTGATCACCCCGATCATCACCAACCCCAAGAAGGCCGCCGAGGCCCTCCAGTGGGTGGTGCGCGAGATGGACCTGCGCTACGACGACCTGGCCGCCTTCGGCTACCGGCACATCGACGACTTCAACCAGGCCATCCGGGACGGCAAGATCAAGCTGCCCGAGGGCAGCGAGCGCGAGCTCAACCCGTACCCGTACCTCCTGGTGATCGTCGACGAGCTGGCCGACCTGATGATGGTCGCGCCGCGCGACGTCGAGGACTCGATCGTCCGCATCACCCAGCTGGCGCGCGCCGCCGGCATCCACCTGGTGCTCGCCACCCAGCGGCCGTCCGTGGACGTCGTCACCGGTCTGATCAAGGCGAACGTGCCCTCGCGGCTCGCGTTCGCCACCTCCTCGCTCGCCGACAGCCGGGTCATCCTGGACCAGCCCGGCGCCGAGAAGCTGATCGGCAAGGGCGACGGCCTCTTCCTGCCGATGGGTGCCAACAAGCCCGTCCGCATGCAGGGCGCGTTCGTCACCGAGGCCGAGGTCGCGGCCGTCGTGCAGCACTGCAAGGACCAGATGACGCCCGTCTTCCGGGACGACGTCACCGTCGGCACCAAGCAGAAGAAGGAGATCGACGAGGACATCGGCGACGACCTCGACCTGCTGTGCCAGGCGGCCGAGCTGGTCGTCTCGACGCAGTTCGGCTCCACCTCGATGCTCCAGCGGAAGCTGCGCGTGGGCTTCGCGAAGGCCGGCCGGCTGATGGACCTGATGGAGTCGCGGAACATCGTCGGACCGAGCGAGGGGTCGAAGGCGCGCGACGTGCTCGTCAAGCCGGACGAGCTGGACGGGGTCCTCGCCGTGATCCGCGGGGAGTCGGGGGAGTAGGACCCGTCCGGCGGACCGGGGCCCGCGGCGTCCGGTCCGCCGGACGGGCCCCGCGAGTGTGCCTCCTCCGGGGCCGGGTACCCGATCGAGATCAGCCCGAGACTCACTCGTAAGGGAACGGAGGGCAACCGTTTCCCCTGGCCGTACGTCAAGTTGGAGGAAGGGACAGCAGGATGTCCCAGCCTCATGGCGTACAAACAGCACCCGCCCGGTTGCCCCACCCTTTCGTACCACCCATAGACTGAACGTCCAGCAGGTGGCTACACGCTCGAAAGGCGCTCTCGTGTCCATCGGCAACTCCCCCGAAGACGACCGGACCTTCCCGGCAGACGACCGGGACTCGATCGGTCGCGCTCTCCAGCAGGCCCGAATCGCCGCCGGTCTCACCGTCGAAGAGGTCAGTGCCTCCACCCGTGTCCGGATCCCGATCGTGCACGCGATCGAGGAGGACGACTTCTCGCGCTGTGGCGGCGACGTCTACGCCCGCGGCCACATCCGTACCCTCGCGCGCGCCGTCGCCCTCGATCCGGCTCCGCTGATCGAGCAGTACGACGCCGAGCACGGCGGCCGTCCCGCGCCCACTCCCGCCGCCCCGCTCTTCGAGGCGGAACGTATCCGCCCCGAGCCGCGGCGGCCCAACTGGACCGCCGCGATGGTCGCGGCCATCGTCGCCGTCGTCGGATTCGTCGGCTTCACGATGTTCAACGGCAACGAGACCTCGAACGGCACCACCGTGGCCGACGGCGGCCCGGCCCCCGCCCCGGAGAAGGCCACCTCCGCGACCAAGCCGAAGCCGGTCAAGCCCGCCGCGCCCAAGCCCACCGAGAGCGCGATCGCCGCGGTCCCGCAGGACAAGGTCACGGTCAAGCTCTCCGCGATCGACGACAAGAGCTGGATCTCGGCCAAGGCGCACGACGGCAAGCTCCTCTTCGACGGTCTCCTCCTCAAGGGCGAGTCCAAGACCTTCCAGGACGACGAGCGCGTGGACCTGGTCCTCGGCAACGCCGGCGCGATCGAGCTCTACGTGAACGGCAAGAAGCTCGCCGACAAGTTCGAATCCGGCCAGGTCGAGCGGCTCAGCTACACCAAGGGCGACCCCGAGGCCGGCTGAGCCCCGTGATGTGACCTCTGTCGCGCAGGTGAACCCTGCGCGACGGGGGAACGGCCGGGACGAAGTAGTCTTGAGTCCATGCCCGAACGCCGCACCGTCGCCCTTGTCACTCTTGGCTGCGCCCGTAACGAGGTGGACTCGGAGGAGCTCGCAGGCCGCTTGGCAGCGGACGGCTGGGAGCTCGTCGAGAACGCCGAGGAAGCGGACGTCGCCGTCGTCAACACCTGCGGATTCGTCGAGGCCGCCAAGAAGGACTCCGTCGACGCCCTCCTCGAAGCCAATGATCTGAAGGACCACGGCAGGACCCAGGCCGTCGTCGCCGTCGGCTGCATGGCCGAGCGCTACGGCAAGGAGCTCGCCGAGGCCCTCCCGGAGGCCGACGGCGTCCTCGGCTTCGACGACTACGCCGACATCTCCAACCGCCTCCAGACCATCCTCAGCGGTGGCAGCGTCGAGGCCCACACCCCGCGCGACCGGCGCAAGCTGCTGCCGCTGTCCCCCGTGGAGCGCCAGGAGGCCGCCGCGGCCGTGGCCCTGCCGGGACACGGCGACGCCACCGAGGCGCCCGCCGAGGCCCCGGCCGACCTGCCCGAGGGGATCGCGCCCGCCTCCGGCCCGCGCGCCCCCCTCCGCCGCCGTCTGGACACCAGCCCCGTCGCCTCCGTGAAGCTGGCCTCCGGCTGCGACCGCCGCTGCTCCTTCTGCGCCATCCCCTCCTTCCGCGGCTCCTTCGTCTCGCGCCGCCCCTCGGACGTGCTGAACGAGACGCGCTGGCTCGCCGAGCAGGGCGTCAAGGAGGTCATGCTGGTCTCCGAGAACAACACCTCCTACGGCAAGGACCTCGGCGACATCCGGCTCCTGGAGAGCCTGCTGCCCGAGCTGGCCTCGGTGGACGGCATCGAGCGCGTCCGCGTGAGCTACCTCCAGCCCGCCGAGATGCGCCCGGGCCTGATCGACGTCCTCACGTCGACCGAGAAGGTCGTGCCCTACTTCGACCTGTCCTTCCAGCACAGCGCCCCGGACGTGCTGCGGGCCATGCGCCGCTTCGGCGACACCGACCGCTTCCTGGAGCTCCTGGAGACCATCCGCTCCAAGGCTCCCACCGCCGGTGCCCGGTCCAACTTCATCGTCGGCTTCCCCGGCGAGACCGAGGCGGACTTCGCCGAGCTGGAACGCTTCGTCACCCACGCGCGCCTCGACGCCATCGGCGTCTTCGGCTACTCCGACGAGGACGGCACCGAGGCCGCCACGTACGAGCACAAGCTGGACCAGGACGTCGTCGACGAGCGGCTCGCCCACCTCTCCCGGCTCGCAGAGGAGCTCACCGCGCAGCGCGCGGAGGAGCGCCTCGGAGAGACCCTGGAAGTACTCGTCGAGTCCTTCGACGAGGAGGACGGCTGGATCGGCCGCGCCGCCCACCAGGCGCCCGAGACCGACGGGCAGGTGGTCCTCACCACGGCCGACGGTACGAGCCCCGACCTGGCCCCGGGCCGTATGGTCAGTGCGAAGGTCGTCGGCACGGAGGGCGTCGACCTGGTGGCCGAGTGTCTTTTCGAGGAGGCGGGCAGATGACCGGAGTCCCGGCATCCGCGACGGGCGGGACCGGTAGGCCGGCGCCCCGCGGCAAGCTGGGCGCGGCGGCTGTCAACCAGGCCAGCCTGTGGAACATCGCGAACATCCTCACCATGATCCGGCTCGTCCTCGTACCGGGCTTCGTGGTGCTGCTGCTCCAGGACGGCGGGCACGACCCCGTCTGGCGGGCCTGGGCGTGGGCGGCGTTCGCGGTGGCCATGATCACGGACGTCTTCGACGGGCACCTCGCCCGTACGTACAACCTGGTCACCGACTTCGGGAAGATCGCCGACCCCATCGCCGACAAGGCGATCATGGCCGCCGGACTCGTCTCGCTCTCCGCGCTCGGGGACCTTCCCTGGTGGGTGACCTCGGTCATCCTGGCCCGTGAGCTCGGCATCACCCTGATGCGGTTCTGGGTCATCCGGCACGGGGTCATCCCCGCCAGCCGCGGCGGCAAGATGAAGACGCTCGCCCAGGGCACCGCCGTCGGCATGTACGTCCTCATGCTCACCGGGCCGCTGGCCACCCTCCGCTTCTGGGTGATGGCGCTGGCCGTCGTGCTGACGGTCGTCACCGGTCTGGACTACGTACGCCAGGCGGTCGTCCTGCGGCGCAAGGGACTCGCGGCGGAGCGGGCCGCCGCGCGGTCGGAGACGGCGGCGCGATGAGCGAGGCCGCCCGGGTGCTGGAGCTGCTCGCGGAGCG
Organism: Streptomyces sp. TLI_105; assembly: GCF_900105415.1. Lineage (GTDB taxonomy): Bacteria > Actinomycetota > Actinomycetes > Streptomycetales > Streptomycetaceae > Streptomyces. The sequence continues at coordinate 2,310,030 of NZ_FNSM01000001.1, read as the reverse complement.
TGAGCAGACGGTGGCCGCCGCGGAGTCGCTCACGGGCGGTCTCGTGGCCGCCGCGCTCACCGGGGCGCCCGGCTCCTCGGTGTCCTTCCTGGGGTCGGTCGTCGCCTACGCCACGGCCCTCAAGCACGAGCTCCTGGACGTCGACGAGACCCTGCTGGCGGACCGCGGAGCGGTGGATCCCGAGGTCGCGCTGCAGATGGCGGCCGGTGTGCGGGACCGGCTCGGCGCCGACTGGGGCATCTCGACGACCGGGGTGGCGGGGCCCGCCGAGCAGGACGGACAGCCCGTCGGAACGGTCTACGTGGCCGTCGCGGGACCGGCCGCGACGAGCGCCCGCGCCGGGAAAGTGGTGTCGTTGAGGTTGAACGGCGACCGTGAGGAAATCCGTAGAGAGAGCGTACGGAGCGTGCTGGAACTGCTCCGTGAGGAACTCTCGGGAAATGCGCGGGCACAGGATACGGAACACAACGGGGGGAATTGATGTTTGCAGCCCTGAGTGAACACGACATCGCTCCCCGCACGGCCGCAGCGCGAGGCGGTACGGTGGGGCGTGAAGGATGCGGCTACGCGGTCCGAGGAGGGAGCCACCGATGATTCTGCTCCGTCGCCTGCTGGGTGACGTGCTGCGTCGGCAGCGCCAGCGCCAGGGCCGTACTCTGCGCGAAGTCTCCTCGTCCGCCCGAGTCTCGCTCGGCTATCTCTCCGAGGTGGAGCGGGGGCAGAAGGAGGCTTCCTCCGAACTGCTCTCCGCGATCTGCGACGCGTTGGACGTACGGATGTCCGAGCTCATGCGCGAAGTGAGCGACGAGCTGTCGCTGGCCGAACTGGCCGAGTCGGCAGCGTCGAGCGAACCGGTGCCGACACCGGTACGTCCGATGCTCAATTCGGTGTCGGTGACGTCGGTGGCCGGTGTGCCCACCGAGCGGGTGACCATCAAGGCGCCCGCGGAAGCGGTGGACGTCGTCGCTGCCTGAACCGAAGTGGGGCGAAGCTCCGGTCGGTGCTCTGTTCACAGAGCGCTGACCGGGGCTTTTCCTGTTTCCGGCTCATTTCCGGTCTTGTTGTGAGGGAGTTCGGGGCGGTTTCCCTGAGATGCCGGGTTCCGGGGTGGCGTGCCATGGTGGGAAGGACGTCCGACTGGGCCGTGTGCGCCGGGTCTGCCACCGGTGCGCCCTCCCGCAGGGGGATCCTGCCGGTCTAGCGTCGACCGCAGGAGGCGGCCATGGTACGGCGACGGGTTCCGCTGGTGACGCTCGCTCTGCTCGCGTGCGGCCTTGCGGTCGGAGGGCTCTGGTGGTGGGCGGTACTGCGTCTGCTGCTCGTGCCGGGCGAGTCCGGGCCTGTCGAGGGAGCGGTGGCCGCGGGCGGCTGGGGGCTGAGCCTGCTGCCGGTGCACGTGGCGGCGTCGTCGGGACGGCGCGGTGCGGCCGACTCCGCCGGACGGGCCGGAGGGCTCGCCGGGGCGGTGCTGCCCGGTGCCGTCGCCCGGCGGGTCACCGGCCGGGGGGCCGCCGGCTCGGGGGATGTCGGCCGGGGGATCGTCGGTCCGGGGCGCGTCGGCCGGGGGATCGTCGGCCGGGTGGTCACCAGGGCATCGCGACGCCGCCGTTGGGGCGGAGGATCTGACCGGTCGTGAACGCGGAGGCGTCGGAGGCGAGGTGCAGGACCGCGTGCGCGATGTCCTCGGCCTCGCCGACCCGTCCCAGCGGTGAGTGACGGACCATCGCGGCCTCGGCCTGCAGTTGGGCGGCCGGCTCGTGGCGGTCCGTCATCGGGGTGCGGATCCAGCCCGGGGCGACCGCGTTGACCCGGATGCCGTGCGGGCCCGCCTCCGTCGCCAGGGTCTTCGTCAGCTGGACGACGGCCGCCTTGGTGACGCTGTAGCAGAGCAGGCCCGGGCTCGCGGTGTCCATCGCGCCCGAGGCCATCGTCACGATCGAGCCGGGCACGTTGGAGGCGATCATCGAACGGGCCGCCTCCTGGCAGGCGTAGAGCACGCCCTTGAAGTTGACGGCGAGGACGCGGTCGAGGTCCTCGTCCCGGGTGTCCAGGACCGTGCTCGTGTGCATGATGCCGGCGATGGCGGCCATGACGTGGAGCGGGCCGACGGCGCGGACGGCCGCCGCCAGTGCGGGCCTGTCGGTGACGTCCAGGGGGTGGGTGTGCGCGGCGCCGCCCTGCCGGGCGATCAGGGCCGCGGTCTCCTCGAGGCCGTCCTCGTCGCGGTCGGCGCAGTGCACGGTGGCACCGGCCCGCGCGAGGAGGGCCGCGGTGGCGCGGCCGATGCCGCTCGCGGCGCCCGTGACGAACGCGGTGCGGCCGGTCAGGTCGTATGCCGGGAGAGTCGTCGTCATGTCCGGACCGTACGACCGTATCTGACGGTCCGTCAATTGTTGTGGTCGCTCCTGCCGGGCTTTCCGTCCCGGTTTCCGTCGGGTCCCCGCTGGCAGCCGGGGCACCAGTACGTGACCCGGTCGCCGAGCTCCGCCTTGCGGATCGGGGCACCGCAGCGGAGGCAGGGCCGGCCCTCGCGGCCGTAGACGTGGAGGGGGGTGCCCGGATGGCGGGTGGTCGTGGTGCGCCGGTCCGGACGGTCCTTGTTCGCGTCGAGCAGGCGATGGGCCGTGGCGACCAGACGGGCCGGGACCTCCGGGGCGAGCTCGCCCACCGGGAGCCAGGGGGTGACGGCGGCGAGGAAGGCCAGCTCCGACTTGTACACGTTGCCGATGCCGGCCAGGTTGCGCTGGTCGAGCAGGGCCTCGCCGAGGGAGCGCTCCGGGTCGGCGCCGAGCCGTCGGACGGCCTCCTCCGGATCCCAGTCCGGGCCGAGCAGGTCCGGACCCAGATGGCCGACGACGCGGGACTCCTCGGCGGTACGGATGAGCTCCAGGACGGGGAGGCGGTAGCCGTACGCGGTGGACTCGGCGTTCCCGAGGATCGCCCTGATCTGGTGCTCGGGGCCGCCGCGCGGGCGCTCCCCGGTGGCGTACACCCGCCAGGCGCCGTCCATCCGCAGATGCGAGTGGAGGGTGAGCCCGCCCTCGATCCGGGCCAGCAGGTGCTTGCCGCGCGGGGTGACGTCCAGGAGCGTGCGGCCGGTGAGGTCGGCGGTCGCGAACCGGGGCACACGGAGGTCCGAGCGGGTCAGGACCCGCCCGGCGAGCGCGGCGTGCAGGCGGTGGGCGGCCTGCCAGACGGTGTCTCCTTCGGGCACGGGTCCATTGTGGGGCCGCGGGGCTTTGCGGTGCCGGGTGGTGGGCGGTGCCCTTGCGCCCGTTGCGGGCGGGCGCTCCGGCGGGGCGGTGCCCGTCCCCCGGGCCCGGTTGTGGGCAGTCGTTCCGCTGGACGGTGCCCCCCGCATCCGTGGCGGGCGCGCCCGCCGGGGCGGTGCCCGCCCTTCGTACCCCCGTTGTGGGCAGTCGTTCCGCTGGGGCGGAACGGGTGGGCACAACGGAACGGCGCCCTTGCCGGCGCCCGAGGCTTTCGCGCCTGAACCCGCACCGGGAGCGCGGCGCACAACGTGGTGCGGGTCAAGGCGCGGAAGGCGGAGCGCGCCCGCAGGGCGCCGTCCCGTGTGCCCACCCTCCCCCAAGCTCTCGGCTTCGCTCGAGCAGGGGGGACCCCCCTCGCCCCAGCGGGGACGATTGCCCACACGGCGGGTGGCGGGAGGGGGCCCGGCCCGCGGGCGGGCGTCCCGGTGGGTCAGGGGCGTAGGCGGAGGCCTCTGGGGGTGGCGAGGAAGCCAGCCGCTTCCAGGGGGCGGGACAGGGGGGACGTCAGGGACGCGGTGCCGTTGATCCGCTCCACCGTGACCGTCCCCAGCGCACCCGCCTTCGCCGACCCGGCCAGCGCCTCCGCCGCCGCCCTCAGGGCCGGATCGTCCGGGTCCGTCGGCCAGGAGAGGAGCGTCTTGCCGCCGCGCTCCATGTAGAGCGTGAGCTCGCCGTCGACCAGGACCACCATCGCGCCCGCCTTGCGGCCCGGCTTGTGCCCGGCGCCCGTCGGCGGCTCGGGCCAGGACAGCGCCGCACCGTACGCGTTCGCCGGGTCGGCGGCGGCGAGGACCACGGCACGCGGCCCGGCCGCCGCCTCGGCGCCCCGGTCGCGGGCGGTCGCCGCCGCCCGCAGCCGGTCCACGGCCCCGTCCATCGCGAACTGCGCCGCGCCGAGCCCCTCCACGACGTAGCCGCGTCGGGCCTGCCCGCTGTCCTCGAAGGCGGCCAGGATCCGGTACGTGGCCGAGAAACCGCCCTCCACCCCCTCGGCGGCCACCGCGCCCCGGGTGACCACGCCGTGCCGGTCCAGGAGGGTGCGGGCCAGGGCGTGCGCCCGGTGCGTCGGCTCCGGCTCGGCGGGCGGCAGGAGGGACCAGCGGCCGGAGACCGTCGGCGGCCCCGTCCGCGAGGCGGGGCGGGCCGCGGCGGTCAGCGTGCCGTACCGGCCGCGCGGGACCGTGCGCCGCGCGCGGTGGGCGGTGGCGCCGGCCGTGCGGCCCGAACCGAGGAGCGCGCGCAGCGGGGCCAGGGTGTCGTTGGTGAGCTGGCCCGACCAGGCCAGGTCCCACAGGGCGTCGGCGAGCTGCGGATCGGTGGCGTCAGGGTGCGTGGTGGCCCGGATCTGGTCGGCGATCTGCCGGAAGAACAGGCCGTACCCGCCGGAGAGGGCGGTGAGCACCGACTCGTGCAGGGCGGACGTCTCCAGCGGGTGCGGCGGCGGGAGGAGCAGGGGCGCCGCGTCCGCGAGGTAGAGCGAGACCCAGCCGTCCTTGCCGGGCAGCGAGCCCGCCCCCGCCCAGACGACCTCCCCGGTGGTCGTCAGCTCGTCGAGCAGTGCCGGGGAGTAGTCCCGGACCCGGGACGGCAGGATCAGCTTCTCCAGGGCCGAGGCCGGGACCGGCGCACCCTGGAGCTGCTCGATCGCGCGCGCGAGGCCGTCGATGCCGCGCAGGCTGTTGCCGCCCAGGTGCTGCCACTGCGGCAGGAAGGTGGCGAGGGCCGCCGGGGGCACCGGCTCCAGCTCCTGGCGCAGGGCCGCCAGGGAGCGGCGGCGCAGCCGCCGCAGCACCGTCGCGTCGCACCACTCCTGGCCGATCCCGGAGGGGTGGAACTCGCCCTGGACGACCCTGCCCGAGGCGGCGAGGCGCTGGAGGGCGCCGTCGGTGACGGCCGCGCCGAGACCGAAGCGGGCGGCGGCCTGCGAGGAGGTGAACGGGCCGTGCGTGCGCGCGTGGCGCGCGAGCAGGTCGCCCAGCGGGTCCTTGACCGGCTCGGTGAAGGCCTCGGGAACGCCGACCGGCAGGGCCGTGCCCAGGGCGTCCCGGAGCCGGCCCGCGTCCTCGATCGCCGCCCAGTGGTCACGGCCGCCGATCCGCACCCGGATCGCACGCCGGGCCGCCTCGAGCTCGGGTGCCAAGGCCGACGAGGCGCCGCGCTCGGCCAGCTCCCCGTCCGTCAGGGGCCCGAGGACCCGCAGCAGGTCGGCGACGCCCTCCACGTCCTTGACGCGGCGGTCCTCGGTCAGCCACTGGAGCTCCCGCTCCAGCTCCGCCAGGACCTCGGGGTCGAGCAGCTCCCGCAGCTCCGCCTGGCCGAGGAGCTCCGCGAGCAGCCGGGAGTCCAGCGAGAGCGCGGCCGCCCGCCGCTCGGCGAGCGGGGAGTCCCCCTCGTACAGGAACTGCGCCACGTACCCGAAGAGGAGCGAGCGGGCGAAGGGCGAGGGCTCGGGGGTGGTGACCTCGACGAGCCGCACCCGGCGGGCCTCGATGTCCCCCATCAGCTCCGTCAGGCCGGGCAGGTCGAAGACGTCCTGGAGGCACTCGCGGACGGCCTCCAGGACGATCGGGAACGAGCCGAACTCGCTCGCCACCTGGAGGAGCTGGGCCGCCCGCTGCCGCTGCTGCCAGAGCGGGGTGCGCTTGCCGGGGTTGCGCTTGGGCAGCAGCAGGGCGCGCGCCGCGCACTCGCGGAAGCGGGAGGCGAACAGCGCGGAGCCGCCCACCTGGTCGGTGACGATCTGCCCGATCTCGCCCCGGTCGAAGAGCGTGTCGGCCGCACCGACGGGCGCCTTGTCCGCGTCGTAGGTCGTGTCCAGGTGCCGGCCCGGGTCGACCGGCTCGTGGTCCAGGAGGTCCAGGCCCATGTCCAGGCCCATCAGATCGGCGTCAGGCAGGCGCAGCACGATGCCGTCGTCCGCGTGCATCACCTGAGCGTCCATGCCGTACCGCTCGGCGAGCCGCGCGCCGAGCGCCAGCGCCCACGGGGCGTGCACCTGCGCCCCGAAGGGGGAGTGGATGACGACCCGCCAGTCACCGAGCTCGTCGCGGAAGCGCTCGACCAGGATCGTCCGGTCGTCCGGCACATGGCCGCAGGCCTCGCGCTGCTCCCTGAGGTACGCGAGGACGTTCTCCGCGGCCCAGCCGTCCAGGCCCGCGGCGAGCAGCCGCAGGCGCGCGTCCTCGTCCCCGAGGGCGCCGATCTCGCGGAGGAACGCGCCCACCGCCCGCCCCAGTTCGAGCGGGCGGCCCAGCTGGTCGCCCTTCCAGAAGGGCAGCCGGCCCGGCACGCCCGGCGCGGGGGAGACGAGGACCCGGTCCCGGGTGATGTCCTCGATCCGCCAGGAGGTGGTGCCGAGCGTGAAGACGTCGCCGACCCGCGACTCGTACACCATCTCCTCGTCGAGCTCGCCGACCCGGCCCCCGCTCTTCTTGGGGTCCGAGCCCGCCAGGAAGACGCCGAACAGGCCGCGGTCGGGGATCGTGCCGCCCGAGGTGACCGCGAGCCGCTGCGCCCCGGGCCGCCCCGTGACCGTCCCGGCCACCCGGTCCCAGACCACGCGCGGGCGCAGCTCGGCGAAGGCGTCCGAGGGGTAGCGGCCGGCCAGCATGTCGAGGACGCCCGTGAACGCCGACTCGGGCAGCGAGGAGAAGGGCGCCGCCCTGCGCACCACCGCGAGCAGGTCGTCCACCTGCCAGGTGTCGAGCGCGACCATCGCGACCAGCTGCTGCGCGAGGACGTCCAGCGGATTGGCGGGGATCCGCAGGGACTCGATCGCGCCGGAACGCATCCGCTCGGTGACCACGGCCGCCTGCACCAGATCGCCCCGGTACTTGGGGAAGACCACGCCCGTCGACACGGCGCCGACCTGGTGCCCGGCCCGGCCCACGCGCTGGAGCCCGGAGGCGACCGAGGGCGGCGACTCGACCTGCACCACCAGGTCGACCGCGCCCATGTCGATGCCCAGCTCCAGGCTGGAGGTGGCCACCACGGCGGGCAGCCGGCCCGCCTTCAGGTCCTCCTCCACCTGGGCGCGCTGCTCCTTGGACACCGACCCGTGGTGGGCCCGGGCGAGCAGCGGCGGGGCACCCTGCGCCGCCCCGGACTGGGCCATCACCTGGGCCGGGGGCGCCCCCTCGGGGAGCGGCTCACCGGTCGCCCGCTCGTACGCGATCTCGTTGAGCCGGTTGCACAGGCGCTCCGCGAGCCGACGGGAGTTCGCGAAGACGATCGTGGAGCGGTGGGACTGGACGAGGTCGGCGATCCGCTCCTCGACGTGCGGCCAGATCGACGGCTTGTCGCCGCCCTCCTTGCCCTCCGAGGCGGGGGAGCCCCCCAGCTCGCCCATGTCCTCGACGGGGACGACGACGGAGAGGTCGAACTCCTTGCCCGACGGCGGCTGCACGATCTCCACGGCACGCCCCGGGGAGAGGTAGCGGGCCACCTCGTCGACCGGGCGGACCGTGGCCGACAGGCCGATCCGGCGCGCAGGACGGGGCAGCAGCTCGTCCAGACGCTCCAAGGAGAGGGTCAGATGCGCGCCCCGCTTCGTGCCCGCGACCGCGTGGACCTCGTCCAGGATGACCGTCTCCACGCCCGTCAGCGCCTCGCGCGTGGCGGACGTCAGCATCAGGAACAGGGACTCGGGGGTGGTGATCAGGATGTCCGGTGGTCGCGTCGCGAGCGCCCGGCGCTCGGCCGCCGGGGTGTCCCCGGACCGGATCCCGACCCGGATGTCCGGCTCGGGCAGGCCCAGCCGCACCGACTCCTGGCGGATGCCGGTCAGCGGCGAGCGCAGGTTCCGCTCGACGTCCACGGCGAGGGCCTTCAGCGGAGACACGTACAGCACGCGGCAGCGCTTCCTCGCCTCGGCGGGCGGCGGGGAGGACGCGAGCCGGTCCAGGGAGGCGAGGAACGCCGCCAGCGTCTTGCCCGAGCCGGTCGGCGCGACGACGAGCACGTCGGAGCCCGCGCCGATGGCCTGCCAGGCGCCCTCCTGCGCCGCCGTGGGCGCGGAGAAGGCCCCGGTGAACCAACCACGGGTCGCGGGGGAGAACGAGTCGAGCGCGGACCTGACCATGCCCCCCATCGTGCACCCCGCCACTGACAACCGCCCGGACCTGGGCGATCCCCGTCGTCGGGGGCCGTCTGAGGGGCGCAGAATGGAGGGCATGGCCAGGGGCACGGAGAAGGACGGCGCGAGCGGGGAGCGTGCGCGGTACTGGCAGTACGCCGAGCTGCCAGGGGTCGACCTGCTGCACGCCCACTACATCCGCAAGGCCTTCGCCCGGCACACCCACGAGTCCTTCGTCTTCGCCGCCATCACCGAGGGCGTCGAGGCCTTCCACTACCGCGACGAGCTCGTCCACGCCGGCCCCGGGCAGATCGCCCTCGTCAACCCGGACACCCCGCACACCGGGCACGCGGCCGTCCCCGAGGGCTGGACCTACCGGACGATCTACCCCGACGCGGAGATCGTCCGCTCGATCGCCGCCGACACCCTCGCCCTGCGCGGGGAGGCCGGCTTCACCTCGCCCGTCGTCGACGACCCGTACGCCGCACAGCTCGTCGTCGGCGTCCACCGGGCCGCGGAGGAGGGCAACGCGCTCGCCGCGGACAGCCTCCTGCGCCTGGTGACCGCCCGGCTGCTGCGCAGCCACGGCGGGCTCGTCACCCCGCTCCCGCCCCGCTCCGCGGGCGCCCGGAACGCGGCACGCGCGCGTGACGTCCTGGAGGCCGGGATGGTCGATCCGCCGACCCTGGAGCGGCTCGCCTCCGACCTCGGCACCAGCCCGTTCGCCCTGCTCCGGGCCTTCCGCGAGGCGTACGGGATGCCTCCGCACACCTGGCTCACCGACGCGCGCGTGCGCCGGGCCAGGCAGCTCCTCGACGCGGGGACGCCCCCGGCGGAGGCGGCCGCCGCCGTCGGCTTCACCGACCAGTCGCACCTCAGCCGGCACTTCACCCGCAGCGTCGGGGTGCCGCCGGGCGCCTACCAGCGCGCGCGGGGCACGGGCCGGCAGGTTTCGCGGGCCGGTGCGTGAACGCAGGCGGGCAGGCCTTGCAGGTCGGCGCGGGAACGTCGATGGGCAGGTTCCGCAGGCCGGCACATGAGCGCCGACGGGCGGGCCCCGCAGACTGGCACGTGAACGCCGACGGGCAGGTCCCGCGGGTCGGTGCGTGAGCGCCGATGGGCAGGTTCCGCAGGCCGGTGCGTGAGCGGCGATGGGCAGGCCCCGCAGGGCGGTGCAAGAACGTACAAGACCGGGTCGGCACCGGCCCCGTAACGTCCCTGACGTGGCAGAACAGACAGCACCCCCCGTCATACGCGACGACACCCCGGCCAAGCCCGACGCGGCCGTCGTCCGCGACGCGCTCGGCGTCGGCGTCGCCGTCGGGCTCTCCGGCTTCGCCTTCGGCGTCACCTCGGCGGGCTCCGGCCTCAGCGTCCTCCAGACCTGCGTCCTCAGCCTGCTCGTCTTCACCGGCGCCTCGCAGTTCGCCCTGGTCGGAGCGCTCGCCGCGGGCGGCAACCCCTTCACGGCCGCCGCCGGCGCCTTCTTCCTGGGCACCCGCAACGCCTTCTACGGACTGCGGCTCTCCCAGCTCCTCGCCCTGCCGAAGGTCGTCAAGCCCTTCGCGGCGCACTGGGTGATCGACGAGACCACGGCCGTCGCGCTCCCCCAGCCGACCCGCCGGGCCGCCCGGATCGGCTTCACCGTCACCGGCCTCACCCTGTACGTCCTGTGGAACCTGACCACGCTCCTCGGAGCGCTCGGTGCCGAGGCGATCGGCGACACCGCGGCCTGGGGCCTCGACGCCGCCGGCCCCGCCGTCTTCCTGGCCCTGCTCGCCCCCATGCTGAAGTCCGCCACCGAGCGCGCCACCGCCGGGATCGCCGTCCTGCTCGGCCTCGGGCTGCTGCCCGTCCTGCCCGCGGGCGTCCCGGTCCTCGCCGCCGCCCTCGCCGCGCCCGCCGTGCTCTGGGCCCAGGGCTGGCGCACCGCCCCCACCGGACGAGAGAAGGACTCCCGATGAACGTCTGGATCGCGATCGCCCTCACCGCCGCCGGGTGCTACCTCGTCAAGCTCGTCGGCCTGCTCGTGCCCGCGGGAGCGCTGGAACGCCCGCTCGTCCAGCGGCTCGCCGCCCTGCTCCCCGTCGCGCTGCTCGCCGCGCTCACCGCCCAGCAGACCTTCAGCGCGGGCGGCGACCTCGTCCTGGACGCCCGGGCCGCCGGACTCGCCGCGGCCGCCGTCGCGCTCGTCCTGCGCGCGCCCTTCCTGGTCGTCGTGGGCGCGGCCGTCGTCGTCACGGCGGGGGTCCGGGCCCTGGGCTGGTGACGGCGGCGACCGTACCCCTCCGCCCTGGGGCGGGCCGGCCCGCCCGACCCGGCCTGCTCGCCCGACCCGACCCGACCCGACCCGACCCGACCCCACCCGACCCGACCCCACCCGGCCCGCCCGGCCGTCCCGCCTCAGCCGATCGTGCGGCCGTGCGCCCGGAGGGTGCGCAGCGCCTCGATGGTGGCGATCGGGCGCCACTCCAGGGCCGAGCCGGGCGCCCAGGCGTCCCGGCGGGCCGGCCAGCCACCGTCCTCCCGCTGGTCGGCTTCGAGCCGGTCGAGCGAGCGGGCCATCTCCGCGTCCGTGAACCAGCGTCCGGCGAGCGAGTCCGGCACGCGCGCGTAGTCGTGCGGGTGGAAGACCTCGCCGGGCGCGTACCCGTCCGCCATCGAGTGGTCCTCGGGCTGGTCGGGGTCCAGGGCGGCGAGCCGCTGCTCACGGACGAGACGTCCGAGCCGGTCGGCGGCCGCCTCCGCGCGGGGGCGGTCGGGAGCGCCGTCCAGGAAGGCGACGGCCGCCTGGATCTCGTACGGATGGGACTTCTCGAGCGACTCCACGGCCGACCAGCAGAACTCGGTGGCCCGGAACAGCCACGCGTGCCACACCTGGTTGCGGTGCAGCACGCCGACCACCGGGCCGGTCGAGAGCAGCGCGCTCGGCGGGGAGTCGACGACCGGGAGGAAGGGTGCCGAGGGGTAGCCGCGCTGGGAGGGGTGGATCGCGGGGAGCGCCCCGTCGTGCGTGGACACCTCCGTGAGGTAGCGGCAGATCCGCTCCACGCGCAGCCCGCCGCAGCGGCCGATGGTGTCCAGGACCCGCAGCCCGTGCGCGGTGTGCAGGGGCTGGCTGACCGGACCGCGCAGATCCGGTTCGAGGGCGTGCCCGTAGCCGCCGTCCTCGTTGAGGTACGCCATGAGGGCCGTCTCGACCTGGTCCGGGCCACCGCGCAGGAAGTGGTAGGCGAACCGGCGCTGTTCGAGGACGCGGGCCGTCAGCCAGACGAAGCGCTCGGCGCGAGCCAGGGGAGTGGAGGGCGGGGAGGAGAGGGGGTTTTCGGCCATGCTCCGACCGTAGGGCGGAAAAGCGCGGTGACAAGGTCTGCGGAGCGGGCTGCACTCTTGGGAGCGGGATACTGGATTCATGCGGTTGACGATTTTCTGGGAACGGATGGCCGACCACTTCGGTGCGTCCTACGCCGAGTCCTTCGCTCGTGACCATGTGATGGCGGAGCTCGGGGGTCGGACGGTACGGGAGGCACTGGACGCCGGCTGGGAGGCGAAGGACGTGTGGCGTGCCGTGTGCGCGGCCGTCGACGTACCGGCCGACAAGCGGTGACCGGAAGGCGAACCGCGGGGTGAAGCGGGCGATCTCACGGGGTCCCGGGTGGAATGTCCGCGCGGTGCGCGAGACTGGCGGGGTGGCCCCGACTGACGACACCGACAAGACCGAACCGAACGATGTGCCCGAAGTGCCCGAAGTGCCGGACGCGACGACTTCTCCGGAGCCGGAGCGGGTTGCCGGCGTGACGGCTTCCCCAGACCCAGACGCGGAGCCAGTCGCGGGTGGGACGGCTTCCCCGGAGCCGGAGCCGGAACCGGAACCGGCTCCGGCTCCGGTCGTCGGCGCGGTGCCGGAGACAGGGGCCGGGGGGAGCGCCGCGGCGGGCACGCCCGCGGCTCCGGCAGCCGTGCCGTCGGAGGCGACGGCCGGCCCGGCCGCCGGGTCCGCGCGGATGCCGCGCTGGCTGCCCCGCGCGCTCGTGCTCGCCCTCGCGCTCTACGCCGTCTTCCTGCTGGGCAACTGGGCCTTCCACCAGCTCGTCGGCCTCCTCGTCAACATCCTGCTGGCCTTCTTCCTCGCCCTCGCCATCGAGCCGGCCGTCGGACGCATGGCGGCGCGCGGGATGCGCCGCGGCCTCGCCACCTTCCTCGTCTTCTTCGCCGTCATGGTCTTCGGCCTCGGCTTCGTCGTCCTCCTCGGCTCGATGCTGGCCGGGCAGATCGTGGACATGGTCGAGAACTTCCCGAAGTACCTCGACTCGCTGATCAACTGGCTCAACCAGAACTTCCACACGGACCTCTCGCGCGTCGAGGTCCAGGACAGCGTGCTCAGCTCCGACTGGCTGCAGAAGTACGTGCAGAACAGCGCGTCCGGCGTCCTCGACGTCTCCGCCACCGTCCTCGGCGGACTGTTCCGGCTCCTGACGATCTTCCTCTTCGCGTTCTACTTCGCGGCCGACGGGCCCAGGCTGCGCCGCGCGCTCTGCTCCGTCCTGCCGCCCGTCCGGCAGGCCGAGGTGCTGCGGGCGTGGGAGATCGCCGTCGACAAGACCGGCGGCTACCTCTACTCGCGCGGGCTGATGGCCCTCATCTCGGGCATCGCGCACTTCGTGCTCTTCGAGATCCTGGGCGTGCCGTACGCCCCGGCGCTCGCCGTGTGGGTCGGCCTGGTCTCGCAGTTCATCCCGACCATCGGCACCTACCTCGCCGGTGCCCTGCCGATGCTGATCGCCTTCACGGTCAACCCCTGGTACGCGCTGTGGGTGCTCGGCTTCGTCGTGATCTACCAGCAGTTCGAGAACTACGTGCTGCAGCCGAAGCTCACCTCGAAGACCGTGGACATCCACCCGGCGGTGGCGTTCGGCTCGGTCATCGCGGGGACGGCGCTGCTCGGGGCCGTCGGCGCGCTGATCGCCATTCCGGCCGTCGCCACCCTCCAGGCCTTCCTCGGCGCGTACGTGAAGCGGTACGACGTCACGGACGACCCGCGCGTCCACGGCCACCGCAGGTACGGCGAGGCGGTCGTGGCCCGGCTGCAGAAGGCCCTGCACCACAAGAAGGAGTCCTGAGGCGCCGGGATCCGTCTCACGGGCTCAGAGGTACGAGGGGCCCGTCACCCGGTGCCGGAAGGCGTGCCGGATCCATGCCTGGACGGCCACCAGGACCGGGGTGACGGCCAGCAGGGCGGGCACGAGCAGCCGGAGCGTGGTCGGCGCGGCCGTCCGCTCGGCCAGGGGCAGCGCGGTGCCCGCCCACAGCGGCAGCGCGGCCAGCAGGGCGCCGGTGAGCGCGAAGGACTGCCAGGGGCGCCCGGCGCGTCCGACGAGCCGACGGGCCCGCTCGTACGGCACGCCCGTGAGGCGCAGCGCGGCGAACCCGAGCCCGTGCGCGGCGAACAGCGCGGCCACGGCGAGCGCCGTGAGCACCGCCGTCAGGCCCGTCGCCGGGGCGTACGGGCGACCGGTCAGCAGGGCCGCGAGCAGCCACCCCCAGGAGAGCGCGACGGTCCAGCTGCCGCACGCCACGGCGGCGTCGCAGCCCGCGCGCCAGCGGGGCCCGGGGCCCCCGGCGCGCGACCAGAGCCCCACGTCCCGAAGGATCCAGCCGGCCAGGAGGGCCACGAGGACCGGGAACTGGCCGCTCAGGAGCTCCCCTTCGAGGGCGGGGAAGCAACCGACGAGGACACCGGCGGTGGCGACCAGCCAGACCTCGTCGCCCAGGAAGAAGGGGGCGAAGGAGGCGAGGACGAGGCGCCGCTCGCGGTCGTCCCGGCCGAGCCAGGGGGTGAGCATGCCGGTGCCGATGTCCGCCCCGGCGAGGACGGACCAGCCCACGGTGAAGAAGGCGAGCAGGGCGATGGCCAGGGTCTCCACGGAGGCTCCTCGGTGTCGATGGGTGGTGCGGGCCGTTCAGTAGCGGGGAGCCGGCAGCGAGTCCGCCGGGTCGGGCGGCGTCCCTCCCTCGCCGTCGGCGGCATCCGGGCGCTCGTCGTGACCGAGGCCGGACTCGACGGGGCCGCGGCGGGCGTGCCGGGCCAGGAGCCAGGCGTTGAGGAGGGCGAGCGCCACGAAGACGGTGGTGAAGACGGTGAGGGAGAGGCGCATGGTGCCGGGGGAGAGGTCCGAGACGGCGTCCTCCGTCCTGAGGAGCCCGTAGACCACCCACGGCTGCCGCCCCGCCTCCCGGAAGACCCAGCCGCCGATCATCGCGAGGTACGGCAGCGGCACGGCCGCCATCAGGACGAGGTGCCAGAGCCGGAACCGGAAGACGGCCTTCTTGAAGCAGGCCAGGATCACCCCGGCGAAGCACAGGTACATCATCAGCGCGAAGCTGATGAGCATCACCAGACCGCCGCCCCGGGTCCACGCCTCCGAGGGCACGTAGTCGCCCGGCCCGAAACGGTTCGTCATCTCCGCCTGCACGCGCGCGATCTCGGCCGCCTTCCCGCTGAAGACGGCCGACTTCATGGGCTGGAAGGTGGTGAGGGTGCCGAACTGCAGTCCGCCGAAGACGGCCGCGGCCATCAGCGCGGGCGCCGACAGGAAGACCCCGACGCGCAGGCCGCTGCCGAAGAACTCCCACTCCGGGCTGCGCCGGAAGAGGTGGTACGCGCTCACCCCCGCCATGAAGAAGCCGGCGGTCAGCAGGGCGCCCGCCAGGACGTGCCCGAAGGCGAGCAGCGCGGAGGGGTTGGTGAGGACGGCGACCGGGTCGTCGAGGACCAGCTCGCCGCCTTCGGAGGCGTACCCCACGGGGTGGTTGAGGAAGCCGTTGGAGACGAGGATCCAGTACGCCGAGAGGTAGGCGGTCAGGACGACGATCCAGATCGCGGCCAGATGGGCCCAGCGGTTGAGCCGGTGCCAGCCGAAGATCCACAGGCCGAGGAAG
Organism: Streptomyces sp. TLI_105; assembly: GCF_900105415.1. GTDB lineage: Bacteria > Actinomycetota > Actinomycetes > Streptomycetales > Streptomycetaceae > Streptomyces. The sequence goes on along the minus strand of NZ_FNSM01000001.1, from coordinate 2,294,745 downwards.
GTCGACTCGACGAAGAACGCCACGATCGTCTCGACGGCGAGCGAGGCCCCCAGGACGTTGCCCGCCTCGTGGGTGAGCCCGCTCCACGCCATGCCGAACTGGAACTCCATCACGAGGCCGGTGACGATCCCGACCGCGTAGTTGATCACGTACAACCGGCCCCAGAACCGCACCATGCGCGCGTGCAGCGGCTTCCGGCTGAACGTCGCCCGGGTCTGGAGCGCGGCCACGACGGTCGCGAGCCCCAGGGTGAGGGCGACGAAGAGGAAGTGGCCGCCCGCGGTGAGGGCGAACTGCAGCCGCGCGAGATCGAGTACGTCCTGATTCACCCGGTCAGCGTCGGCGTACGGTCAGGGGCCCCGCGTCACCCCGGGGTGGACACCGGCCGTACCCCGACGGTTGCGCCGCCCCACGCGCGCGTACTCCCTGAGATGTCCCTGCGGCCGGACCGACCCTTAGGGGGTGTCAGGCCAGCCAGCCCGGCGTGATCATCCCGGACTCGTACGCCAGGATCACCAGCTGCGCCCGGTCCCGCACGGCCAGTTTGGTCATGATGCGGCTGACGTGGGTCTTGGCGGTGGCGGGAGAGAGGACGAGCCGGCCGGCGATCTCGTCGTTGGAGAGCCCGACGCCCACCAGGCCCAGCACCTCGCGCTCCCGCTCGGTGAGGGCGTTGAGCCGGGGGCTCGGGTCCGGCTGCCGCCCGGCGAGACCGGCGAACTCGGCGATCAGACGGCGGGTCACGGCCGGGGAGATCAGGGCGTCACCGCGCGCCACGACCCGTACCGCGTGCAGCAGTTCCATCGGCTCGGTGTCCTTGACGAGGAAGCCCGAGGCACCGGCGCGCAGCGCCCCGTACACGTGGTCGTCCGCGTCGAACGTGGTCAGGATGACCACCCGCACCCCTTCGAGCCGCGCGTCGGCGGTGATGCGACGGGTGGCCTCCAGGCCGTCGAGCACCGGCATGCGGATGTCCATCAGGACCACGTCCGGGCGCAGTTCGCGGGCGAGCCCGATCGCCCGCTCCCCGTCCCCGGCCTCGCCGACGACCTCGATGTCCTCCTCGTCGGAGAGGATCGACCGGAAGCCGGCCCGGACCAGGGTCTGGTCGTCGGCGAGCACGACACGGATCATCGGGGGTCCCTCTCGGACGCGGTGGGGTCGGTGGGCGGGGCGGAGCCGGCCGGTTCGGCGGACGTGGTGGTTCCGGTGGGCGCGGCGGGTGTCGTCAGGGGCAGTCGGGCGTCGACCAGGAAGCCGCCGTCGTCGTTCCGGGCGGTGAGCTCCCCGCCGAACGCCCGGGCCCGCTCGGCCATGCCCCGGATGCCGCTGCCCAGCGGCCGCCCCTCCGGCGCGCCCTCGCCGTCGTCCGCGATCCGCAGCCGTACCGCGTCCGCGCCCCAGTCCAGGGTGACCGTCACGGTCCGCGCGCCCGCGTGGCGGGTGACGTTCGTCAGCGACTCCTGCACGATCCGGTACGCGGCGAGGTCGACGGGCGGCGGCAGCGGTACGGGCGTGCCCGTGGTGTGCGTACGGACGTCGAGGCCGGCGCTACGCGCGCGCGTAGCGAGGTCGTCGAGGAGCGCCAGACCGGAGGACGGCGTGGTCGGGGTGGCCTCGTCGGCCCGGCGCAGCACCCCGAGGGTCGCCCGCAGTTCGCGCAGGGCGTCCTTGCTGGTCGCCTTCACCGCCTCCAGGGCCTCGGTGGCGGTGGCGAGCCCGGCCTCGGGGGCCGGCTTCTTGCCGAGCCGGTGCAGCGCCGCGCCGGACTGGACGTTGATCAGCGAGATGCTGTGGCCGAGCACGTCGTGCACCTCGCGGGCGATCCGCAGCCGCTCCTCGGTCGCGGACTGCCGGGCGCGGGCCTCCTGCTCCCGCTCGGCGGCGAGCGCCCGCTGCTCCACCTCGTGGAGATAGGCGGTCCGGGTGCGCTGGGCCCGGCCGACGGCGACGAGGCTGATCAGCCACCCGGCCAGCATCGCGAGCGAGGTGTCGTCGATCTGCCGGTGCCCCGGCTGCTGCCGGATCTCGCCGAACCCGACCGCGAGCAGCGTGACGGCGGCGAGCGCGACGGCCGCGGCGAAGTGCCCCTCGGCGGCGGTCGTGTACAGCGCGAGGGCGAAGGCGATCATGAGCGGCCCGTCCTGGGCGGACAGCGGGTAGTAGACGACGCAGGCGAGGAGCGTGGTCACGGCCACGGCGACCGGCTGTCGCCGCCGGAAGTACAGCGCCCCGCAGCCGGTCAGGATCAGCACCCAGCCGAGCGCCGTACGGAGCGCGGGCTCGCTCGTGTACTGCGCCGAGACGAGCGTCCAGACCGCCACGACGAGCAGGACGACTCCCGCCACGAGGGCGTCGGCGGTCCTGGGCGACGGACGGCCGCCGGGGGCGCGGAGGGGGCGGGGCATGGGTCGAAGGATAGGCCGAGGGCGCTTTCCGAAGGATGTTAGCCGAGTTGTTTAGTAAAGAAAGTGACTATAGTGGCGAAGTGCACGCTGGGCTCAGGTGGTGCTCGGGGGTCGAGGGAAGGCGGAGTCCATGTCGGACGGCACGTTTCTGCGGTACGTCGCGCTGGGGGACAGTCAGACGGAGGGGCTCGGCGACGGTGACGACACCGTCGGGTTGCGCGGATGGGCGGACCGGCTCGCGGAGCTGCTCGCCCGCGAGCGGTCCGACGTGCTCTACGCCAACCTGGCCGTACGGGGCCGCCTCGCCGGTCAGGTCCGCGCCGAGCAGCTCGCTCCCGCCCTCGCGCTCCGGCCGGACCTCGCCACGGTCGTCGCCGGCGTCAACGACCTGCTGCGGCCGCGCTTCGACGTGGACGCGACGGCCGGGCACCTGGAGGAGATGTTCGCCGCGCTGACCGCGCGAGGGGCCCGCGTCGTCACCCTCACCTTCCCCGACGTCGGCCGGATCACGCCGCTCGCCCGCCCCCTCGGCCCCCGCGTCGAGGCCCTCAACAAGCGGATCCGCGCGGTCTCGCGCCGCCACGGCGTCACCGTCGTCGAGACCTCCCACCACCCCGTCGTCACCGACCCCCGGCTGTGGAGCCCCGACCGGCTGCACGCCGGACCGATCGGCCACGCGCGCATCGCCGCCGCCGTCGCCCACGCGCTCGCGTTGCCCGGCTCCGACGACTCCTGGAGCCGCCCCCTGCCCCCGCAGGCCCTTCCCGGGGGGCTCGGCGCGGTGGCCGCCGAGCTCCGCTGGGCAGGGTCCTTCCTCGGCCCCTGGCTCGGCCGGCGCCTGCGCGGCCGCTCGTCGGGCGACGACCGCCGCGCCAAGCGCCCGGAACTGCTGCCGGTGACGGCGGGCCCCCGGTAGGTTCATGCCGCCGAGGACGCGGCGGGAGGGGCGGTGAAGCCGTGATCGAGACCGATCTGGAGTCGGCCGACGGGCGCAGGCTGCACGTCTACGACACCGGGGACGGCGGACCCGAAGAGGCCGGCGGACCCACGGGGACGGGTGGGGCCGAGGGGGTGGGGCGGTCTGAGGGCGTCGGTGGGTCCGAGGGTGCGGGTCGGTTTGAGGGTGCCGGTGGGTCCGAGGGTGCGGGTCCCCGGCTCACCGTCTTCTGGCAGCACGGGACGCCGAACGTCGGCGCGCCCCCGGCGCCCCTCCTCCCGGCCGCCGCCCGGCTCGGGATCCGCTGGGTCTCGTACGACCGCCCCGGGTACGGCGGATCGACCCCCCGGCCCGGCCGGGACATCGCGTCGGCGGCCGCCGACGTCGAAGCCGTCGCCGACGCCCTGGGGATCGGCCGGTTCGCCGTCATGGGGCATTCCGGCGGCGGCTCGCACGCCCTGGCCTGCGGCGCCCTCCTGCCGGAACGGGTGCTCGCCGTGGTCGCGGTGGCGGGCCTCGCCCCGTTCGGAGCCGAAGGGCTCGACTGGTTCGCGGGCATGACGGCGTCCGGCGCGGCGGCCCTGCGCGCCGCAGCCGAAGGGCGCGCGGCGAAGGAGGCGTACGAGGCGGACGCCGCGTACGACCCGGAGATGTTCACGGCCGCCGACCACGCCGCGCTCGCCGGCGAATGGTCCTGGTTCGGCGATGTCGTCGGTCCGGCGGTGGAGGGAGGGCCGGGCGGCCTGATCGACGACGACCTCGCCTACGTCTCCCCCTGGGGATGCGATCCCGCCGAGATCGTCGCGCCGGTGCTCCTGCTGCACGGCGGCGGGGACCGGATCGTGCCGAGCGCCCACGGCCGGTGGCTGGCCGATCGCTGCCCCGACGCGGAGCTGCGGCTCGTCCCGGACGAGGGGCACGTCTCCGTCCTCGGGGGCGGCTCGGCGGCCCTGGAGTGGCTCGTGGACCGGTCCGTCTGACGGGGTCGGCGGGTCGGGGTGCGGCCGTCCCGGGACTCCTCCGGAGACCGCGTGGCGCGCTTGACACTAAAATCGAACATCCATTCTCATGGAAGCCCGACCCTTGGAATCACGGGCTTGTCGCCGGGTTGTCCACAGGGCGGAGGGGACGTCGGGGCCCATTGTCAGTGGCAGGGGTTAGCGTCTTTCACATGAAGCGATCGACTCAAGCAAACCGGGTGGAACCCATGGCAGGAACCGACCGCGAGAAGGCGCTCGACGCCGCGCTCGCACAGATTGAACGCCAATTCGGCAAGGGCGCCGTGATGCGCATGGGCGACCGAACCCAGGAGCCGATCGAGGTGATCTCCACCGGATCGACCGCCCTCGACGTCGCCCTCGGCGTCGGCGGCCTGCCGCGCGGCCGTGTCGTGGAGATCTACGGACCGGAGTCCTCCGGCAAGACGACCCTGACCCTGCACGCCGTGGCCAACGCCCAGAAGGCCGGCGGCCAGGTCGCCTTCGTGGACGCCGAGCACGCCCTCGACCCCGAGTACGCCAAGAAGCTCGGCGTCGACATCGACAACCTCATCCTGTCCCAGCCGGACAACGGCGAGCAGGCCCTCGAGATCGTCGACATGCTCGTCCGCTCCGGCGCCCTCGACCTGATCGTCATCGACTCCGTCGCCGCGCTCGTCCCGCGTGCGGAGATCGAGGGCGAGATGGGCGACTCTCACGTGGGTCTCCAGGCCCGTCTGATGAGCCAGGCCCTCCGGAAGATCACCAGCGCGCTCAACCAGTCCAAGACCACCGCGATCTTCATCAACCAGCTCCGCGAGAAGATCGGCGTGATGTTCGGCTCGCCGGAGACCACGACCGGTGGCCGCGCCCTGAAGTTCTACGCCTCGGTGCGCCTCGACATCCGTCGCATCGAGACCCTCAAGGACGGCACGGACGCGGTCGGCAACCGCACCCGCGTCAAGGTCGTCAAGAACAAGGTCGCGCCCCCCTTCAAGCAGGCCGAGTTCGACATCCTCTACGGCCAGGGCATCAGCCGCGAGGGCGGCCTGATCGACATGGGCGTGGAGCACGGCTTCGTGCGCAAGGCCGGCGCCTGGTACACGTACGAGGGCGACCAGCTCGGCCAGGGCAAGGAGAACGCCCGCAACTTCCTGAAGGACAACCCCGATCTCGCCAACGAGATCGAGAAGAAGATCAAGGAGAAGCTGGGCGTCGGAGTCCGGCCCGAGGCTCCCTCGGCCGAGCCGGGCGCCGACGCGGCGGGCGCCGCCGACGCGGCCGGTGCGGACGACGCCGCCAAGAGCGTCCCGGCCTCCGCCGGCAAGACCGCGAAGGCGACCAAGGCCACCGCGGTCAAGAGCTGAACCCGTGACCGGTCGCACCGAATGGCCGGGTGACAGCCCCGACTCGTCGAGGGCCGAGAAGGAGCTGTCACCCCAGGACCCGGCTGAGCGGGCGCGCGCGATCTGCCTGCGCCTGCTCACCGGGAACCCCCGCACGCGCAAGCAGCTGGCCGACGCGCTGCGCAAGCGGGAGATCCCCGACGAGGTGGCGGAGGAGGTCCTCTCCCGATTCGAGGACGTCGGTCTCATCGACGACGCCGCCTTCGCGGGGGCCTGGGTGGAGTCCCGTCACCACGGCCGGGGCCTCGCCCGCCGGGCGCTCGCCCGGGAGCTGCGCACCAAGGGCGTCGAGCCGGCCCTCATCCAGGAGGCGGTGGACCAGCTCGACTCCGAGCGGGAGGAGGCCACGGCGCGCGAGCTCGTGGACCGCAAGCTGCGCGCCACCCGTGGCCTCGACCGCGACCGGCGCCTGAGACGGCTCGCGGGGATGCTCGCCCGCAAGGGATACCCCGAGGGCATGGCCCTCCGCGTCGTCCGCCAGGCGCTGGAGGCCGAGGGCGAGGACACGGACGGCCTGGACGAGTCCTTCTGAGACGAGTCCTTCTGACACGGGGGGACAGAAGGACTCGTCAGACCACGCGGGGGAGCTGACCCCGTCGGGGCCGGAGGCCCCGCCAGGGCGCGTGCGAGCGGTAGGACTTCTCCGCTCGGCCGGGCCGGGGCTCAGGCGTGCGCGAGGAGTAGGGGTTCTCCGGCCGGCCGGGCCGGGGGCTCAGGTGCGGATGGCCGGGAGGAGGACCGGGAGGCCGGCGGCCTTCCAGGCCTGGAAGCCGCCGATGAGGTCCGTCGCCCGGTGCAGGCCCAGGCGGCGGAGGGACTCGGCCGCGAGGGAGGAGGCGTAGCCCTCGTTGCAGAGGACCACCACCCGCAGGTCGTGGCTGTCGGCCTCCGCCGCGCGGTGGCTGCCCAGCGGATCGAGCCGCCACTCCAGTTCGTTGCGCTCCACGACCAGCGTGCCCGGGATCAGGCCGTCCCGTTCCCGCAGGGCCGCGTAGCGCGTGTCGACCAGGAGCGCGTCACCCGCCTCGTACGCCTCGTAGGCGGCCCGGGGCTCGATCCGGTCGATGCCCGACCTGACCCGCTCCAGGAGTTCGTCGATGCCCACCCGCTCCTCGCTCACTGCCAGTCCTCCGGGCGCTCGACCTGCTCCAGACGCAGCACCGCGCCCGTCCGGCTGAACCGCCGGATCAGCGGAAGCGGCGGATAGTAGGCGTGCACCGACACCGCGTGGGTGTCCGTGGACTCGTTGAGCACCTCGTGCACATGGTGGCGGCCGAAGGCCCGGCCGGTGCCCTCCGACAGCCGCCGCGAGCGGTCGAGGCCGTCGGTGAGTTCCAGGGTCTTCCAGCCGCTCGCCGGCAGCCGGACCGCGAGCGCGTTCTCGGTCAGCGTCCCGCGCGCGGTCGCGAAGGCGCCCAGTGACTCGGCGTGGTCGTGCCAGCCGGTGCCGGTGCCGGGCGGCCAGCCGATGAGCCAGGCCTCGCTGCCGCCGGGGCCGTCGAGCCGCGCCCAGGTGCGGCCCTCGGGGTCGAGGGGGAGGGAGTCGACGAGTTCCTGGTCGGCCGCCGTACGCCGGACGAAGTCGAGGAGTTCGGCCGAGGTCGGGGCGGAGGCGGGAGAGGGGGAGGAGAGGGGAGGGGGAAGGGGGGAGGCGTGCTGGGGCACGGATGACCGTCCTGAGGTTCGCGGAAGAGCGCGCGCGACGGCACACGGCACACGGACGTGCGTCAGCGGCGGGGCGCGCGCGGGGAAAGGGGCGAGATCAGCAGGACGGGCGACACACGCAGCCCGCATAGCGGAGGAGGTCCATATGGACCCTCCGCCACAGGCGCACATCGGTGTCGGTCACGCTCCGGAGTACACCATGCGCGCCTGCGGGAATCAATGCATGTCCGCCGTGCGGTCGCTCTTCCCGGACGCCGCCACGGACACGGCCGCGGTCTCCTCGGCGGGAGCCCCGTCGTCGGCCGGGCCGCCCCGGGTCGCGTCCGCCGCAGCGTACAGCTCCTCGGGGCGGACCCCGGAGAAGGAGGCGACGAGGTGCCCGTCGGGCCGTACGAGCAGGACGGCGTGGGCCGCGGCTCCCGGATAGGCCTCCGTCACCAGGACCTCGGCCTTCACCGGCAGTGCCTGGACGGCCTCTTCGAGCCGGGGCATCACCCCCGCGGTCCGCCAGTGGCGCCGGTCCCAGACCCCGGTGCCGGGCGCGACCAGGAGGACCAGGAGACGGCCCTGACCGAGCCGGTCCCGGAGCCGTACGGTCGTGCCGTCGGGGGCGGTCACGCGGACGTCCTCGACCGGGGCGCCCGGCGGGGTGCCGACGGGCGCCTGTCCCTCGGTGTACGGGGGCGCGAGGGGGGAGTGGGGGTACGCCGGGGGCGCGCCGAGCGGGCCGCGCCCCACGTGGCCGTCGGTCAGCAGGGCGTCGTGGCCGCGCGCGGCCCCGGGGAGGTACGTGCGCAGGCCCCCGCCGCCGCGCAGCACCGGCAGCGACTGGTCGGCGGCGCGCAGCCGGGTCGCGACGGCCGTCCGCCGTTCGCTCTGGTAGCTGTCGAGCAGCCGGTCCGAGCCGCCGTGGTGCCAGGTGTGGGCGAGCTTCCAGGCGAGGTTGTCCACGTCCCTCAGCCCCTCGTCGAGGCCCTGGGTGCCGACCGCGCCGAGCAGGTGCGCCGCGTCCCCGGCGAGGAGGACCCGGTCCACCCGCCAGCGGCGGGCGAGCCGGTGGTGGAGGGTGTGGACGCCGGTGTCGATCAGTTCGTACGGGGGCGTCACGCCGTCGCACCAGCCGGCCAGGGTCTCGCGGATGCGGGCGACCAGCACGTCCGGGGTGACCAGGTCGCCGCGGGGCGGCAGCAGCCAGTCGATCCGCCACACCCCGTCGGGCAGCGGACGCGCGGTGATCTCCTCGGCCGCGCCGCGCCACGGGGGCTGACGGTGCAACAGGGCCTCGCCGGGCCAGGGGAGTTCGGTGCGGAGCGCGGCCACGGCGTGCCGCTCCACCGCGGTGCGGCCGGGGAAGCGGATCCCGAGCAGCTTGCGTACGGTCGAACGGGCTCCGTCGCAGCCGACGAGGTGGCTGCCGCGCCACCAGGTGCCCGCCGGGCCGCGCGTGTGGGCGACGACCCCGTCCCGGTCCTGCTCGACGGTGTCGAGCCGGGAGTCGGTGACGAGCCGGATCAGCTTCTGCCGGGAGATGGCGTCGCGCAGTCCACGGGTCAGGGCGTGCTGGGGGATGTGCAGCGGGGCGGCCGGGGAGGCGGGTGCGTCGGGGTCCTCGGACCACTCCTCCGTGCCGCCGAGCCCCAGGTCGAGCGTGATCCGGCGCACCTCCTGGCGGCGGCGCAGGCCGCGCCAGCCGATCCAGCGGACGCCCTCGTCACGGAGGGTCGTGCAGCCGAGCCGCTCGACCATCGCGGCCATGTCGGCGCGCAGGACGACGCTCCGTGCCGGGCGGGATTCCTCCTTGCCGGTGCCCTCGTCGAGGACGACGCTGGGCACGCCCTGCGCGGCGAGCGCGAGGGAGAGCGCGAGGCCGACCGGCCCCGCGCCCACGATGATCACCGGGTCCACGGCGCGGCTCCTGAAGGCCGGACGGTCATGAGGGCAGCACAGCTGAGTGTGGCACGAGCCCGGTGGTTGATCACAGACCGTATGCAACCCACTGAAGATGCCCGCGTCAAGCGACGGGGTGGGCGCGGTGCGGCTGACCTCGGGTCAGTACCGCTCCGGCCCACCCCGGTCGGTCCACGGAGGCCCCCGCAGGCCCCCACAGGCCCGCGGACGCCCTCCGGAGTCAGGCGCCGCTGACGGCGTCCGACTTCACCTCGGTGGCTCCCGCCTGGGCGGGGAGAGTCACGGAGGGGGACTTCCTGCCCTGCCGCAGCCGCCTCTCCAGGCGGCCCGCGAGGGCGGTGAGGAGGAAGTTGAGGGCGATGTAAATCAGCGCGATGACCACCAGGGTGGCGATCGTGTTGGCGCCGTAGTTGGCCGTGATCTGCCGGTTCTGACTGAGCAGCTCCCCGAAGCCGAGCAGGGCGCCGCCGAGCGCGGTGTCCTTGACGATGACGACGAGCTGACTGACCAGGGCCGGGAGCATGACGGTCACGGCCTGCGGCAGCAGGACGTACAGCATGGTCTGGCCCTTGCGCATGCCGAGCGCGACGGCCGCGTCGCCCTGGCCCCGGGGCAGCGAGAGCACGCCGGCCCGGACGACCTCGGCGATGACGGAGGCGTTGTAGAGCACCAGACCGGTGACGACCGCGTACAGCGGGCGGAAGTCGGAGCTGACGGTCGTGAACTCCCGGTAGGCCTGGTTGGCGAACATCATCAGGAGCAGCACCGGGATGGCGCGGAAGAACTCCACGAGCACGCCGACGGGCACCCGTACCCAGCGGTGGTCGGAGAGCCGGCCGATGCCGAGGGCCGCGCCGAGCGGCAGGGCGATCACGATGGCGAGCGCCGCGGCCTTGAGGGTCTCGGTGAGGCCGGGCAGCAGATACGTCGTCCAGACCTCGGAGTCGGTGACGAACGGGCTCCACTTCGCCGTGTCCAGCTGGTGCTTGGCGTCCAGGGCGGCCAGCACCCACCAGGCCACCAGGGCGAGGACCGCGAGGAAGCCGATCGTGTAGACGACGTTGCGCCGCTTTGCGCGCGGGCCGGGAGTGTCGTACAGGACGGAGCTCATCGCTTCACCGCCAGTCGCTTGGCCGCCCAGCCCAGGATGAGGCCGGTGGGGAGGGTGAGGACGATGAAGCCGAAGGCGAAGATCGCGAAGACGGCGAAGAGCGCGTCGGTCTCGTTCTCGAGCATCTCCTTCATCAGGAGCGACGCCTCGGCGGCGCCGATCGCGGCCGCCACGGTGGTGTTCTTGGTGAGGGCGATCAGGACGTTCGCGAGCGGGGTCACCGCGGCGCGGAAGGCCTGCGGGAGGACCACGAGCCGGAGGACCTGGGTGAAGCTCAGGCCCAGTGCGCGGGCGGCCTCGGCCTGACCCGGCGGCACGGTGTTGATGCCCGAGCGCAGCGCTTCGCAGACGAAGGTGCCGGTGTAGGCGACGAGTCCGAGGACGGCCAGCCGGAAGCCGATGTCCTCGGAGCGGTCCGCGCCGAGCGAGATGAGCAGGGTCTGGTTGAGGCCCAGCAGACAGGCGACGAGGACCACCGTCAGCGGAGTGTTCCGGACGATGTTGACGTACGCGGTGGCGAAGCCCCGCATCAGCGGGACCGGGCTGACCCGCATGGCGACCAGGGCGGTGCCCCAGACCAGCGAGCCGATCGCCGAGTAGAGGGCGAGCTGCGCCGTCACCCAGAAGGCGCCGAGCAGGTCGTACTGCCCGGAATCAAGAAAGTCGAACACGATGCCCCGCGCTCTCCCCTGGTGGTCGGTCGGTGTGGAGGCCGCCGCGTGGGCGGCGGCCGGTGCCGGCGCGACGGCCGCCCGTGCGCGGGGCGGCCGTCACGGCTTCGGGCGGGGTGGGTCAGTTCTGGACCTTCGGCGCGGGCTCGTACTTGTAGCCGGAGGGGCCGAAGTGCTGCTTGACGAGCTTCTCCCAGGTGCCGTCGGAGACCATCTTCTCCAGCGCCTTGTTGATCTTGCCGCGCAGCTCGTCGTCGCCCTTCTTCAGGCCGATGCCGTAGTTCTCGTCGCTCATCTTCAGGCCGACGAGCTTGAACTTGCCCTGGTGCTCCTTCTGCGAGGCGTAGCCCGCGAGGATCGAGGCGTCCGTGGTCAGGGCGTCGACGGCCTTGTTCTCCAGGCCGGTGAGGCACTCGGAGTAGCCGCCGAGCTGCTGGAGGTCGGCCTTCGGGGCGAGCTTCTCCTTGACGTTCTGCGCGGAGGTCGAGCCGGTGACCGAGCAGAGCTTCTTGGAGTTGAGGTCCTCGACCTTGGTGATCGATTTGTCGTCGGCGCGGACGAGGAGGTCCTGGTGGGTCAGGAAGTACGGACCCGCGAAGTCGACCTCCTTCTTGCGCTTGTCGTTGATCGAGTAGCTGGCGACGACGAACTTCACGTCACCGTTCTTGATCAGGTTCTCGCGCTCGGCGCTGGGCGCCTGCTTCCAGTTGATCTTGTCCTCGGCGTAGCCGAGCTCCTTGGCCACGTACTTGGCGACATCGACGTCGAAACCGGCGTACGTGCCGTCCGGGGTCTTCAGGCCGAGGCCCGGCTGGTCGAACTTGATGCCGATGTTGATCTTGTCGCCGTTGCTGCCGGAGTCGGAGCCGCCGCCACAGGCGGTGGCGGTCAGGGCGAGGACGACGGCGGCCGCGGCGGCGGCGGAGACGCTGCGAAGCTTCATGGAGGAAAGTCCCTTGAGTAGGCGTGAGTTGGGAAGACTAGGTCGAGAACCCGCTCAGTGGTGAAGGATTTTGGAGAGGAAGTCCTTGGCCCGGTCGCTGCGCGGGTTGCTGAAGAACTCCTCGGGCGTCGCCTGCTCGACGACGCGTCCGTCGGCCATGAAGACCACCCGGTTGGCGGCGGAGCGCGCGAAGCCCATCTCGTGGGTCACGACCACCATCGTCATGCCGTCCCGGGCCAGCTGCTGCATGACCTCCAGGACCTCGTTGATCATCTCCGGGTCGAGGGCCGAGGTCGGCTCGTCGAAGAGCATGACCTTCGGGTCCATCGCGAGCGCGCGGGCGATCGCCACGCGCTGCTGCTGACCACCGGAGAGCTGAGCGGGGTACTTGTCCGCCTGAGTGCCGACCCCGACCCGGTCGAGCAGGGCCCGGGCCTTGGCCTCGGCGGCCTTCTTCTCCGTCTTGCGGACCTTGATCTGGCCCAGCATCACGTTCTCGAGCACCGTCTTGTGCGCGAAGAGGTTGAACGACTGGAAGACCATGCCGACGTCGGAACGCAGTCGGGCGAGCTCCCTGCCCTCCTGCGGCAGCGGCTTGCCGTCGATGGTGATGGTGCCGGAGTCGATGCTCTCCAGCCGGTTGATCGTGCGGCACAGCGTCGACTTGCCGGACCCGGAGGGTCCGATGACGACCACGACCTCGCCGCGGGCGATCGTCAGATCGATGTCCTGGAGGACATGCAGCGCGCCGAAGTGCTTGTTCACGTCGGACAGTACGACCAAATCGTCCGCGGCACGCGGGGTGGCCTCGGGACTCTTGGACACTGACTCTCCGCTCATCGGCCTCTTGCTCCGTCCTCCTCGGTTGGGGAGGACACTAGAGACCCGATGTGATGAGCGTCATCACATCTGAGCGGAAATTGAGGATAACGATACGGCCGCAACCGGACACAGGGCGTGAAGGCGACTCCCCGGGCCGTACCGGGTCCGTAACGGAAACGGCGGCGTAACAGGGGGACACTTGACTGTGACACCCATGTTCGGTGTTCATGCCCTGGTACCACCTGGTACACAGAGAGCCGCCATCGGCAGATCACCACGGAATCATCACGGAGGAGGTACGCATGCGACTGCTGCTCGTCGAGGACGACGACCACGTCGCCGCCGCACTCTCCGCGATCCTCGCGAAGCACGGCTTCACGGTCACCCACGCCCGCAACGGCGAGGAGGCGCTCCAGGCCGTCCTGCCCACCGCCCAGGGCGAGCGGCCCTCCTACGGGGTGATCCTGCTCGACCTCGGCCTGCCCGACCAGGACGGCTACCAGGTCTGCGGCCGCATCCGGAAGCTCACCACCACCCCGGTGATCATGGTGACCGCGCGCGGAGACGTGCGCTCCCGCATCCACGGGCTCAACCTCGGCGCCGACGACTACGTCGTCAAGCCCTACGACCCCGGCGAGCTCCTCGCCCGCATCCACGCCGTCAGCCGGCGCAGCACCGGAGCCGAGGAGACCGGCGGAACCACGGGCACCGCCGAGGGGACCGTGCTGCGGCTCGGCCCCGTCACCATCGAGCTGCCCACCCGCCGGGTCAGCGTCGACGGCGAGAGCGTCCCGCTCACCCGCAAGGAGTTCGACCTGCTCGCCCTCCTCGCCCAGCGGCCCGGCGTCGTCTTCCGCCGCGAGCAGATCATCAGCGAGGTCTGGCGCACCAGTTGGGAGGGGACCGGCCGCACCCTGGAGGTGCACGTCGCCTCCCTGCGCTCCAAGCTGCGGATGCCCGCCCTGATCGAGACCGTGCGGGGCGTCGGCTACCGCCTCGTCGCCCCCGCCGCGTGATCCCCGACGGCCCCTGACGTGCGCACCCGACTCCTCCCGCTGCTCATCGTGCTGATGGCCGGCGTGCTGCTGGCCCTGGGCTTCCCGCTCGCCGCCAGCCTCGCCGCGTCCGAACAGCAGCGGGTCGTCGTCGACCGGCTCGACGACGCCGCGCGCTTCGCCGCCCTCGCCCAGTTCGTCAGCGAGAGCAGCCCCGGCACCGACGAGCGGCAGGCCACCCTCGGCGGCGAACTCGCCAGCTACCACGACGTGTACGGCATCCGCGCCGGGATCTTCTACCGCGACAACCGCGCCATGGCCGCCGCCCCCGAGGACTGGGTCGTCCCGTACGACGGGGAGGGCCGGCGCGCCTTCAACGAGGCGCTGCTCGGGCGCCGCAGCCACGACCCGCCCCAGGTCTGGCCCTGGCAGGGGGGCGCGCGGCTCACCATCGCCTCCCCCGTCGTCCGCGACGGGGACGTGGTCGCCGTCGTCGTCACCGACTCGCCGACCGGACAGCTCCGCTCCCGCATCCTGCGCGGCTGGCTGCTGATCTTCGCGGGCGAGGCCGCCGCGATGCTGCTCGCCGTCGGCGCCGCCTTCCGGCTCACCGGCTGGGTGCTGCGGCCGGTCCGCGTCCTCGACGCCGTCACCCACGACATCGCCACCGGGCGGATGAACTCGCGCGTCGCCGCCACCGGCGGACCGCCCGAACTGCGGCGCCTCGCCCGCTCGTTCAACGAGATGGCCGACAACGTCGAGGACGCGCTCGAACAGCAGCGGGCCTTCGTCGCCGACGCCTCCCACCAGCTGCGCAACCCGCTGGCCGCGCTGCTCCTGCGGATCGAGCTCCTCGCCCTTGAGCTCCCCGAGGGCAACGAGGAGATCGCCTCCGTACGGACCGAGGGCAAGCGTCTCGCCCAGGTCCTCGACGACCTCCTCGACCTGGCGCTCGCCGAGCACGCGGCGGCCGAGCTGCGGCTCACCGACGTCGGCGCGCTCACCGCCGAGCGGGTCGCGTCCTGGCGTCCGGTGGCCGAGGACAAGGGCGTCACGCTGACCGGGGAGTGCGGCGCGGTCACCGCCTGGGCGGACCCGGTGGCCCTCTCCAGCGCCCTCGACGCGGTGATCGACAACGCGCTGAAGTTCACCCCCGCCGGGGAGGAGGTCACGGTCACGGTCGTCCCCGACCGGTCGACCGTCGCCGTGGTCGTCGCCGACCACGGGCCGGGCCTCACCGAGGAGGAGCTCGGCCGGGTCGGCGACCGCTTCTGGCGCTCGGGCCGGCACCAGAACGTCAAGGGCTCGGGCCTCGGCCTCTCCATCGCGCGCGTCCTGCTGACGGCGGGCGGCGGAGACGTGACCTTCGCCCCGAACGAGCCGCACGGCCTGCGGGTGACGGTCACCGTCCCCCGGCACGCGCCCGCGGAGCGGGACGCGCTTTAGGGCCCCGGCCTCACGGCTTCACCGACTGGTAGTAGCGGCGGGCGCCGTCGTGGAGTTTCAGGGGTTCCGTGTACACGGCGGTGCGCAGGTCCACCAGCTGGGCCGGGTGGACCTGGCGGCCGATCCCGTCCCGGCTCCTGATCACCGTACGGGTGAAGCCCTCGACCAGGTCGTCGTCGGCGTCCACCGTGGTGACCAGCAGGTTCGCCACCGCCAGGGTCTCGACCGGCAGCCCGTCCTGCGCCTTCGCGTACGCGTCCGCCGGGATCACCGCCGACCGGTAGTACCGGGTCGAATCGCCGACGTCGTGCAGCCGGTCGACCAGCTGTGCGTCCAGCGGGATCAGCCGGACCGGGAAGCGCTCGGACAGCGTCTGCACCGCCTGGGTGGGCAGTCCGCCCGACCAGAAGAAGGCGTCGAGCTCGTCCCGCTCCAGGAGTTCCGGCATCGTGTTGATGCCCGCCGAGACCGGCACGACGTCCCGGTCCGGGGTCAGGCCGGCGGCCGCGAGGACCCGGTCGGCGATCAGGCGCACGCCCGAGCCGGGCTGGCCGACCCCGACCCGGAGCCCGCGCAGGTCCCGGACCTTCTGGAGCGAGGAGCCCTTGCGCACGACGAGCTGTACGTAGTCGTCGTAGAGCCGTGCGCAGCCGCGCAGCCGCTCGAAACCGGGCCTGCGCTCGCGCTGGTACTGGGCCACCGCGTCGGCCGTCGCGACCGTGAAGTCGGCCTCGCCCGTGGCGACCCGGGCCAGGTTCTGCTGGGAGCCCTCGCTGGCCTTGAGCGCTATCGACACCTCGGGCAGGTCCTGCGCCAGGGCGTTCTTGAGGAGCTCCCCGTACTGCTGGTAGACGCCGGTGGGGACCCCCGTACTGAAGGTGACCGAGCCGCTCGGGGCGGGGGAGCGGAAGGGGACGAGCCACCACACCAGCACCCCGCACAGCGCGAGCAGCGCGGCCGAGACCGCCAGGACACGGCGGCGGGCGGCGCGGGAGAGGGAGGGGAACATGCGGCGATCCTGCCAGCTCACCGCCGTCCCTGGCCAGGTTCGACGGTGCGGAGACCGGTGCCGGGGGCCCGTGCGGGCGCGCGCACGGGCCCCCGGGCCCCTCGGCAGGCTTCGTCAGTAGGCGAAGCCGGACTTGCCCGTCATCGTCGTCGCGACGTGGGTGATGCCGCTGCCCGGCGGCAGCGCCACGGTCGTGCCCGGGGGCGTCGTCGTCGAGCCGTCGCCGAGCTGAGCGGCCGCGTTGGCGCCCCAGCCGATGACCGAACCGTCGTCGAGCGCCGCCACCGTGAAGTCCGCGCCGCCCGCGATGCTCTGGACGCCCTTGAGGGCGTCCAGGACGACGGGGGTCGTGCGGTTGGCGTTGGTGCCGTCGCCGAGCTGCCGGTCGGTGTTCTTGCCCCAGCCCGCCAGGCTGCCGTCGTCGAGGACGGCGAAGCCGGACGCGGAGGTGGCGAAGATCCTGGCCACGGAGTCGAGGTAGGCGACGTCCACCGGCTTGTTGCTGTCCGTGGTCGAGTCGTTGCCGAGCTGGCCCTCCGCGCCCTTGCCCCAGGCCTTGACGACGCCGTCGGCGGTGAGCGCGAGGACGTGGTCGCAGCCCACGGCGACGGACTCGACGTCGACGAGCTCGGGGACCTTCTGCGGGGTCTCTCGGGTGGTGTTGTTGCCGGTGCCCAGGCGTCCGTTGTCGCCCTTGCCCCAGGTCCAGACCGTGCCGTCCTGCCGGAGCGCCACGCTGAAGTCGCAGCCCGCCCCGACGTCCTTGACCTTGTCCAGGCTCTGTACGGGGATCGGGGCCTTGTACGGGTTGGTGGTGTCCTGACCGGTGCCGAGCTGCTTGGAGGCGTTGCTGCCCCAGGCGAGGACGCGGCCGCCCTTGACGGCGAGGGCGTGGTTGAGGCCGGCGGAGACCTCGCTGACGCCGGAGAGTCCGGCGACGGTCGCGGGGAAGGACTGGGCGGTGGTGGTGCCGTTGCCGAGCTGGCCGGTGGTGTTGGCGCCCCAGCTCTTCACGGTGCCGTCCTTGAGGAGGGCGACGGCGAAGGGGTTGGCGGCCGCCGCCGCGCCGCCGCCGCCTCCGGAGAGCTCGCGGACGTCGTCACGGGTGATGCCGCTGACGGGTGCGGGAGTCTGCTGGGCGAGGACGCTGCCGTTGCCGAGCTGCCCCTGGGCGTTCTCGCCCCAGGCGCGGACCCAGGGGTCGGTGCCGGCCTGGGCGGGGAGGGCGGAGGCGGTGAGCGCCGCGAGGGACAGTGCGGCGAGGAGGGGGAGACGCAGGGGTGGGGTCATCTGCGTGCCTTTCGTTTCAGTAGGCGTAGCTCGTCTTCCACGAGGTGGAGGTCGCCACGCGGGTCGTTCCACTGCCCGGGGGCAGGGCAGTGACGGGGGACAGGGAGGGCGAGGTGGTGCCGTTGCCGAGCTGGCCGGAGCCGTTGTCGCCCCAGCCCAGGACGGACTGGTCGTCGAGGAGGGCAAGGGTGTGCTTCCAGCTGCCGGTCAGGGACGTCACTCCGGTGAGGCCGGGAACCGGGACGGGAGTGGTCCGGTTGACGGTGCTGCCGTCACCGAGCTGACCGTCCGCGTTCCAGCCCCAGGCGCGGACGCCGCCGTCGTCCAGGACCGCGAGGCTGTGGTGTCCGCCGACGTGGACCGACGCCACGTTCTCCAGGTGGTGGACGGGCACCGGGACCGGACTCGCTTCGGTGGAGTCGTTGCCGAGCTGTCCGTTGGCGTTCCGGCCCCAGGCCCGGACGGAGCCGTCCGCCAGGAGGGCGAGGGTGTGGTGGCAGCCCACCGCGATGCCGACGACGTCGGAGAGGCCAGCCACGCGCCCCGGCGTGTTCCGGTCGGTCGTGGAACCGTCGCCGAGCTGGGCGTTGCTGTTCCGGCCCCAGGTCCAGACCGTCCCGTCCTCACGGAGGGCCACCGTGTGGGCACATCCGGCGCCGATGTCCTTCACCTTGTCGAGGCTCTGGACGCGGACGGGACGGCTCGTCGCGGGAGCGTTGGCAGCGGCCGAGGCGCCGTTGCCGAGCTGCCCGTAGCTGTTGTCGCCCCAGGCGAGAACCCGCCCGCCGCGCACGGCGAGGGCGAAGTTCCCGCCCGCGGTCACCGAGGAGACGCCGGAGAGTCCCGCGACCGAAGCCGCGAACGACCTCGACGTCGTGGTGCCGTCGCCGAGCTGCCCTGCAGAGTTGCCGCCCCAGGACCGGACGGTTCCGTCGTGCAGCAGGGCGACCGCGAATGACGTCACGTCGGAGAGACCGCCGCCCGCGAGTTGCTGGACGTCGTCCCGGGCGAGGCCCGTGACGGCCGACGGCGTCTGCTGGTCGAGTGTGGAGCCGTTGCCGAGCTGGCCGGCGCTGTTGAGGCCCCAGGCCCGCACCCATGGATCACTCGGTTCGGCGTATGCCTGACCCGTGAGCGCCATCAGGGCAAGGGCTGTCGCGATTCCGCGCACGTACACGTACGACATGCCGTTCACCGGCCTCAGTACGCGTACGTCGTGTTGCCGCCCAGCGACACGGCCACCGCCTTGATCGCCGAGCCCTCGTTGAGGATCTTCACCGACTCGAAGCGCGCGACCGTCGTGCCGTTGCCGAGCTGGCCCTCGCCGTTGTGGCCCCAGGTGAAGACGTCGTCCGCCGTGACCGCGACGCCGTGCCGGGCGCCCGCCGCGAGGTGCTGGACGCCCTCGAGGCGCGGGATCTCGACGGGGGCGGTGCGGTTGGTGCGGGAGACGTTGTCGCCGAAGGCCTCGTCGCCCTCGAGGAGCTGGCCGTACTGGTTGTTGCCCCAGCCCCAGACGTGGCTGTCGCTCGTCTTGGCGTAGTTGTGGAAGGCGCCCGCCTCGATGTCCGAGACGCCCTCCAGCCAGTCGACGTCGACGGGGAGCGTGGCGGACTTGGTGGAGGAGTTGCCGAGCTGGCCGTACAGGTTGTAGCCCCAGGACTTGACCGTGTCGTCGGCGGTCAGCGCGAGGGCGTGGTGGCAGCCGGCGTCGATCTCCACGATGTTCTCCAGGCCCGTGACCTGCCGGGGCACGGAGCTGGTGGCGCGGGAGCCGTTGCCCAGCTGGCCGTGGATGCCGCGGCCCCACGCGTACACCTTGCCGTTCTCCAGGAGGGCGAGGCTGAAGTCGCAGCCCGCCGAGATCTGCTTCACCTTCGGCATGCCCTGGACGCGGTCGGGGACCGTACGGCTGTCGCCGGTGCGGTTGTTGCCGAGCTGGCCGTAGGCGTTGTCGCCCCAGGAGTAGACCTGGCCGCTCGTGTCGAGGGCCAGGGCGTGCTTCCCGCCGGCGGCGATGTCCTTGATGTTGGTCAGGCGCGGGACGGTGGTGGGCACGGTCTGATTGGTGTTGCCGCCGTTGCCGAGCTGGCCGGAGGAGTTGTGGCCCCAGGACTTGACCGTCTTGTCGGTCCGGGCGAGGGCGAACGAGTCGGCCGAGGACGTGCCACCGGCCGACACCTGGTCGACGTCGCCGCGGAAGAGGCTGGTGACCGAGGTCGGGCTGAGGCTGTCGGCCAGGGTGCCGTTGCCGAGCTGGCCGGTGCGGCCCGCGCCCCAGCTCAGCACGGTCGGATTGCCCTCGTTGGCGCTCGCGAGGGTGGTCGGTACGGCGGCGAGGGTCGCGGCCGTGAGGACGGCCAGGCCTCGGAAGCGGGTACGCAGGGGACTGCGGCGTGTACGGGACATGGCTCTGCTCTCCTTCGATGGGGACATACGGGAGCGCTGCGCCCGGTCGGCCGATGGCTCCGCCGGGGAAGGCGGAGGCGTGCGCGGGCCGGGCGCGGGTCATGCGGACAGGCCGTGCCGGGCCCTTGGGCATGGGGCGCCCACGGCCGGGTGCGACGACCGGGACGGGCCGTCGGGCACAGGAGCAGACTGACCGAAAACGATCACCGGGGCGAGCCGGAATCGCTGAAACACCCG
The DNA here is from genome assembly GCF_900105415.1 of Streptomyces sp. TLI_105. Classification (GTDB taxonomy): domain Bacteria; phylum Actinomycetota; class Actinomycetes; order Streptomycetales; family Streptomycetaceae; genus Streptomyces. The sequence continues at coordinate 2,274,511 of NZ_FNSM01000001.1, read as the reverse complement.
TCTGACGGACGCCCGTTCGGGGACGTGATGCCGGGGGCGCGTACGCCTTCCGGCCGCGCCGCGCGGGACCCCTCGGGGCCGCTGTCGGCGGGCCGCCGAACGGCGGCGCCCGGGGGAGTGAGGGTCCCCGCCCCGTACGGCGGACCGCCCTCTCACCGGCGCCCCGGATTCCCTGCGAACGGGTGGAGCGACGGGCCCGCGAGGCGGCTTGCGACGGGCCCGGGCCCCGCCCCTGGCGGCCTCCCCGAGTGCGCTCCGCCGAAGCGGTGAGCGGGCCCGTCGGCGCGCGCCGCACCGTGTGTCCTGCCGGGGCGCCGAGGCGACGGCGGCTAGCGTCGGAGCGCGCTCGGTGATCTTGAGGACAGTCCCCTGTCCGCCCCTGGCGTCCCCATCCGAGCCATCCAACTCACCCCTGTCCCAAGGGAGTTCGCATGCCCGCACGCATGGCATCGGCACGTCGTGTGCTGACCGCCGCCGTCCTCGCCGCCGCACTCGGCCTGCCCCTGGCCCCCGCCGCGTACGCCGAGGAGTGCAAGCCCGACGACCAGGCCTGTCAGGACAAGGAGCACAACGCCGATCAGGCCAAGAAGATCGAGGAACAGCAGAAGAAGAACCAGGAGGCGGCCGCCAAGGCCGACAAGGACATCAAGGCGGCCGAGGAGAAGCTCAAGGAGTGCCCGCCCGGCTCGTCCTCCTGCATGGGCAAGCTGACCGGCGGCAAGGGTGCCGCCGAGGAGCAGGACCTCGGTGACATGAAGGACACCATCAAGAAGAACGAGACCGCGCCGACGGACAACGCCGCCGACGCCGTCACCTCGACCTGCGAGTCCTTCCCCGGCTCGCTGCCGCAGGGCTCCACCGACCCGGGGCAGTCCCCCTTCCCGGTCGACCAGCTCTGCGGGCTCCTCGGCGGCTGAGCCGCACCCCGCGCCACGTCCCCGCTCCCATCCGTCCCGAAGGGAACCTCCGTCATGCCCGCGTGCACTCGCCGCGCCGCCCTGCTGCCCGCCCTCTCCGTCCTCCTCGGCCTCGCCGCCGCCTCCCTCGCGACGCCCGCCGCCGCCGAGGAGGGGCCGGGCGAAACCCCCGTACCCCGCGCCCTCACCGCCGACGGGCGCCCGGCCAAGGTCGACGACGTCCTCAAGCACTGCCGGACCGAGCGCTCCGCCTGCACCTTCCGGATCGACCCCAAGCTGAGCCGCGAGTACGTCACCACGGTGAAGTCGCTCGGCAACGCGGTGATCAACTGCACCCAGAGCGACATGGCCGTCGAGCGGACCGTCACCCTGAAGACGGGCACCACCGACAACATCGGCGGCGAGATCTCCGGGACGATCACCGCCGAGGGCACCGTCGGGGCCACCGGTCAGGTGACCGGCAGTCTCGCCAACGAGACCGCCATGGAACACAAGACGCCCCAGCTCGACAAGGGCCCCACCTCGTCCATGGGCAACAAGACCACCGTGTCCGGGGGTGCGACGGCGTCCGGCTCGATGACCGCGCGCCTCGCCTTCGAGGCCGCGTTCAAGGCCACGTACTCCAAGTCCTGGACGGTGGAGGCCAGCGAGGAGACCGTCTACAAGACCACCGTCCACGCGCACGACATGCTCGTCTTCGGCGCGAACGCCGCCATGCGGCGGGTGGCCGGCAGCCTCGTAGCCAAGACCGGGCAACGGATCATCGGCATCGTCGTGGACAGCCCCTCGATGGTCACCAGCAGCACGTTCATCGCCCAGACGTACGCCGCGCCCGCCGGAGTCTGCGGCGGCACGCGGCCCACCGGGAACACCGCGCCCACCCCGGCGCCCGGACCCGGCCCCGCGCCCGCTCCCGGACCCGGTCCGGTCTCCGCCGCCGAGGTCCCCGCCGCGCGTGCGGTGCCCGCGGGCGCCGAGCCGAAGAGCGTCGTCGTCCTGCCCGCCGACGCTTCCTGACCCGGGAGGAGAACCCCCATGAACCGCACCACGCTCCCGGCCCTCGCCGTCCTCGGCGCCGCCGGACTCCTGATGCCCGTCACACCCCTCGCCTCGGCCGCCCCCGCCGAGCAGACCGTCCCCGTCCTCAACGGCGACTTCGCCGACCCCGTCATGAGGGGCGACGGCCCCACCACCGTCGGCATCGACTTCTGGACCGGCCTCAACCAGCGCTACTCGCCCACCGCCTCGGGCCGCACCGACGCCTCCCACGGCGTCGCCCTCCAGAAGGACGGCAACACCCTCCGCCAGCGGCTCCGCGGGGTCCGCGCGGGGGCCAGGGTCACCGTGACCTACGAGGACAGCCCCGCCGTCTCCAAGGAGTGCACCGGCGAACAGGTCGTCGACGGTCAGCCGTACGCGGTCTCCGGCTCCGGCGGCCCGGTCCAGGAGGTCACCACCGCCGGAGACCCCGACCGGGCCAAGGGGACGCCTGGCAAGGGCCGCTGGACAGGCCGCGCCTACGTGTTCACCGCCGGCGAGAACGAGCCGGTGCTCACCTTCACCTCACGGGTCACCGACTCCCGCACCCACGTGACCTGTTCCCCGATGGTCGCCCGCATCCGGGCGGTCGAGGTGCCGCCCGCCGTCGACAAGACCGTCGACAAGACGCGCCTCGGCACCTCGGAGGCGTACAAGGGCAACGAACGGGAGAGCAGCCTCCACAACGCGGCCGCCGCCTGCAACGGCGAGAACGCCTGCGTGTTCCGGCCCGACACCCGGACCTCCTTCCGCTACTACGACCGGGCGCGCGTCGTCGGCGAGGCCTACGTCAACTGCACCCGCAACACCCTGGAGCACAGCCGCGTCCTCTCGTACTCCGAGCGCAGCCACGACAGCATCTCCCAGACGTACGCCGACGCCGGCCTCCCACTCCCCGAGGTGGCCCGGCTGCCCACCAGCGGCGACCGGACGGAGGACGAGAAGCGGATCGAGGAACGGCCGATGGCCGGACAGTTCTCCCAGGCGTACGAGAAGGGCTGGCAGCGGCCCTGGCAGTGGTTCAGCAGCGACCAGCGGACCGTCGTGGAGCGGATCCAGCCCGGCGAGGTCAGCTGGGTCGAGATGCAGCCGAGCCGCGAACGGGTCGAGGGCTGGTTCGTCAGCAAGAAGGACGACTACCGGCTGCACGCCGTCGTCGACGGGCCCTCCCGCGCCGTCCCCGACCGGCTGCTCCAGCGCACCGGGCCCATGTCCGAGGCCGAGAAGCAGCGCTGCGCCGCCGACCGCCCCATGACCACGACCCCGGTCGGGGCGGACGCGCCCGCGAGCTCCAGCGACAAGGGCCTCCTCAGGGCGCCGGTGCCGACCGCCCCGGGCGTCCGCGCCTCGGCCCGGAGCCTGCCGCTGGAGTAGCCGGCGCCGCCCGCCGCCTCACCCCGCCACGGCGGTGAGGCGGCGCACCACCTCGTCCCGGCCCAGGGCGCGGGCCACGGCGAAGAGGTCCGGGCTGCGGGTGGCGCCCGTCAGCGCGACCCGGACCACGTTCGCGACCGTCCTCGGCGGTCCCGCCCAGCGGTCCGGGTCCCGGCGCCAGGAGGCCGTGTCCGGGGCGAAGCCGTGCCGCACGGCGATCTCCCCGAGCTTCGCGAACCACTCGTCGGGGGAGACGGCGGCGAAGTCGGCGGCGATCCGCCGCACGAGGTCCGGGGCGAGGCCGCCGTAGCGGTCGTCCCCGGGCGTCGGCGCCGGCCCGAAGAGCTCCGCGAAGAAGAAGCCGTACCGGTCGCGGAAGCACGACCAGCGCTCCAGGTCCTTGCGGGCGGGCGCGCCCTCCGGCCGGCCCGTGGCCACGGCCGCCAGGGCGAGGTCCTCGTGGCGGGCGAGGACGGAGGCGAGCTCGGGGTCGTACTCCCGCGCCCAGGCGAGCAGCTGCGCGTACAGCTCCCGAGGGGTGAGCGAGGCGATGAACTCGCGGCTCAGGGAGTGCAGTTTGGGCAGGTCGAGCAGCGGACCCGAGGGGCGCATGCCGTCCAGCCGGACGTCGGCGGCGAGCGCCTCGGCGGTGGGCACGTCCATCAGCCGGATGTTGGCCAGGCCCCGCAGATAGTGCTGGACCGCGGCGGGCGGATAACCGGCGGAGAGGTAGTAGTCCACCGACGCCTCGGGGTCCTTGCGCTTGCTGAGCTTGCGGCGCGAGGGCCCCTCCGCCTTCATGAGCGGGGCGAGGTGCGCGTACGTGGGCGGCTCGAACCCTAGCGCCGTGTGCAGCTGCAGATGGACCGGGGTCGAGGAGAGCCACTCCTCACCGCGCACCACCAGCGTCACCCGCATCAGATGGTCGTCCACGACGTGCGCGAAGTGGTAGGTCGGCAGCGGCAGTTCCTCCCCGGAGGACTTCAGGAGGACGATGTCGTTGCCGTTGTCCTGCATGGTGACGGAGGCCCGGATGCGGTCCGTGAACCGGACCCGGCCGGGGAACTCGTACGGGCAGCGGAACCGCACCACGTACGGCTCGCCGGCCGCGAGCCGCCGCGCCGCCTCCTCCGGCGCCAGCGTCCGGCACGGCGCCCACCGCCCGTAGTAGCCCAGCGGGGAGCGGCCCGCGCGCTGCTCCTCCGCGCTCCGCGCGAGGAGGTCCTTGCCGCAGAAGCAGGGATAGGCGCGGTCGCGGCGAAGAAGGTCCCGCACATGGCTGAGGTAGATGTCCCGGCGCTCCGACTGGAGGTACGGTCCCCACGCCCCGCCCCCGGCGGCGCCCCCCTCGTCCGGGGCGAGGCCGAAGGCGCCGAGCAGCCGGGAGAACTCCTCCGCGGCGCCCGCCACCTGCCGGGACCGGTCGGTGTCCTCGACGCGCAGCACGTGCACCCCGCCCGACTGACGGGCGAGCGCCCGGGCCACGGCCGCCGTGTAGAGGCCGCCGATGTGCAGGTGTCCGGTGGGGCTCGGGGCGAAGCGCGTGACCTCGGCGCCGTCCGGCAGGGCGCGCGGCCCGAACCGCCGCTCCCAGTCGGCCGGTTCCGGGAGATCGGGCGGGAACATCGCGTTGATGACGGACAGGTCGAGCACGGTGGACTCCCTCCTGGAGAACCAGGGTTCCTGGAGAGATCCACCGTAGGCCGGTGACCGGCCGATCCGAGCGGAGCGAGGGCCGGAGGCTGCGGAACTCCGAACCCTCTTCGGCGTTGTGGGCTGCGGGAGGGATGCCCGGTCAGTAGCGTCCCGAGGACCGCTCCGTACGCGAACCGCTTCCGTACGAGGACCGTTCCCGACGACGACCACAAGGGGGTGTGATGGGAGGCACGCGCGCGGTGGGCCTGCTCGCACTCGGTTCCTTCGCCATGGGGACCGACGCCTACGCGATGGCCGGACTGCTCCCGGACATGGGCGCCGACCTGGGCGTCTCCGTCTCCCTCGCGGGCCAGTCCGTCACCGCCTTCACCCTCTGCTACGCGCTGGCCGCGCCGCTCCTCTCGGCCGTCCTCGCCCGTTGGGGCACCCGCACGGTCCTCGTCACCGCACTCGTCGTCTTCGTCCTCGCCAACACCGGTACGGCGCTCGCCGGTTCGTACGCCGCCCTCCTCGGCACCCGCGCCCTCGCCGGCGCCGGAGCCGGCCTCTTCACCCCCGCGGCGGCCACCGCGGCCGTCGCGCTCGTCCCACCCGAGCGGCGCGGGCGCGCCCTCGGCCTGGTCCTCGGCGGGATGAGCGCGGGCACCGTGCTCGGCGTGCCGCTCGGGCTGCTCGTCGCGGCCGCCTCCGGCTGGCGGGCCGCCCTGTGGCTGATCACCGGGCTCGGCCTGGTCGCGCTGCTCGGCGTCGCGACGGCGCTGCCGCCCGTGCGGGGAGCCGCCGCGCCCTCGCTGCGGGCCCGGCTCGGCGCCCTCGCCCGCCCCCGGGTCGCCGTGGTCGTCGCCGTCACCTTCACCCAGACCGTGGCCAGCCTCGGGCTCTACACCTACCTCGAACCGGTGCTGCGCCGCGTCGCCGACGTGAGCAGCGCGGTGCCGTACCTGTGGGTCTGGGGCATCGGCGGGGTCTGCGGCAGCCTCCTCGCCGGCACCCTCGTCGACCGGACGGGACGCCCCGCCCGCCTCGCCGTCGTGCTCCTCGGCATCCTCGGCGGCGCCCTGGCGCTGCTGCCGTGGACCGGCGCCGTGCCCGGCCTCGTCCTGCTGCCCCTGCTGGTCTGGGGCGCGGTCGGCTGGGCCTTCGTCGTCCCGCAGCAGCACCGGCTCCTGGCGGGGGAGGCTTCCGGGACCGGAGCCTCCGATGGCCCCGGAGGCTCCGGCGAGGGCGGCGCCGCCGCCGTCGGCCTCAACAGCTCCGCCACCTACCTCGGCGGCGCCGTCGGCTCCGCGCTCGGCGGCCTCGCCCTCGCCCACGGGCTCGACGCCGGCCGGCTGCCGCTCCTGGCCGCCGCGGTCGCGCTCGCGGGAGTCCTCCTCCACCTCGCGGTGGCCCGGCGCGTCACTGGGTCACCCCTTCAGGACCACGCCCACGGGACCGGACCGCACGTCTCGGACCACGCCCACGGGACCGGACCGCAGGTCCCGGACCACGCCCACGGGGCCGGAGCCGCGGACGCGCCCGCGGCCGGGGCCCCCGAAAGGAACGCCTCATGAAATTCGGCGTCAATCTGCCCAACTACGGCCCCGAAGCCACCCCCGACGCCCTCGCCGACTGGGCGCTGCGGATCGAGGCGATGGGCTACCACTACGCCATGGTCTCCGACCACGTCGCGCTCACCCCGGACGTCCAGCACCTCTTCCCCGCCCCGTTCTACGACCCCTTCGCGACCCTCGCCTGGCTCGCCGGCGTCACCAGGACGGTGGGACTCGGCACGACGGTGACGATCCTCCCGTACCGGCACCCCGTGCACACCGCCCGCGTCGCCGCCAACATCGACCGGTTCAGCAACGGCCGACTGGTGTTCGGCGCGGCGGCCGGCTGGGCCGCCCGGGAGTTCGCCGTCCTCGACGTCCCGTACCGCAAGCGCGGTGCCATCAGCGACGAGTACCTCGCCGCCATCAAGGCCTGCTGGGCCGACGAGGTCGCCTCCTTCGACGGCGCCCACGTCTCCTTCCGCGAGGTCCACACCGGGCCGCTGCCCGTGCAGCGCCCCGGACCGCCCGTCTGGGTCGGCGGCCACAGCTACGGGGCGCTGCGCCGGGCCGTCCGCCTCGGCGACGCCTGGCACCCCACCTCCGTCTCCGGCGACTGGCTCCTCGGCGTCGGACTGCCCACGCTCCGCCAGGTCGCCGAGGAGCAGGAACTGCCGGTGCCCGACCTCTGCCCCCGGATCAAGCTGCGGGTCACGTCCCGGCCGCTGGGCCCGGGCCGGCTGCTCGGCGAGGGCACCCGGGAGCAGATCGCCGACGACCTCGGACTCCTCCAGGACCTGGGCGCCCGGGCCGTCGTCCTCGACCCCACCTACCCGGGCGACCGGCGGGAGGCGGGGCGCACGGCGCGGGACCTGGACGTCCTGGAGACACTGGTCAAGGAGGTCATCGACGTGGACGCCGGCTGCGTACGATGAGAAAGCGCCGGCGGAGAGCGGGGGAGGGGTGCGGGACGTGACCGATCTGGACCTGCGGAAGCTGCGCGTGCTCAGGGAACTCAGCGAGCGCGGCACCGTCAGCGCCGCCGCCCGGGCCCTCCACCTCACCCCGCAGGCCGTCTCGCAGCAGATCAGCGCCCTGGGACGGGAGTTGGGCGTCCCGCTCACCGAACCGTCCGGGCGCCGGCTGCGCCTCACCGGCGCGGCGCGGATCGTGCTCCGGCACGCCGACGCCGTCTTCACTCAGGTCGAGCAGATGCGGGCGGAGCTCGCCGCGCACGGTAGCGGCGAGCGCGGCGAGGTCGCGGTGGCCGGTTTCTCCACCACCCTCTCGGCGCTGATCCTGCCCGCCGTGGCCCGGCTGCGGGAGAGTCGGCCGCTCCTGCGGACCTCGCTCGCCGAGGTCGACCCGCCGGAGAGCTTCTCCATGCTGCACCGCGGCGAGACGGACGTCGTCATCTCCGCGGACGCCGCGCACCGCCCCGGAGCGGCGGGCGAGGACGGGCGCTTCGACGCGCGGTTCCACCGGGTCGCGCTCTGCGAGGACCCCTTCGACATCGCCCTGCCGGAGGGCCACCGGCTCCTCGGCAGCCCCCGGCTGCTCCTCGCCGACCTCGCCGAGGAGACCTGGATCTTCGCGACGACGGGCCTGTGTCACGACATCGGCGTCGCCGCCTGTACGGCCGCCGGGTTCACCCCGCAGGCTTCCCACGCCATCGGCGACTGGGACGCCACGCTGGCGGCGGTGCGCCTCGGCCTCGGGGTCGCGCTCGTCCCGCGGATGGCCAAGCCGGTGCCGCGGCCCGAGGTGACGATCCGCGCGTTCAGCGAGCAGGCCCCGTCCCGCACGGTCTTCGCGGCCGTACGGGAGGGCAGCCAGACCTCCCCGGAGATCGCCGCCGTCCTGGACGCGCTCCGCACGGTGGCCCGGGCGGCCGTCGCCGCCTGACCAGGCGGAACACGATTCGCCACGGCTCGTGGAAGGTACCGTCCACGAGCCGTTGCTGGACCCCTCCGGCTGCCGCTGCGAGGCTCGTTCCCGTACCGCGGACCACTTCGCGCGCCTCCTCTCCTCCGACTTCTCTCCTCCTGGATCGGGAACACCCATGTCCAAAGCCACGTACACGCGGCTGGCCGCGCTGAGCCTCATCTGGGGCTCCGTCTTCCTGTGGATCAAGATCGCCGGATACGGCTTCTCACCCGTGCAGATGGTGCTGATCCGGCTCGCCCTCGGCGCCGCCGTCATCCTCGCCATCGGCTACGCGAAGGGGCTCCGGCTGCCCAAGGAGCCCGCCACCTGGGGACACCTGACGGTCGCCGCGCTCCTCGGCAACGCCGTCCCCTGGACCCTCTACGCCGAGGGCGAGATCGCCGGCTCCAGCAGCGTCGCCGCCGTGGTCAACGGCAGCGCGCCGATCTGGACCCTGGCGGCCGCCCTGCTCCTCGGCCAGGAGAAGCGGGTCTCCGGATTCAAGGCGGGCGGTGTGCTGCTCGGCCTCGGAGGCACCGCGCTCATCGCCTCGCCCTGGAACGCGGCTTCGGCGGGCACCGGTTGGAGCATCCTCTGCTTCGTCCTCGGCTCGATCAGCTTCGGCGCCAGCTTCGCGTACATGGGCAAGTTCCTCGTCGGCAAGGGCATTCCGCCGCTGATGCTGGCGGGCGGGCAGCTCAGCGTGGCGACCGTGCTGCTCCTCGCCGCCTTCCCGTTCCTCGGCCTCCAGGCCGTGACCTGGCGCGCCGACTCGGTGATCTCGGTCCTCGTCCTCGGCGTGGTCTGCACCGGCTTCGCCGCGCTGCTCAACTTCGAGCTGATCATCAAGGACGGGCCCACGGTGGCCTCCACCGTCACCTATCTGATGACCGCGGTGGCCGTCGTGCTCGGCGCCGTCGTGCTGCGCGAACCGCTCGGCTGGACCGTGTGGCTCGGCGCGGTGGCGGTGCTCGCCGCCACCGGTCTGCTGCGGCGCAAGCCGAAGCCGGCGGCCGAGCCGGCCCCCGGGGCCGCCCCCGTACCGACGCCGGCGGCTGTCGATTAGCCGGACGCATTCAGCAGGACCCAGGAACCCAGAAATGCCGGGCCGTCATCCGCAATATTGCGTTCACCAATGGAGCGGGCGTCGGGTGGTAGCGTCGCAAGCGGAAACACCCGGCCTTTATGGGGAGTCGCACGTGGCTTTTGTGGTCGAACTCGTTTTCCGTGGCAATGAGACGGACCGGTTGAGTTTCGGAGAAGCTCACCGGGCCTATTGGAAAAGAATGGCCGCGCGCGGCATTCTGCTCGGCGGCGGTCCCTGGCGGGACGGCACCGGGGAGTTCCTCGTCTGCGAGGCCCCCGACCGCCGCACCCTCTTAAGGGTGCTGTACGCCGACCCGTACGCACAGGCGCAGGTCATCGGCGAACTGCGGGTCAGGGAATGGAACGCCCTCATGGGCCACGTGGTGCTGGCCGGTCTCGAACGGTCCACCGGAGGGGCCGGGACCCACGAGCGAATACGCGGGGGCGTGCCGGCACCCGTCGCGCCGCTCGCCCCGCCGAGCGCCCGTGAGGAGCTGACCGCCCACGAGCGGCGCATCGCCACGATGATGCTCGACGGCCTGACCAACAAGCAGATCGCCGAGTCCTTCACGGTCTCCACCCGGGCCGTGGAGCTGCACATCACCCGGATCTACCGGAAGCTCGACATCCGCAGGCGCGCCCAACTGGCCGCTGCCATCGACCGGTTCGAAGCCGCGCTGGCCTGCTGATCAGTCCGTCCCACCCACAGACGAAGGGGAGTCACCATGCCGCTGGTCGAGATCACCGTTCCCGAGGGCACCCTCTCCGAGGCCGCCGCGGAGGTCCTGCAGCAGCAGGTCGCCGACTCCGTGCTGACGGCCATGGAGCTGCCCCACACCGACTTCTTCGCCGCCGCCACCTGGGTGTACGTCCGCGAGGCCGCCAAGGGGCTCGCGACCACCGGCGCCGGCCGGCCCCCGGGCGTCCTGGTCGTCGTCACGCCCCTGGAGGGTTTCCTCACCCCCGAGCGGAACGAGGCGCTGGCCGTCGAGGTCACCCGGCACGTGCACGAGGCGACGGGACCCGACACCGTCGTCTGGCTCGTCGTGAACGAGATCCCGGAGGGGAACTGGGCCGTGAACGGCGGACTGACCCGCCGCGCCAAGATCGACGAGCTCGTCGCCGAGGCGGCCCGGGCGAGCTGAATTCCGTATTCCATCCGGCGGAAGGCGCCGCACCGTATTCACGGTGCGGCGCCTTCCGTATTTCCGGTGCCCCGTAAAGGGGTGCGGATTCCCGTATCGATGTGCGGCTCACCCCGCCCGTACGGTGATGTCAATGGCACCGACGGATGGGAGAGACTCGTTCATGGCTCTGCAATCGGCGCCGCGGCTCGGTGTGGTGGTTCCGTCCGGAAACGCCGCCGCCGAACCCGAGATCGGCAGCCTCGTAAGCCCCGCGTTCAATGTCCACACCTCGCGATTCCCGGTGCTTCCCGGAAAAGACCTGCGCGGTCGTCTGGAGAAGTACAACGACGTGCTTCCCGAAGTGCTCGGGAATTTCGGCGGACTGCGTCTCGACGCGGCCGTCGTCTCCTGCACCGGTTCGCACTACCTCCTCACCCCCGAAGGCGACCGCGCCCTCTGCGCGGAGCTCTCCGAGCGTGCCGGAGCACCCGTGCGGTCCGCCGCCCTGGCCATCCTCGACACCGCGCGGGCCGTGGGCGCCGAGCGCCTCGTGCTCATCTCGCCGTACGAGCCCTGGCTCACCGAACTCTCCCACGCCTACTGGGAGTCGGCCGGACTCACGGTCGACCGGATCGTCAAGGTCCGGGCCGGCGCGCGCTTCTCCCCGTACGACGTGACCACCGAGGAACTCGTCGCCCAGGTCCGGGAGGCCGAACTCCCGGAGGACGCGACGCTGTTGTTCACCGGCACCGGCATGTTCACCTTCGACGCCCTCGCCGAGCTCGGCCGGGACAGCGGACGCACCCTGCTCACCTCCAACCTGGCGAGCGCCTGGTGGGCCCGCGACACCCTCGGCCTCCCGGCCGACGGCCCCGACGCCCACCCGCTGCTGCGGCGGCTGGCCGAGAAGACCGGCGGCCGTGCCGGTGCCCCCGGGCCCGCCGCCGTGGCCGTGTCGTGAGCGGGCATACAGCGCCCCACGGGCCGGCGTCCCACGGGCCGGCGTCCCACGGGCCGGCGTCCCACGGGCAGGCGTCCCACGGGCCGGCGTCTTACGGACGGCCCGCCCTCCACGCACCGGTCGCCGTCGTCGGCGCCGGGCCGGTGGGACTGACCGCCGCGCTCGTCCTGGCCCGCGCCGGGATCCCGGTGACCGTCCTGGAGTCCAGGAACGAACTGGCCACCGAGTCCCGCGCCTCCACCTTCCACCCCGCCACCCTCGACCTCCTCGACGAACTCGGCGTCGCGGCCGCCCTGCGCGGCCAGGGCCGCACCGTCGACCGCGTCCAGTGGCGGGACCTGGACGGCGGCGTGCACGCCGAGCTGGACTACGCCCTGCTCGCCGGACACACCCGCCATCCGTACCGGCTCCACGTCGAACAGGCCCGACTCACCCCCCTGCTGCTCGACGCGCTGACCGCGACCGGCCTCGCCGACGTACGGTTCGGGGCCACCGTCACCGGAGCCGGCGAGACCGGCGACGGGGTGCGGCTGCGCACCGAGGACGCGGCGGGGCGGGCCACCCACAGCCACCATCCGTACGTCCTGGCGGCCGACGGCAGCCGGAGCCGGCTGCGCGAACTCGCCGGGCTGCCCGGCACGGCCGTGGAGTACCCGGACTACGCGCTGCGCGTGGTCACCGACGCCCCGCTCGACGAACTGGTCCCCGGGCTCGCCCCCCTGACGTACGTCCGCGACCCCCGGGGATCGGTCAGCGCACTCGGGATGCCCGACCACTGGCGGCTCATCTTCCGGATCCGGCGCGGGACGCCCCGCGACGAGGTGCTCGCACCCGAGGCCGTACGCGCCCGGGTCGACCGGGCCCTGCCGGGCGGCGCCGGACGGGCCGTGCGCGTCACGGACGCGCACACCTACCGGCTCGCGCGGTTCCTGCTGCCGCGCTACCGGGCCGGCCGGGTGCTGTTCGCCGGGGACGCAGCCCACCTCACGTCCACCGCCGGCGGACTGAACATGAACTGCGGGATCCACGACGCCGTGGAGACCGGCCGGGCCCTCGCCACCGTCCTGCACGAGGGCACAGGGGACGAGGCACCCCTCGACACGGCCCTCGGGCGCCGACGCTCCATCGTCGAGACGGCCGTCATCCCGCGCAGCGAGGCCCGCACGGCCGGTCTGGAGAGCCCGACCGAACTCCGCGCCCGCGTCGCCGACCTGAGGCGCACCGCGGCGGACCCCCGCGCGGCCACCGACTACCTGTTCAAGGCATCACTTCTCGACGTCGCACCACCACCCCTGAAAGGTGACGCACATGCGGATCTGGTTTCACAAGCACACCGTTGAAGGACGCCTGCCGCTGCTCGACCAGTGGTACCGCGAGCACCTCGACGCGATCGCCGCGCCCGGCACCACCGTCGACATCAAGACCCTGCCGGCCGACACGTACCCCGACCGCACCCCCTTCGGCCTCGTCGGCCACCACTCCGCCCAGGTGCTCTTCAGCCGGCACTTCTCCGAGTCCGCGCTGGTCGCGGAGCGGGAGGGCTACGACGCCTGGGTGATCGCCGCCGGCCAGGACCCCGGCCTGCGGGACGCCCGCCACCTCGCCTCCATCCCGACCCTCGGCTACGGCGAGACGGCCTTCTTCCTCTCGGCGCTCACCGGCCAGCGCTTCGGCGTCCTCGGCTTCATGCCGCCGCTGGAGGAGCCCATCAGGGCCAACATCCGCCAGTACCGCCTGGAGTCCTCGCTCAGCTCGTACGAGGTCGTGCCCGGCGGCTGGGACTCCGTGCACCGCTCCCTGGAAGGCGACTTCGACGAGTTCGTCGAGGTGTACTCGGCGGCCGCCGAGCGCGCCGCCCGGGCCGGCGCCGAGGTCATCATCCCCGCCGAGGGCATCCCCAACGAGATCCTCTGGCACCTCGGCATCCACGAGCTCCACGGCCTGCCCGTGATCGACCCCGCCGGACTCGCCGTGAAGCTCGCGGAGACCCTCGTCCAGCTGGGCGAGCTGAAGCTCTTCCAGCGCAGCGGCCACGGCTACTGGTTCAGCCGCCCCGACGAGCCCGTCGCCAAGCACCTGGAGCAGGTCTTCCTCGGCTCGGCCCTCTAGGTCCTCCAGGAGATGCCGTGTCCCGGGCCCCGCACGCCCTCCCCGCCCCGCACCCGCACGTGTATCCGCATGCCGCCACGCCCTCGAAGGAGTCACGCCCATGACGTACGACGCCTACGGCCGCAACACCGCGGCCACCGACCCCACCGCCCCCTACTACCGCCCGCGCCGGCTCCGCCGCACGCCCGCCCTGCGCCGCTTCGCCGCCGAGACCCGCGTCGGCCCCGCCAACCTCGTCCAGCCCCTCTTCCTCCGCGAGGGCCTCACCGAACCGCGTGAGATCCCCTCCATGCCGGGCGTCTTCCAGCACACCCGCGACACCCTCCGCAAGGCCGCCGCCGAGGCCGTCGCCAACGGGGTCGGCGGACTCATCCTCTTCGGCATCCCCGAGCACAAGGACCCCACCGGCACCGGCGCCGTCGACCCGGACGGCATCCTCCAGGTCGCCCTGCGCGACGTCGTCGCCGAGGTCGGCGACTCCACCGTCGTCATCGGCGACATCAACCTCGACGAGTACACCGACCACGGCCACACCGGCGTCCTCGACGCGAACGGCGACGTCGACAACGACGCCAGCATCGAGCTGTACGCGCGGGCCGCCGTCGTCCAGGCCGACGCCGGCGCCCAGATCGTCGCCCCCAGCGGCATGATGGACGGCCAGGTCCGCCGCATCCGCGAGGCCCTCGACCAGGCCGGACACCAGTCCGTGGCCATCCTCGGCTACTCCGCCAAGTACGCCTCGCACTTCTACGGCCCCTTCCGCGACGCCGTCGAATCCACCCTGCGCGGCGACCGCAAGGGCTACCAGCAGTACCCCGGCAACATCCGCGAATCCCTCCTGGAGGTCTCGCTCGACGTCGCCGAGGGCGCCGACCTGGTCATGGTCAAGCCCGCCCTCGCCTACCTCGACATCGTCCGGCTCATCGCCGACCACGTGCAGGTGCCCGTCTCCGCCTACCAGGTCTCCGGCGAGTACTCCATGGTCGAGGCCGCCGCCGCCAAGGGCTGGATCGACCGCGACCAGGTCGTCCGGGAGAGCCTCGCCTCCATCCACCGCGCCGGCGCCACCCAGATCATCACCTACTGGGCCTCCGAGTTCGCCCAGAGCCTGGACCGGTGACCCCGTGACCTCGTCCTCCTCCATGCTGGTCCTCGGCATCAGCCATGCCAGCGCCCCCCTCGACCTCCTGGAGAGACTCGCCGGCACCGACCGGCCCGCCGAGGAACTCGTCTCCGACGTGACCTCCGTCGACGGCATCGACGCCGCCGTCGTCGTCTCCACCTGCAACCGACTGGAGATCTACGCCGAGACCCGCGCCTCCACCTCCGAACTCGACGGCCTCGGCGAGCTGTTCGCCCAGCACACCGGCGTCGACCACGAGGAGATCGCCCCGCACCTCTACAGCCACCACGCCGACGGAGCCGTGCGCCACCTCTTCGCCGTGGCCTCCGGACTCGAATCGGTCGTGGTCGGCGAGGACCAGATCCTCGGCCAGGTGAAACTGGGCCTCGAACGGTCCCAGCGGCTCGACCGCACCGGCCGCGTCCTCGCCAAGGCCGTCCAGACCGCCCTGCGGGTCGGCAAGCGGGCCCGCAACGAGACCGGGCTCAACGAGGCCGGCCGCTCCCTCGCCACCGCCGGACTCGGCTTCTTCGAGCGCAAGGTCGGCTCCCTGCACGGCAAGACCGCCCTCGTCATCGGCGCCGGAGCCTTCGCCGGAGTCGTCGTCGCCGCACTGCGCCGCTCCGGCCTCGACCGGGTCCACGTCGCCAACCGCACCCCGGAGAAGGCCCAGCGGCTCGCCGAGACCACCGGGGGAGCGGGCTACGACCTCACGGACCTGCCCCGGCTGCTCACCGAGGTCGATGTCGTCGTCGGCGCCACCGCCGCCACCGGCCACCTCGTCACCGCCCGGCACGTCGAGGAGGCGCTCGCCGCCCGGGACGGTCGCGAGCTGTTCCTGCTCGACCTGTCCCTGCCGCACAACATCGCGCCCGCCGCGGCGGAGCTGCCCGGCGTCACCTTCGTCGACCTGCGCCGGATCGCGGAGGAGGGCCAGGAGGACGAGATCTCCGCCGCCAGCGTCCAGGCCGCCCACGAGCTGATCGACGCCGAGGTCGAGCAGTTCCGCACCGGCCTCCGGCTCGCCGGCGCCAAGCCCGTCCTCACGGCCCTGCGCACCGCCGCCACGGAGGCCGCCGAGGCCGAACTCGACCGGCTCGCCCGCCGCCTCGACGGACTCGACGGCGCGACGCGGCAGGAGATCGACCGCAGCGTCCGCCGGATCGTCGACAAGGCCCTGCACCAGCCCACCGTCCTCGTGCGGGAGCTGGCGGCCGACCCGGACGGCGCCCGGCACATAGCCGCCTTCACCCGCCTCTTCGCCGCGGCGGAATCCCCCCACGACAGCGACACGAACGACCCGAACGAGAAGAAGATCGAGGCCATCGCATGAGTGACATCTCGGCCCTCTGGGAAGCCGAATCCATCGCCGTCATCGGGGCCAGCGAGCGCCCCGGCGCCCTGGGCCGCAAGCCGCTCGACTACCTCCTCCGGTACGGCTACAAGGGCCGGATCCTGCCGGTCAACCCACGCTCCCCGGAGATCCTCGGCGTCCCCGCGTACCCCAGCGTCAAGGACGCCCCGGGCCCCGTCGACCTGGCCCTGATCATGGTCTCCGCCGAGCGGGTCCCCGGCGCCGTGGACGACTGCGTCGCCGCCGGCGTCAAGCTCGCCGTCATCGCCTCCTCAGGCTTCGCCGAGACCGGCGAGGAGGGCGCCCGCCTCCAGGCGGAGGTCGTCGCCAAGGCCCGCGCCGGAGGCCTGCGGATCATCGGACCCAACTGCATCGGCGCCGTCGGCTACGAGAACCGCGTCCTCGCCACCTTCAGCCCGCTCTTCGGCGCCGAGTCCGTGCCCTTCGAGCCCGGCACCCTCGCCTTCGTCAGCCAGAGCGGCGCCCTCGGCTTCGGCGCCGCCAGCCTCGCCCTGGAGCGGGGCCTGCGCCCCGGCTGGGTGGTCAGCACCGGCAACGACGCCGACGTCACCGCCCTCGAAGTCCTCCGCGAACTGGCCGGAGTCCCCGAGGTCACCGGCCTCCTCGGCTACCTGGAGGACACCCCGGACATCGGGACGCTGCGCGAACTGGCCGGCTCCGGCAAGCCCGTCGCCCTCCTCAAGTCCGGCCGCACCGAGGCGGGCGGCCGCGCCGCCGCCTCCCACACCGGCGCCCTCGCCACCGACGACCGGGTCCTGGACGCCGCCCTGCGCGGCCTCGGCATCGTCCGCGTCGAGGACATCGACGAACTCCTCGACGTGGCCCGGGTCTTCGAGTCCGAGCGGCGCCCCGTCGGCAACCGCGTCGCCGTCGTCACCACCTCCGGCGGCTCCGGCATCCTCGCCGCCGACGCCGTCGAGGCCCACGGCCTGGAGCTCAGCGCCCTGGAGCCGCGCAGCAAGGAGGCGCTCGCCGAGATCGTCCCCGCCTTCGGGGCCATCGACAACCCGGTCGACATCACGGCCACCGTCCTCAGCGACCCGTCCCTGTTCGACCGCTCCCTCGACGTCCTGATCGCCGACGACACCGTCGACATCATCGTCGCCGCCTTCTGCGTGATGGCCGGACCCGACGTCGAGAAGGCCGTCAACGCCCTCTCCCGCGCCGCCGCGAAGGGCGGCAAGCCCATCCTCGTCGCCCGCACCGGCGCCGACTTCCTCGCCCCCGACGCCCCGCGCGACCTGCGCGAGGCCGGGCTCCCCGAGTACCCGACGCCGGCCCGCGCCCTGCGCGCCGCCGCCGCCCTCTGGGAGGTCAGCCGCCCCCGTACGCTCCCGGACGCCCCGCGCCCCGGGACGGTCCCCGGCCCCGGCGCCGGGGCCACGGAGCCCGAGCTCAAGCGGCTCCTCGCCGAGGCGGGGATCTCCGTGCCGAAGGGCCGGATCGCGACGGACGCCGAGGACGCGGCGCGTGCCGTGACCGAGGTCGGCGGTACGGCGGTGCTCAAGGCCGTGGTGCCCGGACTGCTCCACAAGACGGAGGCGGGAGGCGTCGAGATCGGCGTCACCGCAGAGGCCGCGCCCGAGGCGTACGGCCGGCTCGCCGCGCTCGGCGGCCAGGTGCTCGTCGAGGAACTCGTCGACGAAGGCGTCGAGCTGATCGTCGGGGTCCACACCACCGACCTGGGCCCGGTGCTCACCGCCGGCCTCGGCGGCATCTTCACCGAGGTCCTCGACGACGTCGGCCACCGGCTCCTGCCGCTGGCACCGGGCGAGGGCGCCGAGCTCCTCGCCGGGCTGCGCGGCGCGAAGGTGCTCGCCGGCACCCGGGGCCGGGCGGCCGTGGACGTCGAAGCCGCCGCCGAACTCCTCCACAAGGTCGGCGAACTGGTCCAGGACTGGCCCGCCGGCTTCGCCCTCGACCTCAACCCCGTACGGGTCCTCACGAAGGGCGCGGTCGTCCTGGACGCGGCGCTCAGCGACGAGGAGGCGGCCCGATGAGCGGGACGGACAACAGCAAGGCCCTCTTCGAGCGTGCCCGCAAGGTCACCCCCGGCGGCGTCAACTCGCCGGTCCGCGCCTTCGGCGCCGTCGGCGGCACCCCGCGCTTCATCGCCTCCGCCCAGGGCCCGTACCTCACCGACAGCGACGGCAACGAGTACGTCGACCTCATCTGCTCCTGGGGCCCGATGATCCTCGGCCACCGCCACCCGGCCGTCGTCGAGGCGGTCACCAGGGCCCTGGAGCGGGGCACCTCCTTCGGGGCCCCCTCCACCGGAGAGGTCGAACTCGCCGAGGAGATCGTCGACCGGGTCGCCCCCGTCGAGCAGGTGCGCCTCGTCAGCTCCGGCACCGAGGCGACGATGTCGGCGATCCGTCTGGCGCGCGGCTTCACCGGCCGCTCCAAGATCGTGAAGTTCGCCGGCTGCTACCACGGCCACGTGGACGCGCTCCTCGCCTCGGCCGGCTCCGGCCTCGCGACCTTCGCGCTGCCCGACACCCCGGGCGTCACCGGCGCCCAGGCGAGCGACACGATCGTCCTGCCGTACAACGACCTGGCGGCGGTCGAGAAGGTCTTCGCCGAGATCGGCGACGAGATCGCCGCCGTCATCACCGAGGCGGCCCCCGGCAACATGGGCGCCGTCCCCCCGCTGCCCGGCTTCAACGCCGGCCTCAAGGAGATCACCGCCCGCCACGGCGCGCTGTTCGTCTCCGACGAGGTCATGACCGGCTTCCGGGCCAGCCGCTCCGGCTGGTACGGCCGGGACGGCGTCGCCCCCGACCTGCTGACCTTCGGCAAGGTCATGGGCGGCGGCTTCCCCGCGGCGGCCTTCGGCGGACGCGCGGACGTCATGGCCCACCTCGCCCCGGCCGGCCCCGTCTACCAGGCGGGCACCCTCTCCGGGAACCCGGTCGCCACCGCCGCCGGCCTCGCCACCCTGCGGCACAGCACCCCCGAGGTGTACGAGCGGCTCGACCGGGTCTCGGCCACGATCGGCGCCGAGGTCTCCGCCGCCCTCACCAAGGAGGGTGTGGCGCACCGGCTGCAGTATTCCGGCACCATGTTCTCGGTCTTCTTCGGCGAGGACGAGGTGGTGGACTTCGACGGGGTCCGCGCCACCGAGGCGCACCGCTACACCCCGTTCTTCCACGAGCTGCTGCGACAGGGCGTCTATCTGCCGCCCTCGCCGTTCGAGGCCTGGTTCATCTCGGCCTCGCACGACGACCGGGCCGTGAGCCGGGTGGTCGAGGCGCTCCCGGCCGCGGCGGCGGCAGCGGCGGCGGCGAAGCGCTGACGGCGGGGTCGTACAGAAGGCTGACGGCAGGGTCGTACAGAAGGAAGAGCCCCCGTGGACCACGGGGGCTCTTCCCTCGGCTGCGGCGATTCAGGCCGCGAGGTCGATCCGCACCTCGACGTTCCCCCGGATCGCCTTCGAGTACGGGCAGCGGCCGTGGGCGGCGTCGGCGAGCCGCCGCGCCTCGGCAGCGTCGAGCCCGGGCAGTTCGACGGTGAGGACCACCGACAGGTGGAAGCCGCCCTCCTCCTTGTGCAGCGCCACCTCGGCGGTGACGGTGTCGTCCGTGAGCACGGTTTTCGCCTCGCGCGCGGAGACCCGGAGCGCGCTGTGGAAGCAGGCGGCGTAGCCGGCGGCGAAGAGCTGCTCGGGGTTGGTCGCGGTGCCGGAACCGCCGACGGCCTTGGGGCTCGACAGCGGCAGATCGAGGAGCCCGTCGGAGGAGCGCACGGCGCCGTTGCGCCCGTCTCCGGTGGAAGCGACCTCGGCGGTGTAGACGACGGCCATGCGTCATTCCTTTCGAAAGCGGAGAAGGAGGAATTCCTCCCAGTCTCCGGCGCCGCCGAATTCCCGGCGCTACGGATCTCCGCAGTCCTTCCCGGCGGGACGCGCAATAGCGTGAAGGACATCACGAACCCATGAATTCAAGGGAGTTGGTCATGGCAGGACCGCTGAGCGGAGTGCGCGTACTGGAATTCGCGGGCTCGGCGCCCACCGCGTTCGTCGGCACCGTCCTGTCCGGTCTCGGCGCCGATGTCGTACGGGTCGACCGGGCACCGGCCGGGCCGCCCGCCCCTGACGCCGCGCGCCCGGCTGAGAACCCGCTCTCCCGCGGCCGCCGTTCGGTCGCCCTGGACCTCAAGAGCCCCGAGGGGATCGAGCGGGCGCTCGCGCTCGCCGAGCACGCCGACATCCTCGTCGAGGGCTTCCGCCCCGGCGTCGCCGACCGCCTCGGCATCGGCCCCGAGGCCGCCCACGCCCGCAACCCGCGCCTGGTGTACGGCCGGCTCAGCGGCTGGGGCGGCCAGGGCGAGTGGGCCGGACGCGCCGCCCACGACCTCGCGGTCCTCGCCCTGACCGGCGCCCTCGACACCGACCCCGCCACCGGAGCGCCGGTGCCGCCCCCGACCGCGTACCTCTCCAGCTTCGCCGGCGGGGCCAACGCCCATGTGCACGGGCTGCTCGCCGCGCTCCACGAGCGGGAGCGCTCGGGCCGGGGCCAGGTCGTCGACACCGCCCTCGCGGACGGCGCCGCCCTGATCGCCACCCTGATCCACCAGTGGCGCGCGGTCCCCGGCAACCACACCGTCACCGACGCCCCGCACTACTCCTTCTACGCGGCCGCCGACGGCCTGCACCTCGCCGTCGCCGCCATCGAACCCCGGCTCTACCGGAACCTCCTGGAGCAGCTGGGCCTGACGGACGACGACACCCTCCCCGACCGCGCCGACCCGGCCGCCTGGCCCGAGCTGCGCGCCCTGATCGCCGCCCGCTTCGCGACCCGGGACCGCGAGCACTGGGTCAAGCTCTTCGACGCCGTGGACGCCGGAGTGGCCCCGGTGCTGACCGCCGCCGAGGCGGCCGAGCACCACCAACTGGCCGCGCGCGGAGCCTTCGTGGACGTCGGCGGCACCCTCCAGCCGGCCCCCGCCTCCCGCTTCGACCGCACCCCGACCGACGCCCCGGGCCGCGCCCCGCTCCCGGGCGAGCACACCGACGAGGTGCCGGCCGAATGGGCTCAGGCCTCCAGATAGCGCAGCACGGCCAGGATCCGCCGGCTGTAGCCGTCGGTCCGGTGGAGCTCCAGCTTGTCGAAGACGACGCCCAGGTACTTCTCCACCGCGCTCAGCGAGAGGTGCAGCTGCCGTGCGATCGCCGCGTTCGTGTACCCCTGGGCCAGCACCTCCAGGACCTCCCGCTCGCGCGGGGTGAGCCGGGCCAGGGGATCGGCGTGGGCGCTGCGCACGACGAGCTGGCGCACGACCTCCGGGTCGATCGCCGCCCCGCCCGCCTGGATCCGGTCCAACGCGTCGAGGAACTCCTCGACCTGGGCCACCCGGTCCTTGAGGAGGTAGCCGACCCGTTCCGCGCCGGCGGCGAGGAGCCGGGCCGCGTAGCTGCGCTCGACGTACTGGGAGAGCACGAGCACCCCCGTCTCCGGCAGCCGCTCGCGGATCTCCACGGCGGCCCGCAGCCCCTCGTCCGTGTGGGTCGGCGGCATCCGGATGTCGGCGACCACGACGTCCGGGCGCCGCGCCGCCACCTCGGCGACGAGGCCCTCCGCGTCGCCGAACGCGGCGAGCACCTCGTGGCCCTCCTCGACGAGCAGCCGCACCAGGCCCTCCCGCAACAGGGTCGAGTCCTCGGCCAGGATCACGCGCACGGCAGCTCCGCGACAAGAGTGGTGGGTCCCCCGAGGGGGCTGTCGACGCGCAGGGTCCCGTCGAGCGCGGCGACCCGGCTGCGCAGCCCGGTGAGCCCGCTTCCGGCCGGGTCCGCGCCGCCCCGGCCGTCGTCCTCGACCCGCACGGTGAGCAGCGGGCCGACGCGCGTCACGCGGACGGAGACGGCGGAGGCGGAGGAATGCTTGGCGGCGTTCGTGACGGCCTCCGACACCACGAAGTACGCGGCGGTCTCCACCGGCCGGGGCAGCGGCGCGTCCCCCGCCTCGAACCGGACGCGCAGCGGGATCGCGCAGCGCTGGGCCACCCCGCCGAGCGCCTCTTCGAGCCCCAGGCTGTCGAGGGCCGCCGGATACACCCGCCAGGCCACGTCCCGCAGCTCGGCCAGGACGTCCTGGGCCTCCCGGTGCGCCTGCCACAGCAGGGCGTCCGCCTGCTCCGGGTCGCGCCCCCGGCCCCGGCGCGCCCGGCCGAGCAGCATGGCCAGGGCCACGAGCCGCTGCTGGACGCCGTCGTGGAGATCCCGCTCGATCCGCCGGCGCTCGGTGTCCACGGCCTGGACCACGGCGGCCCGGCTGAGGGCGAGTTCGTCGATGCGCCGCCGCAGCAGTTCCCGCTCGGAGGGCCCGAAGCACGCGCGCGCGAGACGGGCGTCGAGCGCGGTCAGCGCGTGCAGCCCCTGGACGTCGAGGAAGAGCAGGACACCGCCGAGCAGCAGCTGACCGAGGAGCTCCGTCCAGTCGAGCGAGCCCCGGATTACGCCCCGGACGAGCAGGAGGGCCAAGACGGCGCCGAAGCCGAGGAGCCCGAGGACGACCCCGGACACCAGGCCCGTCCCCACGCGGGCCGCGAGGTACCGCAGGAGCCGCCGGTCGGGGACCTCGTACGGGCCGGGGAACCGGTCGCCGAAGAAGACCGAGCGACGGCTCCGCTCCAGCGCCGCGAGCCACCGTGCCCCGGCGACCAGGACCCGCCGCGCGCGGGGCCACGGCCCGAGTACGGCTCCGGCGACCACGAGGAAGAGCGCGCCGAGAAGAGCGCTGAGGCAGCCGAGCACCACCCCGACGAACCGCAGCCCCGCCGACCGAACCCCCGTACCGCCGCCTTCGCCCCCGCGCACGGTCCCGCAGCCTAGTTCCGCCTCCGGGCCCGTACAAGATCGTCCGTACGGCACGGGCGGCAGCTCCACGCTCACGAGGTACGGCGGTGCTGGGCGCGCCCGCGCCCCCGGAGCCGTACGGCGAGGAACGCGGCCAGGGCCACGAGGACCAGCACCAGCACGGCCTTGGACAGCACGCCCACGTACCCCTCGACCAGGTCCCAGCGCTCCCCGAGCCAGTAGCCGGCCATGACGAGGACGCTGTTCCAGACGAGACTGCCGAGCGTCGTGAGCGCGAGGAAGACGTGCATCGGCATCCGCTCGACCCCCGCCGGGACGGAGACGAGACTGCGGAAGATCGGCACCATGCGCCCCAGGAACACGGCCTTCGTGCCGTGCCGGGCGAACCACCGCTCGGTGCGCTCCAGATCGGAGACCTTCACCAGCGGCAGCCGGGCCCAGAGCGCGTGCATCCGTCGCTGCCCGAAGAGCGCGCCGATCCAGTAGAGGGCCACCGCCCCGACCACCGAACCCAGCGTCGTCCAGAACAGCGCCGAGGCCAGGCCGATCACGCCCTGCCCGGCGGCGAAGCCGGTCAGGGGCAGGATCACCTCGCTGGGCAGCGGCGGAAAGAGGTTCTCGAGCGCGATGGCCAGCCCGGCGCCGGGCCCGCCCATCGTGTCGACGAGCCCGGCGGCCCATCCGGCGAACCCGTCGGCGGGCTCCCCGGCCAGGGCCGGGGGAAGGGGCGGATGAAGGGCGAGCGCGGTGAAGGGCATGGCGGGTCTCCAGGGTGACGGGCGACTTCCCGGGGCCCTGGGGGTGTCTGACCGTTCCCCCTCGCCCCGGCACCGCTCACGCTAGGAATCCCGGATCCGCGCCGGTACGAGGCTTCCCGCCCGGCCACCCTGCGGAAAACCGCAGGGGGAGCGGGCCCCGTCCGTGCTCACGCCCCGCCGAAGAGCAGTCCGAGCGCCATGTTGCGGCAGTGGCGGATGTGCCGGAGCGAGCGGGCGGCCGCCGCGTCGGCGTCGCCCGCTGCGATCGCCCCGTACGGCGTGCGGTGCTCGGCCTGGAGGGAGCCCGGGCCTCGATCTGTCCGGGACGAGGATGCCCATGGCTGGATGGAGCCGCCGCTGGTCCACGGTCACGAGGTCGACCTGGTGGAGTTCTGCGGCGACTGGTACGTCGACGACCTGCCGCCGCTTCCCCTTCGAAGGCGGGCCCGCCCCGCGGACATGCAGTGGGGTGCCGCCCGCGGGTCACGCCCGGGAGGTCCCCGGGGCCGCGGTGGCCTGTAGGGCGGTGGCCCGGCGTATGTCGGCGTGGATCCGGCGGGCGAGCGGGCCGGGATCGTCCTGGAAGTAGAAGTGGTCACCGTCGAAGTGGTGCAGCCCGAGGAAGTGCCGGGTCAGTGTGCTCCACTTGGTGAGCGACTCGACGGGCACGACGGGATCGTCCGTTCCGGCGAAGGCGGAGATCGGTACCTCGAGCGGGACGGGGGCGGGCGGGCGCCACGACTCGGTGAGGTGCAGGTCTCCGTGGATGGTGGGCTTGAACCGGGCCCACAGATCGGGGTCGTCCAGGATGCCCTGCGGGGTGCCGCCCATGGCGGCGACCCGGCTCCGCAGGGTCTCGTCGGAAGGGCCGTCGGGGAGCGGGACCCGGACCGCGCCCGGCTCCTCGCCGTCGGCGGCGGGCAGGGGCGCGATGCGCGCCGACACGCCCAGCCAGACGGGCGGGGTGCGGCCCTCGTCGAGCAGGCGGCGGGTCAGCGCGTATCCCAGCGCGGCGCCCATGCTGTGGCCGAACAGCGCGAACCTACCGCTGAGTCCGGTGCCCAGCTCGGTGAGGAAGTGGTCCACGAGGGTGTCCATGCGCTCGAGCGGGACCCGCCCGTCCATCAACCGGCCCGGGGCGTCGGGGGTGTGGACCTCCCAGTCTCCCGGGAAGTGGGCGGCCAAGTCGCGGTACATGAGGTGCGAACCACCGGCGTGGTGGAACACGAACAGGCGCATGGGGACTCCATGGACGTGGGTGACGTGCGCGGCCGGACTCCGGCCTGCGGGGTGTGGGCGGTGCCCCGCGGACGCGCCCCGGGGGTGGGCGTGTCCGCGGGGCACCTGTGTGCCGCCGGGCGGCGGGCGATCGACTCGGTGGCCGCCCGACGGCACGGTCCGGGGGCATCCTCAGGTGCTGGGGGAGCGCCGTCCCACGAATCCGGCGACCACCAGCGCGCCCACCAGGAGCAGCACGCCCGCGATGCCCATCGCCAGGCCGTAGTGCTGCGGTCCGTCGCCCGAGCCGATGACCACGCCGAGGATGGCGACGCCGAGGACGGCACCGGTCTGCCGGGAGGCGTTGAGCGCTCCGCCGCCGATTCCGGCGTGGTGCTTGGGCACCGAGCCGATGACGGCGCTGATGAGCGACGGCATCGCGAAGGAGATGCCGAAGCCGAGCAGCAGAAGACCGGCCATGCTGCCGATCGTCGACGCGTCGGCGTGCATGAACGGCACCTGGAGCAGCGTGCCGGCACCCATCAGGACGAACCCGAGGGTGGCGGGGACCCGCGGCCCGATCCTCGCGACCAGCTTGCCCGCGTAGCTGCCGTTGAACGCGGTCGGCAGGGTCAGCGGCAGGAACAGCAGACCGGTCTTCATCGCACTGGCGTGGTCCATCGTCTGGAAGAACAGCGACAGGACGAACATGGCGCCCGACAGACCGAAGTTGACCAGCAGTCCGGCGAGCAGGCCCGCCGAGAAGGTGGACGAGCCGAACAGGCTCATCGGGAGCATGACGTCGGAGCGCCGCTTGCGCTCGACCACGACGAAGGCCACGCCCATGACCACCGAGGCGACCAGGGTCGACAGGACCACCGGGTCACCGAAGCCGCTCTCGCCACCGGCGATCAGTCCGTAGGTGAGCAGGCCGAGGCAGGCGATTCCGGTGAGCTGGCCCGGCAGGTCCAGGCCGCGCCCGGGCTTCGGGGCCGTGGCGGGCGCCTTCTTCGCGGTGATCGCGATGCTGAGCGCGGCCACCGGGACGTTGACGGCGAAGATCGCGCGCCAGCCGAGGGAGTCGGTGAGCACACCACCGATCAGCGGTCCGGCCGCCAGCGCGACGCCGGTGATGGCGGCCCAGACGCCCATCGCCCGGGCACGCTTGCCCGGATCCGGATAGGAGTTGACGAACAGGGCCATGGACGTGGGCAGCAGGCCGGCGCCGAACAGGCCCAGCAGTCCCCGGAGGATGATCAGGGACAGGGAGTTGGGTGCCGCGATCGAGATGGCGGAGACCACGGCGAAGGCGGCGGAGCTGTAGAGGAAGAGTTGCTTGGCTCCCAGCCTGTCCGACAGCGCGCCCGCGGTGAGCAGGAGCGCGGCGAACGTGAGGGTGTAGCCGTTCGAGATCCACTGGAGGGAGTCGACGGAGGCGTGGAACTCCTCCGCGATGGCCGGGAGCGCGACTACGACGACGGTGGTGTCGAGCAGCACCATGAAGTAGCCCAGGGAGATGCCCAGCAGGAGCCAGTCTCGCGATTTCCTGGTCTCGGCCGGGGCTGCGATGTCGTCAAGTGGTTGCTCGGGTAGCGTCGTCACTCGTACTCGGTTCCTTGTTCGGGGACGCGGGGGGATGGGGGCGCACTGGTCGGACAGTGGCGATGAAAAGGTGAGTGAGCGGCCCGCGACGGCGGTCGGATGGGGCCGTCCGTCTTCGTCCCGGGGTGTTGCGACGGGGCAGAGGGCCGACTGGGCCCTATCATCGACCGCTTACTAAACTATCATCCGGGCGGCCTAATGGGCAATGGTGGGGGTCCGGCGCCGACGGGCCGTCAGCCGGCCTGCCGCCGCGGGCGCGAGAACCGGTGCGTCAGCGGCTTCTCCACGAGGGCGTACAGGGCCCAGGAGGCCAGCAGCGTGACCACCGCCTCGCCGGCGATGATGGCGACGCCGGTCGCGGTCCCGTACATCTCGGTCCCCAGCAGCTTCCGGAACCAGGCGAGCACGATGAAGTGCAGCAGGTAGAAGGCGAAGGACACATTGCCGAGCCAGACCATCGCGCGGCTGCGGAAGAGGGTGAAGCGGCCGTCTCGGTCCGCCACGGCGGCGGCGGCGATGAGCGTGACCGCGGGGATGAGGCACGTCGCGCGCTGGGCGTACAGGTACGGCACGTGGTAGCTGGCGACGTATCCGGCGGCGAGCAGGACACCGGACCAGATCATGCCGATGTTGCGCCAGCGGTTCAGCATCACGGCCCGGGCGACGAGGATCCCGAGCGCGAAGTCCAGGACGCGGGGCAACGGCATGATGTAGGCGAACCAGTAGTGGACCGGCGAGGTGCCGTCCGTGCCGGGCATCACGTGCGGGCCGGCCGGCACGAGCTGGTAGGTGACCAGCGGCGTGACGAAGACCGCCGCCACCGTGCCGACGATCCAGTACTTCAGCCGGTCGGCGGAGATCCGCCTGATCCCGGCCAGCAGCAGCGGGAAGGCCAGGTAGAAGACGGCCTCCACGGCGAGCGACCAGCTCGGCGGATTCACCGGGAGGTGCTCGGAGAAGTACGGCGTCCACACCTGGAACATGAACAGGGCGCCGAGCGCGGGCAGGAGCGGCGTCGCGGCCGCGTACAGCGCCATCGCGAGGATCCAGGCGACGACGTAGTTGGGCAGGATCTTGACGTAACGCCTGCGCCAGAAGGACGGCGCGGTGTCGTCGTCGGAGGCCGACCACGTCAGCACGAATCCGCTGAGCACGAAGAAGAACGTCACACCGAGTGCGCCGCTCGGGCCCACGGCCCACGCGAAGCGGTGCTCCACCGTGTCGTCGGCGAGCAGGCGCACCAGGGGCATCGGCAGCGAGGCGTGGAAGACGAACACCATGAACGCCGCGGGGAAGCGCAGGCCGGTCAGTGAGGGAAGTCGGCTCGGGCGGTGCTGTCGTGGGCCGTCCGGCCGTGCGGATGCCTGTCTTTCCTGTGGCTCCGTCGTCGCCAGGCTTGTGCCGTCCGTGGGCATGTTCACTCGCTCCTTCTTGGGTCGGGCGGTCGGGGCAGCTGGAGTCGAACCAGCAACGTGCTGCCGGGAACCGGCAGGAGGTACACCGCCTACGTGCCCCGTGGTCCGCCAGCGGCCGGCGCGCATCCACGACGCGCCGCGCCACCGGGGGCGATGGTTGTCAGGCGGCCCGGAGCCGCACCCTCACCAGGAGGTCAGGGAGAAGCGCTCGGTCAGAGCGCGGGCCTCGACGGCGAAGTCCCTGATCTGCTCGGCCTTCTCGACCATCTGGTCGTCGCCGCTCTGCTTCGAGATCTCGATCAGCCAGTCGTAGGTCTCGCTGGGGTGCACGTCGTACTTGTAGTGCACCTTGGACAGCATGAACAGGACGTCCCGGAAGTTCTCCCGCTCGATCACCTGGCCCAGGCCGAGGATCCGCCGGTGGTGCTCCTCGGTGAACGGACGGCGCTCGGGCAGGGTGGGCGTGGCGCCGGGGGCGTAGACGGTCGGGTCGGCGAAGATCTCCTTCTCGTCGAAGTCCCCGTCGAAGGCGAAGTCGACGCACAGCGACTGCCGGCTGATCTCCGAGAAGTTGACCGCGGAGTGCACCGTCGCGGCGTCCAGGAACCAGATCTCGCCCGGGCGCATGTGGATGACGGTGTCCTCGTTGGAGTGGAAGGCGAGCGGGCTGTCCTCCAGCACCATGAAGGTGCGGAAGTAGCGGTCGGCCGCGCGGTCCAGCTCCACGAAGTCGCGGTGCGGGATGACGATGGCGTTCTTCAGGTTCCGGGTCCGCGCCATCTGCAGGTGCGCGCCGTCGAAGACCGTGGTCACGATCTCCTTGAGGTACGGGACGTGTTCCACGTGCGCCGTCGGCCGGGCGGCGGTGTCCTTGAGGTCGCGGTAGAGCCGGTCCTCGCTGTCCCCGGAGGCGTTCCACAGGGGGACGTGCTTCCAGAAACCGTTGCTGAATTCGTCGTACTCCTCCTCCACGGTCGGAACCGCGGCCAGGTATGCGAGATCCGGGGACAGCCGGGTCTGATCGAGTTCGATCTTGCCAAGGATGTGTGAGCGCATCCGACCCTCCAGGTCGCGAAACAGGTGCGGAAGACACGGAGGCATGGGCACGGCGCTGTGCCGAATGTGTGCCGTCCGGGGTGCGGCCTACCGTAACAACCAACCCAGTGATAGTCTAGGTTTCATGAATCAGGGTAGACAGATCGACGGCGTGACGGGTGCGAGCGTGATCGTCACGGGCGCCGCCGGAGGTATCGGACGGGCGGTCGCCGAGGCGTTCGCGTCCGCGGATGCCCGGGTCGTGCTCTGGGACGTCGACGAACGGGTCCATGCCGTCGCCACGGAGATCCAGGAACGTCGTGCGGCGAAGGCGTACGCGGTCTGCGCGGACATCACCGACCGCGCCGCCGTGCGCGAGGCGTTCGACCTCTCCGAATCCGCCGCCGGGGGCGTCTCCGTCGTGGTCCACGCCGCCGGCCGGCTGTCGACCGGGCCGGCGCTCGAAGCCGCCGAAGAGGCCTGGGAACGGTGTCTGTCGACGAACGCGACGGGCACCATGCTCGTCGCCTCGGAGGCCGCGCGGCGCATGGTCTCCCGTGGACACGGGGCGATCACCGTCATCAGCTCCAACGCGGCGTCGACCCCCCGGGTGGGCATGAGTGCCTACGCCGCGTCCAAGGCCGCCGCCTCCGCGTTCGTACGGTGCCTGGGACTCGAGGTCGCCGGCCGGGGCGTGCGGTGCAACCTCGTGTCGCCCGGTTCGACCGACACCGCGATGCTGCACCAGAGCTGGACCGGCACCGCGGACATGGACTCGACGATCGCCGGTGACCCCACCGCGTACCGGCTGGGGATCCCCCTGCGCCGTGTCGCCCAGCCGCAGGACATAGCCGACGCGGCGCTCTTCCTGTCTTCCACCGCCGCACGCCACATCACGCTGCACGACCTCCGCGTCGACGGCGGCGCCACTCTGGACATGTGACGACCGATCAACGGAAAGGACGCCCGATGGCGATTCCCCCCATTCCCGCGTACGACCTTCCCTCCCTCGGCGAGCTGACCGCCAACCGCGTTCCGTGGCAGCTGGACACGGAACGGTGCGCCCTGCTCGTCCACGACATGCAGAAGTACTTCATCGACGCCTACGACCGCCGGGCGGAGCCGATATCCACGGCGATCGGGAACATGGCCGCCATCCGGCGGGCGTGCCAGGAAGCCGGCGTCCCGGTGGTGTACACGGCTCAGCCCGGGAACCAGCACCCGTCGCGGCGCGGCCTGCTGTCGGACTTCTGGGGCAGTGGACTCAGCTCCGGCCGTGATGCGGAGATCATCGACGAACTGACCCCCGGCGACGAGGACATCTTCGTCACCAAGTGGCGCTACTCCGCGTTCCAGCGGACCGATCTGGCCCAACTGCTCAAGCACCACGGGCGGGACCAGCTGATCGTCGTCGGCGTGTACGCCCACATGGGGTGCATGCTCAGCGCCGCCGAGGCGTTCATGAACGACATCCAGCCGTTCATGGTCGCCGACGCCACGGCCGACTTCAGCCGGGACGAGCACCTCCTGGCCCTGGACTACACCGCCAAGAGGTGCGGTTCGGTGGTGACCACGGACCAGGTGATCGGATCGCTGTCCCTTCGCGCCGCGGCGTGACGCCGACGGCCGCGGCGCGACACCGGTGTACGGGCGCGCCGCGGCTTCGGCCGGCCCGCTGTCGCTCGTCCTCGTGGGCGTGGCGACAGCGGGCCGCGTCCTGCTATACGGAGGCGTACTCCGTAGCCCCGAGCGCGGTCAGCATCGGGGTGAACTTGGCGGAGGTCTCGGCGAGTTCGGCCTCCGGGTCGGACTGCGCGACGATGCCGCCGCCCGCGAAGACCCGGATGCTGCGCCGGTCGGCCGCGAGCTCTCCGCAGCGTATGGACACCATCCATTCGCCGTCGCCCTGCGCGTCGCACCAGCCCACCGCGCCGGCGTAGAAACCGCGGTCCCCTTCGATCTGCGCGATGGCGTCGCGGGCGTCCTCGGGCGGATGGCCGCAGACCGCCGCGGTCGGATGGAGGGCCAGGGCCAGGTCGAGAGCGGAGGTCCGCTCGCTCCTGAGGGTGCCGGTCACGGGCGTTCCCAGGTGCCACAGGGCCGGCGCCGCCACCAGTGACGGCGAGCTCGGGGCCCGGACGTCCTCGCAGAGTGCCTCCAGCGACCTGCGCAGTCCCTCGACCACGATGGCGTGTTCGCCGAGGTCCTTGACCGATCGGGTCAGGGACTGGGCGATGGCGGCGTCGTGATCGGGGTCCGCCGAGCGTGCGGCGGTGCCGGCCAGCGGGAAACAGGAGACCTCCCGTCCCACCCGGCGCACCAGGAGCTCCGGACTCGACCCGACCAGGGCGCGGCCGGTGTAGGGCGCCCCCGCCGGAGTCAGGTCCACGCAAAAGCCGTTGCCCGCGGCGTCGTTGGCCGCGAGTGTGTGCACCAGGGCCATGGGTGCGATGGGTCGATCGGCGCCGAGGACGAGCGAGCGCGCCAGTACCACCTTGGTCAGCGGATCGTCGGACGCGCGCAGACGGCGCACCGCAGAACCGACGGCCTGGACATGGTCGTCAGGAGAAGGGAGGCGGTCGAGGACGACGCACTCGGGAACGGAGTCGGAAGAGGCGGGGGCGAACCACGGCCCCGGGAGGCGGTGGAGCGCGGCGGGAACGGTGAGAGCGGCGGGAGACCTCAGGTCGAACGGAAGGGCACCGACGACGGCCGGGATGCGTCCTTCCCTCAGCCGCGTGGCGGCCTCGTACGCGTCATCGAACGCGTCGAGGGAGCCAGGTGCGTGGATCGACTGATGCCGCTTCGAGAGAACGAAGGGAGTGGCCTGCTGACGTGCCATACCTTCCCCCGTCGTCCCAGTCACTGGGATCGTCATAAAACTAGACTATCATGTGAGCGACCTGCTGCGGTATGGTGAAGTCGTCGACGGACGCCGCCGTCGGCAACCGAACCCACCCACCCCCGCGGAAGGGCAGGCATGTCGCACAGTGCGTGGACCAGCGGAGATTTCGTCCCCTGGCCGGCGGAAGAGGCCGCCTCGTACCGGAGTTCCGGTTACTGGGCGGGCCTGACCTTCGGCGAGCTGCTCGCGCGCCGGGCGGCCGAATCGGGCGAGCGGCGCGCGGTCCGCGACCGTCACCGGACCTTGACCTACCGTCAACTGGACGAGGCGGCCTCGTCGTTCGCGACCGGGCTGCGGGACCTGGGCATCCGGCCCGGCGACCGGGTACTGCTCCAGATACCCAACCGGGCCGAGTTCCTCGAGGCGCTGTACGCCTTGTTCCGGCTCGGCGCCGTACCCGTCATGTGCCTTCCCGCCCACCGGCACGCCGAACTGGCCGCGATCGCAGAAGCCAGCTCGGCGGTGGCCCTCATCGTCGCGCGGGACGGGGACGGCTTCTCCTACCTCGACCTGGCACAGCGGATACGGCAAGACGTGCCGTCACTGCGTCACGTGATAGCGGCCGGACCCGCGACGGCGCGTGCCGTCTCGACGGCCGGCGCGGACCTCGACGACCTCTACCCGCCCGCGGCGGAGCTCCCCGCGCCGTCCGCCGACGCGGTGGCCCTGCTCCAGCTCTCCGGGGGCAGCACCGGACTTCCCAAGCTCATCCCGCGCACCCACGACGACTACCTCTACAGCGTGCGGCGCAGCATCGAGGTGTGCGGCATCGACGAGTCGTCGGTCTACCTGGCGGTGCTGCCGGCCTCCCACAACTTCACCCTCAGCTCCGCCGGCATCCTCGGCGCGCTGGTGGCGGGCGGCACGGTGGCACTGACGGAGGACCCGAGCCCGTCCTCGGCCTTCGCGTTCATCAAGGAGACCGGCACCACCATCACCGCACTCGTACCGCCGCTCGCCCGGGTGTGGGTCAACACGGCCGAGCAGTCGGCCGCTCCGGAACTCGACACGCTTCAGGTCGTCCAGATCGGCGGCGCGCGCTGCCCGGCCGAACTGGCCGCACGGATCAGGCCCGCTCTCGGCGCCTCCGTGCAACAGGTGTTCGGGATGGCCGAGGGCCTGGTCTGCTACACCCGCCTGGACGACCCCGAGGACATCGCGGTCGCCACCCAGGGCCGGCCGATGTCCGACGGGGACCAGCTGCTCGTGGTCGACGACCACGACAGGCCGGTCGAAGCCGGCGCATCCGGCCATCTGCTGACCCGAGGCCCCTACACGATCCGCGGCTACTTCCGTAATCCCGCCGCCAACCGCCGCTCCTTCACCGACGACGGCTGGTACCGGACCGGCGACATCGTCAGCATCCGACCCGACGGGAACCTCGTCGTCGTCGGGCGCTCGGGCGACTTCATCAACCGCAGCGGCGAGAAGCTCTCACCGGAGGAGCTGGAACAGCACCTGCTGAAGCATCCGCTGGTCGACGATGTGATCGCGGTCGGCATGGCCGACGACATGCTCGGCGAACGCACCTGCGTCTTCGTCGTCCCGAGCGCCGCGGACACCGCTCCGTCCCTGACGGACCTGCGCACCTTCGCGCGGCAGAACGGTCTGGCCGACTGGAAGCTGCCCGACGAGGTCAGGGTCGTCCAGGAATTTCCCAAGACGAAGGTCGGGAAGGCGAGCCGGGCCGACCTCCGCGCCATCCTGCGCGGCTGAACCCAGCCTCCCCGCCACATCACCACCATGACCAGAGAGGAACCCCCCGCATGCCCACGATAAGCCGCGAGCAGATGAGGGCCGACATCGCCGAGGCGACCGGCCTCGACCCCGAGCAGATCGCCGACGACACCAATCTGCGTGACGCGGGGCTCGACTCCATCCGGCTGATGACCCTCGTCGAGAAGTGGAGGGCCGCCGGGGTCCAGGGCGCGGACTTCGTGGCCCTGGCCTCGTCGCCGACGCTCGGCGCATGGCTCGCCGAGTTCTCCGTGGACGTGGCCGCCGACGCCCAGACCGCCCGCTGAACCGAACCAGGATAGGAACCGAGCACATGGAAAACCGCAACGAGCAGGTCGATGTCGTCGTCGTCGGTGGAGGGCCGGGCGGATCGACCGTCGCGACGCTGCTGGCGCGCCGGGGCCACTCGGTCGTCCTCCTGGAGAAGGAGAAGTTCCCCCGGTACCAGATCGGCGAGTCCCTGCTTCCCGCCACGGTGCACGGTGTCTGCAAGCTGCTCGGCGTGACCGAGGAGATGGAGGCGGCCGGCTTCATGTACAAGCGCGGCGGCAGCTTCCGCTGGGGGACCAACCCGGTCCCGTGGAACTTCCTCTTCTCCATCTCCCCCGAGTTCTCCGGCCCCACCTCCAACGCCTATCAGGTGGAGCGGGCCCGCTTCGACGAGATCCTGCTGCGCAACGCGGCCCGCAACGGCGTGGACGTCCGCGAGGAGTGCGACGTCACCGGCGCCCTCCAGGCCGACGGCCGGGTCACCGGCGTGTCCTACCGCGACGCGGACGGCGGCGAGCACCAGATCTCGGCGGCCTACGTGGTGGACGCCTCCGGCAACCGGAGCAGCCTGTGGCGTGCGACCGGCGGTGAGCGCAAGTACTCCGAGCACTTCCAGAACGTCGCCGTCTTCGGCTACTTCAACGGCGGCGGCCGGCTGCCCGAGCCCAACAGCGGCAACATCCTCTGCGAGGCGTTCGACGAGGGCTGGCTGTGGTACATCCCGCTCACCGACGACCTGACCAGCGTCGGCGCCGTCATCAGCCGTGAGAACGCGTCCCAGATCCAGGGCGACAAGGAAGCCGCGCTGATGAAGTTCATCGGCCGCAGCTCCTACGTCAAGGACATGATGAACGACGCCAAGCGGGTCGACGACGACAGCATGTACGGGGAGGTCCGCATCCGTAAGGACTACTCCTACGCCAACACCCGCTTCCACGCCCCCGGCATCGTGCTCATCGGCGACGCGGCCTGCTTCATCGACCCGGTGTTCTCCACGGGCGTCCACCTGGCGACGTACGCCGGCGTGCTCGCGGCGCGCTCCCTGAACAGCGTGCTCGACAAGAGCGTCTCCGAGGAGCGGGCGTTCGCCGAGTTCGAGGGCCGCTACCGGCGCGAGTACTCGGTCTTCTACGAGTTCCTCTCGTCCTTCTACCACATGGACCAGGCCGAGGACTCCTACTTCTGGCAGGCCCGGAAGGTCACCAACCTGTCCGAGTCGTCCTTCGAGTCGTTCGTCTCGCTGGTGGCCGGCGGGTACTCCCAGGAGCGCGTCCTGACCGAGGGCGCGCAGGTGGCCGAGCGGTTCGCGCGCTCGGCCGAGGACCTCGCCCTGGCCGCGGAGCGGACCGGCGGCATGGACACGGACTCCGGTCAGCGCATGAAGCACCTCTTCTCGGCCCCCGTGGTGCGGGACGTCATGGAGGAGATGAACGCCCTGCAGGCCAACAGCGGCGAGGCCACCGAAGTGATCGAACCGCCGCTGCTCGAGGGCGGTCTCGTGCCGACCGGCGACGGCCTCGGGTGGGCGGAGCCGGTCCCGGTGGCCGGCTGACCCGCCCGGTGACGCGAGGCGCCGGCGGTCGGCCGAAGAGGCCGACCGCCGCGCCGGCCGCGGCCGAACACCGCGCGGTCCGCCCGCTCGTGATGCCCGACCCGTTTCATTGGGGGAACCGACCATGAACAACCCGTTCGACGACCCTGAAGGCACGTTCCACGTCCTCGTCAACGAGGAGAAGCAGTACTCCCTGTGGCCCGCGTTCGTGCCGGCCCCGGCG
This sequence comes from Streptomyces sp. TLI_105, assembly GCF_900105415.1. Classification (GTDB taxonomy): domain Bacteria; phylum Actinomycetota; class Actinomycetes; order Streptomycetales; family Streptomycetaceae; genus Streptomyces. The sequence goes on along the minus strand of NZ_FNSM01000001.1, from coordinate 2,238,755 downwards.
GGCTGGACCGCCGTGCTGGCGGATGCCACGCGGCAGGAGGCCCTGGCGCACATCGAGGAGAACTGGACCGACATGCGGCCGAAGAGCCTCGTCGAGGCGTCCCGGACCGCATGACCCGGGCGGCCCCGGAAGGGTCGTGAGCGGCATGTCCCGCGCGACGGACAGGACGGCTCCTGTCCGTCCACCGAGGCGTGCCGCCCGGGCGGTGGACAGCGGTCCGCCGCCCGGGGAACGACCGGGCGCCCGTGCGAGGCACACCGGCCGCCGACCGCACACGACGGCATCCCGAACCCGAAAGGACGGTACCCATGGGCGTCGCCGACGGCGTCACCTTCACCGCACGGCTGGCGGCGACCCTGCTGGCCATCCTCCTGCTCGCCATGCTCGGGCGAGCGGCGGCACGGCTGCTGCGTCAGCCGGAGGTCGTCGGCGAGATCATGGCCGGCCTGTTCGCCGGACCGCTCGTCGTGGGCCTCTTCGGCGGCGACGCGCTCCACAGCCTGCTGCCCGCCAACATGCTCGACACGCTCAAGCTCGTCTCCGAAGGCGGCCTCGCGCTGTTCCTGGTCGGGACCACCCACAAGCTCCGCCTGGGCGTGCAGCGGACGGTGCGCCAGGCCGCCGGCCCGGTCGCCCTGGGCGCGTTCGCCCTTCCCCTGGCGACCGGGGCGCTGCTCGCCGGATGGCTGGCGTGGAAGGGGGATCAGGCGGTGCGCGGGCACGCCCCCACCTCGGCGTTCGTGCTCATGGTCGCCGTGTCGATGTCCATCACCGCCGTACCGGTGCTCGCCAGGATCCTCGAAGAGCGGGGCATGCTGGGATCGGTCACCGGACGGGTGGCCATGTTCGCCGCCATCCTCATCGACATCGCCGGCTGGATCCTGCTCTCCGTCGCGGTGGGGCTGGCCTCCGGCAGCCCGGCGGGCTTCCTGCGCTCGATGGAGATCTTCGCCGCCGGGGCGCTGCTCGCCCTGGGAGCACGGCGCGCACTGGGTTCCCGGCTGGGCACCGTCATGGTCACCCGGGCCCGCAGGCGCACCGCCCTGGCGATCGGCGCTCTGGCGATCGCGTCGGCCCTCGCCTCCGAACGGCTGGGTCTGACGGCGGTCTTCGGCGCCGTGCTCCTGGGGCTCGCCGTTCCGGCCACCGACTCCGCGCCCTGGGAGTCGGCCGTGGCCTCGGTGACGCGCGTGGGGCGCGGCCTCGTCCCCGTGTTCTTCGTGGTCACCGGCGTCACGGTGCTGACGGCCGGGTTCGGCGACACCCCGTGGGGACTCGTCGCCGTCATCGTGGTCCTGGGCGCGGTCAGCAAGATCGGCGGTACCTACCTCGGCGCGCGGCTGGGCCGGCAGGAACGCCGGGAGTCCTTGACGGCGGGGGTGCTCATGAACACCCGCGGGCTCACCGAGCTGGTCGTCCTGAAGGTCGGATACAGCGCGGGAATCCTCTCCCCGCCCCTCTTCCTCGCCATGGTCCTCATGGCACTCGTCACCACGGCCATGACCGGCCCCTGCCTGCTGCTGCTCCGCGGGCGCGACGCCCAGGCCGAGCGGGTCCCCGTCGGGGCCGCGACCTGAGTCAGGCGCACCTGACAGCAGGAATTCGTACTACTTTCGAAACGGGAGGACGCCGATGACCGGCGGCAAGATCGAGTCGCTCGCACTTCTGGGCGCGCAGCAGGGCATCCTGTACGCGCAGCAACTGGTGCCGGACAGTCCCATCTTCAACATCGGTCAGGCCGTGTGGTTCGGCCGGCGCGTCGACCCCGCACTGCTGGGCGAGGCCGTCCGGACGGCCGTCGCGGAATCGGACGTCCTGTGCAACCCCCTGCCCCGGCAGGGCGCCGGCACGCACGCCGCCCCCGCCGACCGTCTCACCACCGAGGTGCACGACCTCAGTGACAGTCCCGAGCCGAAGACGGCCGCGCTGGACGCCATGCGGGCCGACCTCGCCGTGCCGCGCGAGCTGACCGGGGACGACCTCGTCCACAGCGCCTTCTACCACCTCGGCGAGAACGAGGGCGTCTGGTACCTCCGGTCGCATCACATCCTCCTCGACGCCTACGGGCTGATGCTCGTCTCCCGCCGGGTCTCGGAGCTCTACACCGCCCTCGCGGAGGGCCGCCCGGCCCGCCCCCGCTGGTTCGGACGGACCGCGGACCTGCTGGACGAGGAGATCCAGGCCGAGGCGGAACCCTCCCACGAGGAGGACCGCGCGTTCTGGGCCCGGAAGGTCGACGGCCGCTCCGCCCAGAGGGTGCCCGGCGTCCTCGCGGCCTCGGGCTTCGACGACTACGCCAAGCCGCCCCACCGCGTCACGGTGGAACTCGGCGACGAGGCCCAGGTCCGCCTGCGCGAGGTGGCCGCCGCTCACAAGGTCACCTGGGGCGACGTCGTCATCGCCGGCTGGGGAACCTACCTCTCCAAGATCATGGGTACCGAGCACATAGCGCCGGGCCTCCCCATGATGTGCCGCTCCACCCCCACGGCGTTCAGCACGCCCGCGGTCACCGTCAACATCCTTCCGCTGCACGTCGACGTCGATCCGCGCGCGACCGTGGCCGAGACCATCCGGCAGTTCGCCGACGAGGTCGGCCAGGTCCGCGCCCACCAGCGCTACCGCCGGGAGAGCATCGCCCGCGAAGCGGGCCTCGTCGGTTCCGACGGCCGGCTCTCGGGATCCCAGATCAACATCAAGGCCTTCGACTACCACCTGGACTTCGGCGGGATCACCGGCGTCCAGCAGGGACTCTCCACCGGGCCGGTCGACGACCTGTCGCTGTCCGCGTACCTCGACTCCAGCCACGGCCTGCGCTTCGACCTCGACGCCAACGCCTCCCTCTTCGACGTCGCCTCCGTGCAGCGCCATCTGCACCGCTTCGTCGCCTACTTCGACAAGATCCTCGGCGCCGCCGACGACCAGCGGATCGGAGCCCTCGCCGTCGCCGACGAGGCGGACCTCCGCCAGGTCGTCACCGACTGGAACCTCGGCCCGCGCCCGGACGACGAGCACACCCTGCTGTCCCTCCTCGACGCCCAGTTCCGCAGCGCCGGCGCCGATCCCGCCGTCGTCTTCCGCGGTGAGAGCCACAGCTTCGCGGAGCTGGACGCGTCCGCGAACCGCCTGTGCCGGCACCTGCTCGCGGCCGGCATCGGCACGGGCGACCGCGTCGCCGTCGCCCTGCCCCGCTCGTACGACCTCGTGGTCGCCCTCATCGCGGTCCTGCGCTGCGGCGCGGCCTACGTCCCCGTCGACACCGCCTACCCGGACGACCGCATCGAGTACATGCTCCAGGACACCAAGGCGCCGGTCGTGATCACCTCGGCCGAGTTCCAGAAGAAGCTGGAACCCATCCTGACGTCCATGCCCGGGACCTCCCTGCTGACCGTCGACGACCTGCCGATCGCCACCGAGATCGCCGCCCGGTCGGCCGCCCCGGTCACCGAAGCGGACCGCGGCGGTCGCCTCCACCCGCAGGCACCGGCCTACGTGATCTACACCTCCGGCACGACGGGACGGCCCAAGGGGGTCGTCCTGTCCCACCGCTCGATCGTGAACCGGATCCGCTGGGGCCAGTCCCAGCTGTTCGCCCTGTCCTCCCGTGACCGGGTGCTGCAGAAGGCCCCGATCAGCTTCGACGTGTCGGTCACCGAGATCTTCTGGACGCTCACCTCGGGCTCCGTCGTCGTGCTGGCCGAGCCGGGACGGCACGGAGACCCGGTCCACCTCGCGCAGTTGATGCGCGACGAGTCCATCACCCTGGCGAACTTCGTGCCGTCGATGCTCCAGGCGTTCCTCGAGTCGGAGCCGGACCCCGCGCAGCTCGCGCTGCGGCACGTCGTCTGCTCGGGAGAGGCCCTGCCCAGGAGCCTGGCGCTGGAACTCGGCGAGCGGCTCGGCATCACCGCGTGGAACACCTACGGCCCCACCGAGACCGGAGAGCTCACCTTCCACCGGGTCGACCTGCGCTCCGACTCAGCCGTCCACGGCGGCATCGAACCCCTCGGCCGGCCGGCCGCCGAGTGCGACGGCTACATCCTCGACCGGTTCCTCCAGCCCGTCCCGGCCGGTGTCCCCGGAGAGCTGTACCTGGCCGGCGCGCAGCTGGCCAACGGCTACCACAACCAGCCGGCCCTGACCGCCTCCCGGTTCGTCGCCAACCCGTACGGAGAGCCGGGGGAGCGCCTCTACCGCACCGGTGACCTCGCGATGTGGTCCGACTACGGCACCATCGTCTATCTCGGCCGCAACGACGACCAGATCAAGATCCGCGGCTTCCGCGTGGAACTCGCCGAGATCGCGGCGGTCGTCGCGAAGGCCCCCGGCGTCGGCCCCTGCGTGGTCGTCCCGAGGACCGCGCCGAGCGGCGCACTCGTCCTCGTGGCCTACGTGGTGCCGGACGCCGGCGCGGACCTCGACGGCCTCGCGGAGAAGGTCGTCCGGACGACCCGGGAGAACCTGCCCGACCACATGGTCCCCTCGTTCGTGGTCACCCTCGACCGCATCCCGATGACCCCGAACGGCAAGCTCGACCGGCGCGCCCTGCCCGAGCCCGACTACGAGGCCGTCGAGACCAGCCGCCCGCCGGCCGGCGACCTGGAGACCGGGATCGCCCGCATCTTCGAGGACGTCCTCGGCCTGTCGCGCGTCGGCGCCGACGACGACTTCTTCCAGCTCGGGGGGCACTCGCTGCTGGCGACCAGGATCGTCCTGCGCGTGAACCAGGAGTTCGGTACGGACATCTCGCTCCGGACCCTCTTCGACAACCCGACCGTCGCCTCTCTCGCCGGCCGGCTGGACCTGCCCCGCACGGCCGCATGACCCACATCGGCGCAACCGCCGTGACACCGGCGGAACAAGGAGGTCGTCGTGTATGACGTGATCGTGGTCGGTGCCCGGATCGCGGGCGCCTCCACCGCGATGCTCATGGCCCGGGCCGGTTACCGGGTCCTCATGGTCGATCGGGACCGGGTCGTCAGGGACGCCCTGTCCACCCTCTACATCCACCAGTCCGGGGTCGCCGCGCTGCACCGCTGGAACGTGCTGCCCGAGCTCGTGGCCACCGGCTGTCCGCCCTTGGAACGGATCCGCCACACGGCCGGGGAAACGGTGCTCGAGGGCACCCCGGACCGCACGGGCGGTGTCCACGCCGCGTACGCGCCCCGCCGCCGGCTCCTCGACCCGATCCTCATCGGCGCCGCCGTCGACGCCGGGGTCGAGTACCGCCCCAACACCTCCGTCAACGACCTGCTGTTCGAGGACGGCCGGGTCGTCGGGGTCAGGACCGGCTCGGTGCAGGGCGGGGCGGAGCACACCGAACGCGCCCACCTCGTGGTGGGTGCGGACGGTATGCGCTCCACGGTGGCGGCCGGGGTACGCGCTCCCGTCCTGCTCCAGGACCCGCACCACACCTGCGTGTACTACACCTTCTGGTCCGACCTTCCCCCGCGGCTGCGCACCTTCGAGGCCCCCGGCCGCTGGGTCGCCACCATCCCCACCAACGACGGGGCGACCCTGGTCGCCGCGTACTTCCGGCAGGCGCAGTTCGCGGCCGTACGGGGCGACGCCCTCAACGCGCTGCTCACGCAGGTCGGGACGACGGCGCCCGAGGTGCGCGAGGAGATGGCGGCGGGCCGCCGGCTGGAGCACGTGCACGGCACCGGAGACCAGCGCAACTTCTTCCGCGAGGCCCAGGGACCCGGCTGGGTGCTGGTCGGTGACGCGGGCCACCACAAGGACTCCATCACCGCTCGGGGCATCACCGACGCCTTCTGCCAGGCGCAGCTTCTGGCCGACTGCGTGGGTGAAGACCTGCGGGACCCGGAGTCGCTGAGCATCGCTCTGAAACGGTTCGCCGAACAGCGGCTGGACACCCTCCTGCCCGCGTACCGCAGCACGTTGGAGGCAGCGCGCATGGACACCCGGGCGCCGAGGGCAGAGGTTCCACTGGGTATGAAGATTTGACCAAAAACTGGCCATTCCTTGAGAGGGGGTGATAGGCTCGGCTGACTTAGTTGAATCTCGTCGGAAATTGAGGCAGATGATCGACCGTCGCATCTGCTTCAAGCATCGCTCCCTCGACTCTCTCCAGTGAACCCTCATAACTTCACCCCACACCGCGGTTCCGCTCGCGAGCGGAGGGCCGCCGATGTCCTCGGCGGCAACCTGGTTCCATTCCGCTGTTCATACGGATCACTGATGGAGCGACGCCGGCTCATCGACTGAGAGATGATGGTGCTGGGGGAGCTCCGAGTTGGTCTGAACCGTGCGGGTGCGCAGGGTTCGTCGTAGGGGTGAGGGAAGTGACTGTGTCTGAGCCGATGCACCACTCGGGGGTGGCCGATGCCCTGGATGAGATCTTCCGGGCGCTGGGACCTCGAGAACTCGTGCTGTGCCGTGAACGGATCTTTTCCGCCCGGCCGGCCTCCCTCGCCCGTCTCGGACAGGCGATCGGCGTCTCCCGGGAGCGCACAGGCCAGATCGATCACCAGGTGCGGAAGAACCTCAAGATCGCCTTCTTCGCGTCCGTGCCCGTCGCCGAGGCGGCACGCTGGATCGTCGACAACGTTCCCTGCGTCGCCGAAGTCAGCCGCCTGGCCACGCAACGACCGGAGATGAGCGCTCTGGTGGAGAGTGTCGGCGTTCCGGTGATCGGCGCCCTCGCTGCGGTGGGCACCAAGTTCGAGGTCTGGGAGGGCTGGGTCCTCGCCCCCGACGCGGACGACGCCGTCAGATCCACCGCGGACGTCCTCGACGCCCATGCCTCACCCGAAGGGGTCGTGCCGCTCGGCGTCGTCGCCCACGAGCTCTCAATGCCGCAGGAGGAAGCGGCGCGCTGGCTCACCCGCTGTGGTCACACCATGATCGATGACCACGTCCTCATCCGTACCTCCACCCTTGAGGACCATGTCGCCGGGGTCCTGGGCGTCGCCGGCGAACCGAGGACGCTCGACGCGATCCACGGGCAACTCCAGCCGAAGCGGACGAGCGCGGCCGTGCGCAACGCGCTCGTGGCGGACGAGCGGTTCATGAAGTCGGACCGGACCGAATGGGCGCTCACCCGTTGGGGGCTGCCGGAGTACATGCCGATCCGTCAGCAGATCGCCCACCTCGTCACGGAGAGCGGCGGTCAGATCGAGCTGGACAAGCTGATCGATTCCATTCGCTCGCGATACGACGTGAGCGAGGCCAGCATCCGGACCTACGCCTCCGCCGGAGAATTCCGCCAGACCAACAATGTCGTCTCCTTCCGAAGCGCAGTGCGCAAGCCGGGCCGGAGTCCCCAGGGAACGCCACGGCTGTACCGCGAGGGCGAGATCCTGCGCTTCCGCATGACGATCAACAATCAGCACAAGCGCGGGTCGTCGTTCAGCCTTCCGTCCGGGCTGGCCGGCCTGCTCGGTGTGGGACCCAACTCGTCGAAGTCCCTCGCGAGCCGACTGGGCCCGCAGGAGATCGTCTGGTCCTCGGTCCAGGCCCGGACCGGGACGATCAAACGCTTCCTCCAGGACGTGGGGGCGCAAGTCGGGGACATCGTCTTCCTGACGTTCCGCCCCGGTGACGAGTTCGACGTGGAGCCACTGCGCAAGTCGGGCACCGGCCTGCGCGCCGCGCTGGCGATGACGGGCCATTCCCACGCCGACGATCCGACGCTGACGGACACCGACCTCCTGGCCGCCCTCGCCCACGCCGTGTGGTTGGAGAAGGACGTCTCGCTCGAGGAGGTCCGTGCCACGCTGGACCGCCGACGCGAACCGGAGATCGTGGACGCGCTGGCCTCCGCGGCCGAGCGGCCTCCTCAGGTCAGCTGAGATCCGAGCCCGCCGCGATGCTGCGTGCGCAGGTGGAGACCGAGGGGGTACGGCTCGTCGAGTTCGTCGAACACGGCGCCCGTGTGGTGGTCGACCCACACTCTGCCGGCAGTGAGGTCGACGGCGTAGAGCTGCGCCTCCGCCGTCATCTCCCTGGTGTGGGAACAGGTTCCGTGGCGGACTGTCCCGAACCGGTGGTCGCAGCCGTTCGGGAGGAGTCCGTTGCCGCCGACGATCGCGCGCAGCTGCGGCGGGGACGGCACGGCGAGGTGTGAGGCGTCGAGCGGGCCGAGCAGCCGCCGACGTGCCGAGGCGAGCATGTCCACGGGACTCGAATCAGCCATGTCCGTCTGCGGTGCCTCGGCAAGGCGGAGCGTCCGGCCCAGCGAGAGACTGCCTCCGACGAGGAAGGCGCTGAAGCCCACCGCGATCGACTCCTGCGAGGCCATCGACTCCGTTATCGCGACGGTGTCCCGTGCCGACAGACTCACTCCACCGGCGATTTCCCGCACGTTTTCCAGCATCGCCGCGTGCGACACGAAGACCGGTTCCCGGTCGCGGGCGGTGAAGAAAATGATCCCCGGTTCATCGGTTTCGGTCGATTGCGCAGGTTCACGTGCGATGAGAGCGAAATCCGGCGCTCCGGGAACGGCGCCGGGCTCTTCGTCGTCGGAGAACACTTCCTCGACGAGGGCGGCATCCGCGCCATGCGTGATGATGAAGCGCAATCCCGCTTCCGTCGGGATTCGCCGCATGGACCCCGGATCGTCCAGGACGTCGAGGAGTGCGGGGATCGCACCCACTCGAGAGAGGGCCAGCACGGTGACCAGGAACTCGTATCCGGACCTGATGTATACGCCCACACGGTCGAGTGGCGATACGCCCATCGACTCGATCGCCTCGGCGAGATAGTCCGCCCCGTCGTCCAGCGACGCGTAGTCAATGAGAAAGCCGTCACCTAGGACAGCGGCGGTTTCCGGACTTCTCTCTGCTGTCTCCCTGACGATGTGGTCTATCGATTCCCATTGCATGAGAAATCCCCCCCGTGGTGAGCTCACCGCTCAGCCTGGCGCCAGGCTACCAGACCCGTCATCGCGGCTCCGCTCGTCCGTGCCCTGGAATGTGGCTTGAAGTACGCGTCGGAGAATGTCTAGTTTTTGCCCCCTCAACCGCTCCCAGTCGTGACTTTCCGGCCAAGGGTCGAGTTGTCGGGGGATCCTTCGCCCGATGCATCATGGATGGCCGGTATCGAACTGCTGAACATCTGTATGAGCCGGCTGTATGGTACGAACTCGACGGAGCGTCACCAGGCTGGGCGCCCAGGGGCCGACCAGCTGCCTCATGAGCACGAACAGGTTCCCGCGGTGGACACCGGGGAGGCGACGTCCAGCAGTCCGGCAGCTTGCCGCCGCTGAGCCCCGGCCCGCACCAGGGGCGGGCCCGCCGTCCGCGGCGGCAGCGTTGCGCAGAGAGGGCAGCAGTGGTGCCTCCGGGAACCGCCTACCCTTGAGCCATGACCAGCAGCAGCGACCGGAGCCCGGCAGTGGACGTTCCAGCACCCAAGACCTACGAGATCCGCACCTACGGGTGCCAGATGAACGTCCACGACTCCGAGCGGCTCTCCGGTCTGCTGGAAGAGGCGGGTTACGTCCGGGCCCCCAAGGGCGCGGACGGCGACGCCGACGTCGTCGTCTTCAACACCTGCGCGGTCCGCGAGAACGCCGACAACAAGCTGTACGGCAACCTCGGCCGGCTCGCCCCCATGAAGACCGCGCGCCCCGGCATGCAGATCGCCGTCGGCGGCTGTCTCGCCCAGAAGGACCGCGACACCATCGTCAAGAAGGCCCCCTGGGTCGACGTGGTCTTCGGCACGCACAACATCGGCAAGCTGCCGGTCCTGCTGGAGCGCGCCCGCGTCCAGGAGGAGGCGCAGATCGAGATCGCCGAGTCGCTGGAGGCCTTCCCCTCCACGCTGCCGACCCGCCGCGAGTCCGCGTACGCCGCCTGGGTCTCGATCTCCGTCGGCTGCAACAACACCTGCACCTTCTGCATCGTCCCCGCCCTGCGCGGCAAGGAGGAGGACCGCCGACCCGGCGACATCCTCGCCGAGATCGAGGCGCTGGTCGCCGAGGGCGTCTCCGAGATCACCCTGCTCGGCCAGAACGTCAACGCGTACGGCTCCGACCTGGGCGACCGCGAGGCCTTCAGCAAGCTGCTGCGCGCCTGCGGGCAGATCGAGGGCCTGGAGCGGGTCCGCTTCACCTCCCCCCACCCCCGCGACTTCACGGACGACGTCATCGCGGCCATGGCCGAGACGCCGAACGTCATGCCGCAGCTGCACATGCCGCTCCAGTCCGGCTCGGACACGATCCTGAAGGCGATGCGCCGCTCGTACCGGCAGGAGCGTTTCCTCGGCATCCTCGAGAAGGTCCGTGCGGCCATTCCGCACGCGGCGATCTCCACCGACATCATCGTGGGCTTCCCCGGCGAGACCGAGGAGGACTTCGAGCAGACGATGCACACCGTCCGCGAGGCCCGCTTCGCGAACGCCTTCACCTTCCAGTACTCCAAGCGCCCCGGCACCCCCGCGGCCACCATGGAGGGCCAGATCCCGAAGGAGGTCGTGCAGGCGCGCTACGAGCGCCTCGTCGCCCTCCAGGAGGAGATCTCCTGGGAGGAGAACAAGAAGCAGGTCGGCCGCACCCTCGAGGTCATGGTCGCGGAGGGCGAGGGCCGCAAGGACGGCGAGACCCACCGCCTCTCCGGCCGCGCCCCCGACAACCGGCTCGTCCACTTCACGAAGCCGGACGAGGAGGTCCGCCCGGGTGACGTGGTGACCGTCGAGATCACCTACGCGGCCCCCCACCACCTGCTCGCCGAGGGCCCCGTGGCCGCCGTCCGCCGCACCCGCGCGGGCGACGCCTGGGAGAAGCGCACGGCGGCCGCGGCGGTGAAGCCGGCGGGCGTCCTCCTCGGCCTCCCGACGATCGGCGCCCCGGCCCCCCTCCCGACCCCGACGGCCCCGGCCTGCGGCAACCACTGACCCCACGACCGGCCCGGGGCCACCACCCCGCCCACCTGCCGCGCGACGGGGCACCCCCCCGTACGGGCGCGCGCCCGCGGGGCGGTGCCTCTCCCGCACCCTCGTGGGCGCGCGCCCACGGGGCGGTGCCCCCGCCCCCCGCCCGTGTGGGCAGTCGTCCCGTTGGGGCGGGACGGGTGGGCACACGGGACGGCGCCCTTAGCGGCGCCTCCGCGTTCCGCGCCTGGACCCGCGCCACGCGTGCGGCGCACAGGTCGGTGCAGGTCAGGGCGCGGGAGCCTGGGCCCGGCAAGGGGCGCCGTTCCGTTGTGCCCACCCTCCCCCAAGCTCTCGGCTTCGCTCGAGCAGGGGGACCCCCCTCGCCCCAGCGGAACGCATGCCCACAACGGGGGTGGGGGCACCGCCCCGGCCGGCGCGCCCACAACGGGGGGGCGCGGAAGCGGCTGCCCCGCACGCGCCGCCGCGCGCAACCGCCGCCCACGGCCTCGAAGCGCCACGCCCCCGCCCAGTAGGCTGCGGATCATGCTTGTCGCCGCAGCCGTCTGTCCCAGCCCCCCACTCCTCGTCCCCGACGTCGCGACCGGTGCCGCCCCGGAGCTGGACGCCGCGCGTGCGGCGTGCGCGGATGCCGTCGGGCTGCTCGCCGCCGCCCGTCCCGACCGGCTGTACGTCGTCGGGCCCGCCGACGAGGGCGCGCACGGCGGCTACCCGGCCGGCGCGACGGGCTCCTTCGCCGGTTTCGGCGTGGACCTCTCCGTGCGGCTCGGCGCGGAGCCGCCCCGCCCCCAGGGCGGCGACAGCCGCCCCCTGCCCCTCTCCCTCGCCGTCGGCGCCTGGCTCCTGGCCCGCGCCGACTGGGCCGACGCGCCGGTCGAGGGCCTGGGCGTGGCCGCCTCGACGGCGGCGGCCGTCTGCGCCGGGACCGGCCGGGAGCTCGCCGCCTCCGCCGAGCGCGTCGCCCTCCTCGTACTGGGCGACGGCAGTGCCTGCCGGACGGTGAAGGCCCCCGGTTACCTGGACGAGCGGGCCGCCGGTTTCGACGCGGAGGCGGCCCGGGCGTTGGGGACGGCCGACGTGGCGGCGCTGCTCGCGCTGGACGCCGGGCTCGCGTCCGAGCTGAAGGCGGCCGGCCGCGCCCCCTGGCAGGTGCTGGCGGGCGCCGCGGAGGGTGCCGGGCTCGACGGCCGGCTGCTCTTCGAGGACGCCCCGTACGGCGTGGGGTACTTCGTCGCGGCCTGGTCCTGAGGGACGGCAGGAACGAGAACGGCGGACGGCCGCGGAGCGCGATGCTCCGCGGCCGTCCGCCGTGCGGAGGGACTGCCGGACGACGTGGCCGTCAGGCGGCCGGCGGCGGCGTCGTGCCACCGCTCCCGGGCGTGCCGTCGTCCTTGTGACCGATCCGGTCGATGGCGCCCTTCGCCTTGTCCGTACCGGTGTGGATCTTGTCGCTGTACTTGCCCTTGGTCTTCTCGTCGACCAGCTTCGCGGCCTTGTCCAGACCGTGGTCGATCTTCTCGCCGTGCTGCTGCGCGAGGTCGGCGACCTTGTCCTTGGCCGGGGCGAGCTTGGCCTTCAGCGAATCCATGAGACCCATGGAGCACCTTCCCTCCGCGAACCTGTGGGGTCCGTGTTCCGTGTAGTGCGTTCCGCGACTTGCTTCTTTCGGCGAAAGATTGCAAAAACGCCCATAACCACTCCATAGAGTACTCGGACGGAAGGGGCGCCGCGGTGATCGGCGGCCGGGATCCGGGGTGGTCCACGTCCGGAGCCCCGCCCCGGGCGACGGAGCCGGACGGGCCCGTTCCGCAGCTCGTTCGGGGACCGGGCGGGAGGTTTGCGAGACTGGGACGGTGAGAAGCGCAGCTCCCGCCCCGCGGGTCATCGCCGTCGTCGGCCCCACAGCGGCCGGAAAGTCCGATCTGGGTGTATTCCTGGCCCAGCAGCTCGGCGGCGAGGTCGTCAACGCCGACTCCATGCAGCTCTACCGGGGGATGGACATCGGCACCGCCAAGCTGACGCCGGAGGAGCGCGGCGGCATCCCGCACCACCTCCTCGACATCTGGGACGTGACCGAGGCCGCCAGCGTCGCCGAGTACCAGCGCCTCGCCCGCGCCGAGATCGACCGGCTGCTCGCCGACGGCCGCACCCCGGTCCTCGTCGGCGGTTCCGGACTGTACGTACGGGGGGCCGTCGACGCCCTCGAGTTCCCCGGCACCGACCCCGCCGTCCGGGCCCGCCTGGAGGCCGAGCTCGAGGAGCGCGGCTCCGGCGCCCTGCACGTCCGGCTCGCCGCGGCGGACCCCGAGGCGGCCCGCGCGATCCTGCCCAGCAACGGACGCCGCATCGTCCGGGCCCTGGAGGTGATCGAGATCACCGGCAAGCCCTTCACCGCCAACCTGCCGGGCCCCGACTCCGTCTACGACACCGTCCAGATCGGCGTCGACGTGGCCCGACCCGAGCTCGACGAGCGGATCGCCACGCGCGTGGACCGCATGTGGGAGGCCGGTCTCGTCGCCGAGGTGCGCGCCCTGGAGGCGCGGGGACTGCGCGAGGGACGCACGGCGGCCCGCGCCCTGGGCTACCAGCAGGTCCTCGCGGCGCTCGCGGGGGAGTGCACCGAGGACGAGGCGCGCGCGGAGACCGTGCGGGCCACGAAGCGCTTCGCGCGCCGCCAGGACTCGTGGTTCCGCCGAGACCCGCGGGTGCACTGGCTCAGCGGAGCCGCCGATCACCGCGGGGAACTCCCGCGGGAGGCGCTCTCGTTGGTCGAACGAGCGGTTACAGCCTGATCACGTGATGGCATCGGGACGCACTGTCCGTCATTTCGGCGGTCATGAGCGTGCCATCATCGAGCATCGATCGACCAAGTGGAGTCCGAGTGGGGAGGGCGCGTGGCGATGGAGGCCGGCCCTCGCGACAGAGAACAGCACGAGGCGGCCCTGGGTGACCCGACGGCGGATCCGTCGGGCGACACGCCGGGCCATTCGACGGACGACGCCGCCGTCGGGACGCCGGGGCTGACCCCGGACGGACCCGACGACGCCGTGGGCACCGCCATCGAGGTCGACGCCGACGAGGTCGAGGTCGAGCTGCGCCCCCAGCGCCGGCTGCGGATCTGGCAGCTCGCCCCGATCGTGGGTCTGGCCGCCGTCGGCTCGCTGATGTTCGCCTTTCCGCTCGCCTTCGGTTCGGGTGACGGCGGCGCCGTCGTCGCCATGCTTGGACTGCTGATCAGCTCCTGCGCGGCGGGCTGGGGCATGATGGCCGCCCGCAAGGTCGGCTACACCTGGCCGGGTCTCCCGCAGCGCGGCTCGGGCGAGCGCCCCGACTGGCGCGTCCTCGCCCTGTACGTGTCGACGATCGCGGCCCTGGTCGCCCTCGCGGTCTGGCGCGTGGCCCGCCTGCGCTGAGCCCCGGCACGGACCCGCGCCCGCTCGGAACACGCCCCCGCCCCACAGAAGCCCGCTCTGACCGGGCCCCGCGCGGAACGCGGCCCCGTCCCGTACGCGCCCCGGCCCGGCCCCCTGCGGAATCGGGCCTGTGGTGGGGGGAACCCGGGCGTGGGTCTTCCCGTAGGGCCGGGTCGTGGACGGGGCGGTCGGGTGTCGGGCCCGACCCGTACAGTTGATCGCGTGACCAGCACGCAGACCTCGCCGATCCCCTTCCTCAAGGGCCACGGCACCGAGAACGACTTCGTGATCGTCCCCGACGCGGAGAACGCCGTCGACCTGCCCCCCGCCGTCGTGGCGCGCCTCTGCGACCGGCGGGCCGGCATCGGGGGCGACGGGCTGCTGCACGTCGTGCGCAGCGCCGCCCACCCCGACGCCCGCCACCTGGCCGACGAGGCCGAGTGGTTCATGGACTACCGCAACGCCGACGGCTCCGTGGCCGAGATGTGCGGGAACGGCGTCCGGGTCTTCGCCCGCTACCTGGAGCACGCGGGGCACGTCACCGCGGGCGAGGTCGCGGTCGCCACCCGGGGCGGCGTCAAGTACGTCCACCTGGACAAGGACGGCTCCGTCACCGTCGCCATGGGCCGCGCGGTGCTCCCCGAGGCCGGGGTCACCGTCACCGTCGACGGCCGCAGCTGGCCCGCGCGCAACGTGAACATGGGCAATCCGCACGCGGTCGCCTTCGTCGAGGACCTCGCCCACGCGGGGAACCTGTACGACGAGCCGCCGTACGAGCCCGCCGCGGTCTACCCGGACGGGGTGAACATCGAGTTCGTCGCCGACCGCGGCCCCCGCCACGTCGCCATGCGGGTCCACGAGCGCGGCGCGTCCGAGACCCGCTCCTGCGGCACCGGCGCCTGCGCCGTCGCCGTCGCCACCGCCCGCCGGGACGGCGTCGACCCCGCCGAGAGCGGCACCCCCGTCACGTACACCGTCGACGTGCTCGGCGGGACCCTCGTCATCACCGAGCACCCCGACGGCCGGATCGACATGACGGGACCCGCGGTCATTGTCGCCGAAGGCACCGTCGATCCGACGTGGCTGAGCTCGGCGACGTGATCGCGCGCGACGAAATCGAAACTGTCAACGACTGATTTGTCGCTCGAATGGGTGATCCGTTTCACGCTGAGCGAGAGCGTGACTGCGCCACGTGGTGGGGTCGGTAGCATCAAGCACCGGCCCCCCGGGCACGCCTGGCCCGCCCACCGCCGGTCGATGTTGCCGGAGGTGCCCCATGAGCGCAGAGGCCACCAACCCCGAGGCCGCCCCCACCGACGTGACCGTCCGCAGACGCGGACGGGCCAGGATCGACCTGCGCCGCCTCGGCCGCGCCGCCCTGCTGAACGCCACCGCGGGACCGGCGCCCCGCGACCGGCTGCCCGACGCCATCAGCCACGTGGCGGAGGCGCACCGGGCCCACCATCCCGAGGCCGACCTGACGGTGCTCGGCCGGGCGTACGTCCTCGCCGAGTCCTCGCACCGCGGCCAGTTCCGCAAGAGCGGCGAGCCGTACATCACCCACCCGCTCGCGGTCACCCTCATCCTCGCCGAACTCGGCGCGGAGACCACCACCCTGACCGCCTCCCTCCTCCACGACACCGTCGAGGACACCGAGGTGACGCTCGATCAGGTGCGCCGCGAGTTCGGCGACGAGGTCGCCTACCTCGTCGACGGCGTCACCAAGGTCGAGAAGATCGACTACGGCGCCGCCGCCGAGCCCGAGACCTTCCGCAAGATGCTCGTCGCCACCGGCAGCGACGTCCGGGTCATGTCGATCAAGCTCGCCGACCGCCTCCACAACATGCGCACCCTCGGCGTGATGCGCCCCGAGAAACAGGCCAGGATCGCCAAGGTCACCCGGGACGTCCTCATCCCGCTCGCCGAGCGGCTCGGCGTCCAGGCCCTCAAGACCGAGCTGGAGGACCTGGTCTTCGCGATCCTCCACCCCGAGGAGTACGAGACCACCCGCGCGCTCGTCGCGGACAACCCCGGCGCCGCCGACGAGCTCGGCGCCGTCGCCGAGCAGGTCACCGCCGTCCTGCGCGAGGCCGACATCGACGCCGAGGTCCTCGTCCGCCCCCGGCACTTCGTCTCCGTCCACCGCGTCCGCCTCAAGCGCGGCGAACTGCGCGGCTGCGACTTCGGGCGGCTCCTCGTCCTCGTCGCCGAGGACGCCGACTGCTACGGGGTCCTCGGCGAGCTCCACACCTGTTTCACCCCGGTGATCTCCGAGTTCAAGGACTTCATCGCCGCCCCCAAGTTCAACCTGTACCAGTCGCTGCACACCGCGATCGCGGCCCCCGACGGCGCCGTCGCCGAGGTCCTCATCCGGACTCACCGCATGCACAAGGTCGCCGAGGCCGGAGTCGTCGCCCTCGGCAACCCCCACGTGGGCCAGGAACCGGACGGCACCGCCCCGGCCGCCGGCCTCCCGCAGCCGGACGACGGCGAGCGCGTCGACCCCACCCGCCCCGGCTGGCTCTCCCGCCTCCTCGACTGGCAGCAGTCCGCCCCCGACCCCGACACCTTCTGGACCTCGCTCCGCGCCGACCTCGCCGAGGACGACGAGATCACCGTCTTCCGCGCCGACGGCAGCGCCCCCGGCACGATCAGCCTGCCCGCCGGCGCCAGCTGCGTCGACGCCGCGTACGCGCAGCACGGCGAGGCCGCCCACGCCTGCCTCGGCGCCCGCGTCAACGGCCGCCTCGCACCGCTGAGCACCGTCCTCGGCGACGGCGACACCGTCCAGCTGCTGCTCGCCCAGGACACCGTCTCCGGGCCGTCCCCCGAGTGGCTGGACCACGCCCGCACCCCCGCCGCCCGGATCGCGATCACCGGCTGGCTCCGGGCCCACCCCGAGAGCGCCGCGCCCCCCGCCCTCACCGACCCCCGCCCGCAGGTCAACGTCCCCGCCGACCGCCGCTCCGGCGCCGAACTCCACGCCGACCTCGACGGCGAGCCGCCCGCGGCCGTCCGTCCGGCGGGCTGCTGCACCCCCGTACCGCCCGACGAGATCACCGGCTTCCGGGTACGCGGCGGATCGGTCACCGTGCACCGCGCCCGCTGCTCGGCCGCCGACGCCATGCGCGGTCTCGGCCGCGAGCCCGTCACCGTCCGCTGGGGCGACACCGCCCAGGGCAGGGTCACCCTCGTCGCCGAGTCCTTCGGGCGGCCCGGGCTGCTCGCCGACCTCACCGAGGCCATCGCCGCCTTCGGCGCCGCCGTCGTCTCGGCGAACGTCGAGCCGCCCACCGAGCAGCGGGTCCGCCACACGTACACCCTCCAGCTCCCCGACGCGGCCGGCCTCGCCGCCCTCATGAAGGCCATGCGGGACGTCCCCGGGGTGTACGACGTCAGCCGCGCCCGGCATGCGCGGGGCTTGGGCTGACATCGCTCCTCGGGATGGTCGGCACTCGCGTGGCCTGGGCCCACGTCGCTCCCCGGGGCGGCCGGATCCGCGCGGCCCGGGCCGGCGACGCTCCTTCGGGTGACCGCCACTCGCGGCCCCGGCCGACGACCCCCTTCGGGTGGCCGGCGCGCGCGCCGCCCCGGTGGGCGGCGGCGGTCCTGGTAGCCGTAGGGCCATTCCTCCGGAAAGGCCCTGGCCCATGCCGCTCGTCCGAACGTCCCTGCCCCGCGCGCGGTGGCTCCGCTCCGCCGTCCTGGTCGCCGCCTCGGCCGGACTCGTCGCCGCCGCGCTGCCCGCCCCCGCGCCGCTCGGCATCGGGGACCCGCTCTTCCCACAGCTCGGCAACCCCGGCTACGACGTCCTCGCCTACACCCTCGACGTCACCTATCCGGGGGTGAACACGAAGCCCCTCGCCGCCGTCACCCGGATCGACGCCCGCGCCACCGAGGACCTGGAGCGGCTCAACCTCGACTTCACCCACGGCACGGTCTCCGCCGTCACCGTCGACGGCCTGCCCGCCGAGTACACCACCAGCGGCGAGGACCTGGTCGTCACCCCCGTCGTCCCGATCGACGCGGGCGAGGACGTCGAGATCACCGTCACCCACACCAGCGACCCCACGGGCCCCGCCGCCACCGGCGGCTGGGTCCGCACCAGCGACGGCCTCGCCATGGCCAACCAGGCCGACGCCGCCCACCGGGTCTTCCCCTCCAACGACCATCCCTCGGACAAGGCCCGGTTCACCTTCCGGATCACCGCCCCCAGCGAGCTCACCGTCGTCGCCAACGGACTCCCCGCGGGCCGCGTCGACCACGGCGCCACCACCACCTGGACGTACCGCACCCGGCACCCCATGGCCACGGAGCTCGCCCAGATCTCCATCGGCCGCTCCACCGTCGTCCACCGCGAGGGCCCCCACGGGCTGCCCGTACGGGACGTGGTGGCCACCGCCGACCGGCAGCTCATGGAGCCCTGGCTGCGCCGCACCCCCGGCCACCTGGAGTGGATGGAGCGGCAGGTCGGCCCGTACCCCTTCGAGACGTACGGCGTGCTCATCGCCGACGCGGACACCGGCTTCGAGCTGGAGACCCAGACCCTCTCGCTCTTCGAGCGCGGGATCTTCACCGAGCCCGCCTACCCCGAGTGGTACGTCGACGCCGTCATGGTCCACGAGCTGGCCCACCAGTGGTTCGGCGACAGCGTCTCGCCCCGCACCTGGTCCGACCTGTGGCTCAACGAGGGACACGCCAGCTGGTACGAGGCGCTGTACGCCGAGGAGACCGCCGGCAAGTCCCTGGAGCAGCGCATGAAGGGCGCCTACGCCGCCTCCGACGGCTGGCGCGCCGCCGGCGGCCCGCCGGCCGCCCCGGAGCCCCCCACGCCCGGCCACAAGATCAGCCTCTTCAGGCCCGTCGTCTACGACGGCAGCGCCCTCGTCCTCTACGCACTCCGCCAGACGATCGGCACCGAGGCCTTCCGGACCCTGGAGCGCCGCTGGGTCGCCGAGCACCGGGACGGTACAGCCACCACCGCCGACTTCATCGCGCTGGCCGGCGAGGTCGCGGGCCGGGACCTCACCGCCTTCTTCCACGGCTGGCTGTACGAGGCGAAGACCCCGGCGATGCCCGGGCACCCGGACTGGCGCAGTCGTCCCGCCGAGGCTGCGGGGACCGCGCCGAAACCCGGGTGACGGGCCCGGCGGGGCCGTGACACCATCTTCAGGTCGGCGACGCGGCCGGATCCTCCGGCCGACGCGGGCGGGCCCGGGAATCTTCCGGCGCCCGCAGGCGTTGTGACCGGCACAGACACAATCTCCTCATCGACGTAAGGATCCAATGACCTCCTCTTCTTCCCCTTCCCAGGACGAGCAGAGCTTCGCGGAGACGAGCCGTACCGAGAGCCTTCGGGCCGATGCCCTGATGGAAGAGGACGTCGCCTGGAGCCACGAGATCGACGGAGAGCGGGACGGCGACCAGTTCGACCGCTCCGAGCGCGCGGCGCTGCGCCGTGTCGCGGGCCTCTCCACCGAGCTCGAGGACGTCACCGAGGTCGAGTACCGCCAGCTGCGCCTCGAGCGCGTCGTGCTGGTCGGTGTCTGGACCTCCGGGACGGTGCAGGACGCGGAGAACTCCCTCGCGGAGCTCGCGGCCCTCGCCGAGACGGCTGGCGCCCTCGTGCTCGACGGCGTGATCCAGCGCCGCGACAAGCCGGACCCGGCCACCTTCATCGGCTCGGGCAAGGCGCGCGAGCTGCGCGACATCGTGCTCGAGACCGGCGCCGACACCGTCGTCTGCGACGGCGAGCTCAGCCCCGGCCAGCTCATCGCCCTCGAAGACGTCGTCAAGGTGAAGGTGGTCGACCGGACCGCCCTCATCCTCGACATCTTCGCCCAGCACGCCAAGTCCCGAGAGGGCAAGGCGCAGGTCGCGCTCGCGCAGATGCAGTACATGCTGCCGCGACTGCGCGGCTGGGGTCAGTCGCTGTCCCGTCAGATGGGTGGCGGCGGCGGTGGCGGCATGGCCACCCGCGGCCCCGGTGAGACCAAGATCGAGACCGACCGGCGCCGCATCCGCGAGAAGATGGCGAAGATGCGCCGGGAGATCGCGGAGATGAAGACCGGCCGCGACATCAAGCGGCAGGAGCGCCGCCGGAACAAGGTGCCGTCGGTCGCCATCGCCGGATACACCAACGCCGGCAAGTCCTCCCTGCTCAACCGCCTCACCGGCGCGGGCGTCCTCGTGGAGAACGCCCTGTTCGCCACCCTCGACCCGACCGTCCGCCGGGCCGAGACGCCCACCGGCCGGGTCTACACCCTGGCCGACACCGTCGGCTTCGTCCGGCACCTGCCGCACCACCTGGTCGAGGCGTTCCGCTCCACCATGGAGGAGGTCGGCGAGTCCGACCTCATCCTGCACGTGGTGGACGGCTCGCACCCCGCCCCGGAGGAGCAGCTGGCCGCCGTGCGCGAGGTCTTCCGCGACGTCGGCGCGGTGAACGTGCCGGAGATCGTCGTCGTCAACAAGGCCGACGCGGCGGACCCGCTGGTCCTCCAGCGCCTGCTGCGGATGGAGAAGCACTCCATCGTGGTCTCGGCCCGTTCGGGCCAGGGCATCGACGAGCTGCTCGCGCTCATCGACCGGGAGCTGCCGCGCCCGGAGGTCGAGCTGGAGGTCCTCGTGCCGTACACCCAGGGCGGGCTCGTCTCGCGGGTGCACGCCGAGGGCGAGGTGGAGTCCGAGGAGCACACCCCGGAGGGCACCCTGCTCAAGGCCCGGGTGCACGAGGAACTGGCGGCGCTGCTCGCGCCGTACGTCCCCGCCGCGCACTGACGGAGCACGAAGGCGCCGGCCCCTCCCGCACGGGAGGGGCCGGCGCCTTCTGCTGTCCTGCCGTTTCGGGCGTGTCAGCGGGCGAACTTCTTGCTGACCATCTCGTGGGCGGCCTTGGCGCCGCGACCCAGCTGCGGTCCGGCGAGCCAGCCGTTGCTGCCGGCCGGGCCGATCGAGGTGTTCGACACGAGCGCCGTCTTGCCGTTCGGCAGCACGCGGAACCAGCCGCCGCCCGAGGAACCAGCGGTCATCGTGCAGCCGATCCGGTACATGGTCGGCGTGGCCGGGGCCGTGGTGAGACGCGTCGGCCGGTCGAGGCACTTGTGCATGATCATGCCGTTGTACGGCGGCGCCCCCGGGTAGCCCCAGGCGCCCATCGTGCCGGACTGCGCGGCCGTCGGCGCGGAGAAGTCGACCGGCAGGGCGGCGCCGACGGTCTCCTCCAGGGACTTCGAGCCGAGCTCGGGCTGCACGTGCAGCACGGCGTAGTCGTACGGCCAGGCCTGGTTGGTGCCGCCCGCGTTGATCCACTCGCCCGAGGTCACGGCCCAGTCGGCCCAGAACTGGCCGTACGGGTACACCTCGTGCGGCTGCGCGTTCTGCAGTGCGGCGGGGGACTTGCCCAGGTCGTTGAAGGCCGGGACGAAGGCGATGTTGCGGTACCAGCCACCCTTCTTGCCCGCGTGGACGCAGTGGCCGGCCGTCCAGACCAGGTTGGACTTCCCGGGGCGGCGCGGGTCCTTCACGATGGTGCCGGAGCAGACCATGTGGCCCTCGGGCGCGTCGAAGAAGATCTTGCCGACCGGGGCCGCGTAGTTGTGGTACGGCGTCTTCTCGCGCTGCGCCTTGACCGGGCGGGGCGTCGGGTCGGTGCCACCGGCACCGGCCTGCGCGGTGATCGTCTGGTCCGGGCTCTTCGCCGACTGCATGCGCGGCGGGTCCCAGAGCCCCTCGATCACCGGGTTGACGAAGTCCTCGGCCTCACGGAGCCAGGTGTCCTTGTCCCAGTTCTTCCACTCGCCCTGCTTCCACTTGTCCAGGTCGACGCCGTGCTTCTTGAGCTTGTCGGCGAGGTCCTTGGTGAGGTCGGCGCCGGCGTCGCCCCCGTCGGCGGCGGGTGTGGAGCTGCTCGCCCCGGCGGTCGGCTTGCCGTCGGCCGGGGTCTCGGTGGGTCCGCAGGCCGTGGCGGTCAGCGTGAGCGCGGCGACCAGGCCGAGGGCGGCGGGTAGGAGTCGTACGGAACGCATGAATGTATTCCCCGTTGGTATTGCCATGGACGTGTCATGAGCGGTGCACAGTATGCCGGTCGGACCGGACATGGGGGGAGGCGGGACCCCCGGGGCCCCGCCTCCGCGTCCGCCGCGCCTACTGGCCGGCGTACTTCTTGCTGACCGCGTCGAAGACGGCCTTGGCCTCGGGACCGAAGCGCGGACCCGCGAGCCAACCGGCCGTCGACGGGCCGATCGAGGTGTTCGACACCAGCGCCGGCTTGCCGTCGCCGCCCTTGGCGACCCAACCGCCGCCGGACGAACCACCGGTCATCGTGCAGCCGATCCGGTACATCGTCGGCTGCTCCGCCTTCAGGGACAGCCGGCCCGGCTTGTCCTGGCACTGGAACATCTTCTGGCCGTCGAACGGCGGCGCCGCCGGGTAGCCGGTCGCCGTCATGCCCGCGATCTTCGGCACGGCGGGGGCGTTGAACTCCACCGGGAGCGCCGAACCGACCGTCTCCTCCAGCGACTTGCCCGAGGAGCCCTTCTCCGGCGTCACCTTGATGACCGCGAAGTCGTAGGGAGCGCCGGCACCGCCGGTGGACGCGCCCTCGGCGATCCACTGGTCGGAGGTCTTGACCCAGTCCGCCCACCACACGCCGTACGGGGCGATCTGCTCCCGCGTCGCCTTCTCCAGCGCCGAGGTCTCCATCGCCGAGTCGTTGTACGAGGGCACGAAGGCGATGTTGCGGTACCAGCCGCCCTGCTTGCCCTTGTGCACGCAGTGACCGGCCGTCCAGACCAGGTTGGACTTGCCCGGGTGCGCCGGGTCCTTGACCACCGTGGCCGAGCAGACCATCGAGCCCTCGGGGCCGTCGAAGAAGACCTTGCCGGACTCGGGGGCGTTGTCGTGGTACTTCGCCGTCACGGCCTTCGCCCGCACCGGGGCCGGAGTCGGGTCGGTGACGCCCTTGTCGCCCGAGATGTCCTCCTCCTCGACCGGCTTGTCCGGACGCTCGGCCTCGCGCATCCGGTCCGGGTCCCAGAGGTCCTCGATGATCGGGTTGACGAAGTCCTTGGCCTCACGCAGCCACTTGTCGCGGTCCCAGTTCTTCCACTCGCCGTTGCGCCACTTGTCGAGGTCGATCCCGTGTTCCTTCAGGCGGTCCTTCAGGTCCTCCGGAATCTTGATCTTGTCCGGGTCCAGGCTCACGGGAGCGACGGGCTTGTCTCCCGCGTTCTCCTCGCTCGGACCGCAGGCCGTGACGGTGAGCGTCAGCGCCGCGACGGCGGAAGCCGCCATCAGCAGCGGACGAATCGATCGCATCTGGTGATCCCCCTGGGACTACGTCAACGTGTGCAATGTGTGCGTGGGCGAACAGCGGCCGGGTCCTCGCGGACACGACCGACGGCCCCCACTATGCCGGTGCCGGAGGGGACGGTACGCGCCCCACCGGCGGTTCCGGACCCCGTTCAGCCGTTGCCGTGCCGTGATCCGGGACACGCCAAGTTCCTTCCCCCCGGCCCGTGATCCCCGGCAGTTCCCGTCGTTGGTACGGACGGGGGACACAACGGTGGCGTTCAGGGCGGCCTTTGCGGCGGCTCCGCGACGCCCCGATGTGCAACGCAACTGTTACAGCGGGAGGACACCGAGCCGTGGCCGTGACCGAATCAGCTCCGGCCGTCCCACCGGCCGCGCGCACGCAGAGCCGACCGACGGACCGGCCGACGGACCAAGGGGGCGAGTACGAGGGCATCCTGCGCCGCCAGTCCCAGCGCGAGTCCGCCGCACGCACCTACGCCCGCTCCCTGCCGATCGTCCCCGTGCGGGCCCGGGGGCTGACCATCGAGGGCGCCGACGGACGCCGTTACCTCGACTGCCTGTCCGGCGCCGGGACACTCGCCCTCGGCCACAACCACCCCGTGGTCCTGGAAGCCATCAGGAAGGTCCTCGAATCGGGAGCGCCCCTCCACGTCCTCGACCTCGCCACCCCCGTCAAGGACGCCTTCACCTCCGAACTGTTCGCCACCCTCCCCGGCGCGCTCGCCGACGACGCCCGCATCCAGTTCTGCGGCCCCGCGGGCACGGACGCGGTCGAGGCGGCCCTCAAACTCGTCCGGACCGCCACCGGCCGGAGCGGGCTCCTCGCCTTCACCGGCGCCTACCACGGCATGACGGCCGGAGCCCTCGACGCCTCCGGCGGAGCACCCGAGGTCCGCGTGACCCGGCTGCCCTACCCGCAGCAGTACCGCTGCCCCTTCGGCGTCGGCGGCGAGCGCGGCGCCGAACTCGCCGCCCACTGGACCGAGACCCTCCTCGACGACCCCAAGAGCGGCGTCACCACCCCCGCCGGGATGCTCGTCGAGGCCGTCCAGGGCGAGGGCGGGGTCATCCCCGCCCCCGACGACTGGATGCGCCGGATGCGCCGGATCACCGCCGACCGCTCCATCCCCCTCGTCGTCGACGAGGTCCAGACCGGCGTCGGCCGCACCGGCGCCTTCTGGGCCGTCGAGCACAGCGGCGTCGTGCCCGACGTGATGGTCCTCTCCAAGGCCATCGGCGGCTCCCTCCCGCTCGCGGTCATCGTCTACCGGTCGGAACTCGACGCCTGGGAACCGGGCGCCCACGCCGGCACCTTCCGCGGCAACCAACTCGCCATGGCCGCAGGCGCGGCCACCCTCGCGTACGTCCGCGAGAACAAGCTCGCCGAACGGGCCGGCACCCTCGGCGCCCGGATCCTCGGCCGGCTCCAGGGCCTCGCCTCCGCCCACCCCTGCGTCGGCGACGTCCGCGGCCGGGGCCTGATGATCGGCGTCGAACTCGTCGATCCCGAGGCGGCCGGACCGGACGACTCCGTCCCGCCCCCCGCCCCCACCCTGGCCCTCGCAGTCCAGCAGGAGTGCCTCGCCCGCGGGCTCATCGTCGAACTCGGCGGCCGCCACTCCGCCGTGGTCCGGCTCCTGCCCCCGCTCACCCTCACCGACGAGCAGGCCACCGCCGTCCTGGACCGCTTCGCCGACGCCCTGGCCGCGGCCGAACGGGCCCACACCCCCCACCCGCCCGCCTCCCGCCGGGCCACGGCCCCCCGGAACGCCTCCGGCCCGTCCCACTGACCCGGACCGCCCCGGCCCCCACCCCCAAGGAAGCCCCCGTGAACGCCACCCCCACCTCCCCGGCCCCCGTCACCGACCGCCCCCACCCCACCGCCCCCCACCCGCAACCGCCCCGCCACCCGGAGCCCCCTCGCTCCGAGGCCCTCCGTTCCGAGGCCCTCCACACGGAGACCTTCCGCGGGGCGGCGGCCCCCCACCCGGAGGCCGCTCGCCCCGAGGCACCCCACGCGGCGTCCCTCCCCGGGGAACCCCTCCACTCCGCGGCCCCCCACGTCGAGCGTCGGGGCACCCAGGGGCAGGAGCACGGGCCGGACCCGGTCGGCTGCGACGAGCACACCGTCCCGCGCCAGCACACCGGACCGTACGAGCCCCGGCCCCTTCGCCCGGCCGGTGCCTCCGACCCGCTGGACGACCCCGACCCGCAGCGCGCCGCCGACGCCGCCGCCGTCGAGAACCTCCTCCGCTGCTGGGTCCGGGAGAAGAACCTGCCGGCCCCCGGATCCACCACCCTGCGCGTCCCCCTCGACGCCAGCGGCACCGCCCTCCTCGTCCCCGTCCGCTACTGGTCGCCCACCGGCTGGCACCGCTTCGGCGCCCCCGCCCTCGAAGGGCTCCCGGCCACGGTGCCGGCCGCCGACGCCGTCACGGTGGCCGTCCTGCTCAGCCGGGAGACGGGCCGCTCCGAGGGCACCGATCTCGTCGGCCGCGTCGCCGATTCCGCCCGCCGCACCGCAGACTTCCTCACCGAGCGCCGCCGCAGGCCCGAACCGCACCCGGACGCCGACCTCTTCCTCGCCGCCGAACAGTCCCTGCTGCTCGGCCACCCGCTCCACCCCACCCCCAAGAGCCGCGAAGGACTCTCCGAGGCCGAGGGCCGGCTCTACTCACCCGAACTGCACGGCTCCTTCCCCCTCCACTGGTTCGCCGTCGACCGCACCGTCCTCGCCGCCGACTCCGCCTGGACCGAACAGGGCCGGCCCGTCACCGCCGAGCAGCTCGCCGCCGGACTCGCCGAAGGACTCGCACTCCCCGCCGGCACCACCCCCCTGCCCCTGCACCCCTGGCAGGCCCGTGAACTGCTGCACCGCCCCGACGTCCGCGCCCTCCTGGACGCGGGCCTCCTCCACGACCTGGGCCCCCACGGCACCCCCTGGCACCCCACCTCCTCCGTCCGCACCGTGCACCGCCCCGGCGCCCGGGCCATGCTCAAGCTCTCCCTCGGCCTGCGCATCACCAACTCCCGCCGCGAGAACCTCCGCAAGGAACTCCACCGCGGCGTCGAGGTCCACCGGCTGCTCCGCACCGGTCTCGTCGACGAGTGGCAGGCCGCCCACCCGTGCTTCGACATCGTCCGCGACCCCGCCTGGCTCGCCGTCGACGCCCCGGACGGCACCCCCGTCCCCGGACTCGACGTCATGATCCGCCACAACCCCTTCGGCCCCGGCGACGACGCCGTCTGCATCGCCTCCCTCACGACCCCCCGCCCCTGGCCCGGAGCCACCACCATGCGCTCCCGGCTCGCCGACGTCATCGGACGGCTCTCCGCCCGCACCAGCCGCCCCACGACCGCAGTCGCCGCCGAGTGGTTCCTCCGCTACCTCGACCACGTCGTCCGCCCCGTCCTCTGGCTCGACGGCCACGCCGGCATCGCCCTGGAGGCCCACCAGCAGAACACCCTGGTCCTCCTCGACCCGGACGGCTGGCCGATCGGCGGCCGCTACCGCGACAACCAGGGCTACTACTTCCGCGAGTCCCACCGGGGCGAGCTGGAGAGCCGCCTCCCCGGCATCGGCGCCGACAGCGACACCTTCGTCTCCGACCAGGTCACCGACGAGCGCTTCGCCTACTACCTCGGCATCAACAACGTCCTCGGCCTCATCGGCGCGTTCGGCGCCCAGCACCTCGCCGACGAACGCGTCCTGCTCGCCGCCTTCCGCAGCTTCCTCACCTCCGCCACCAGCCTCGGCTCCCCCCTTCCGCACCGGCTCCTGGAAGCCGCGACCCTGCGCAGCAAGGCCAACCTCCTCACCCGTCTGCACGGCCTGGACGAGCTCGTCGGGCCCGTCGACACCCAGTCCGTCTACGTCACCGTCACCAACCCCCTCCGTACCTGAACCCGCGCCGGCGCCGTCCCACCCCCGCCCCGACCGCGCCGCCGAGAGGAGAGCGACACCGTGTCACCCACCCGCCCACCGGTCGACCCGCCGGGGGACGACACCCTGGACCTCAGGGTCGACGACCTCGTCGCCCTCCTCGACGGCGATCTGCTCGACTCCGTCGCCGCCTGGGGGCCTGCCGACACCCCCGTCGGCTCCTTCCGGCTCGTACCCGTGCGACTCGAACGGGATCTGCCGCTGCTCACCCGATGGATGAACGACCCCGCCGTCGCCGCCTTCTGGGAGCTCGCCGGACCCGACACCGTCACCGCCGAACACGTCCGCGCCCAACTCGAGGGCGACGGCCGGAGCGTCCCCTGCCTGGGCGTCCTCGACGGCACGCCCATGAGCTACTTCGAGATCTACCGTGCCGACCTCGACCCGCTCGCCCGCCACTACCCGGCGCTTCCCCATGACACGGGTGTCCATCTGCTGATCGGAGGCGTCACCGACCGGGGCCGTGGCGTCGGCACCACGCTGCTGCGCGCCGTCGCCGATCTGGTCCTCGACCACCGCCCCCGCTGCACCCGGGTCGTCGCCGAACCCGACATCCGCAACACCCCCTCCGTCTCCGCGTTCCTCAGTGGCGGCTTCCGCTACGCGGCAGAAGTCGACCTTTCCGACAAAACGGCCGCGCTCATGATCCGTGACCGGGCCCTTCGTCACGTTCTGTGAACCGTCCCTTTCTCATATGCACCGCTCGGCCCACAGCGGTGCCCACCCCGAGGAGTCCCCGTGTCGACATCCCCTGCACCTCACGACTCCGCACCATCCACCCCGGCCGTCCCGGCTCCCACGAAGAGCCCCGCCCCGGTGCCCGAACTGCTCGCGCCCCCCGAGCTGAACGCCGCCGCCTGGACGCGGGCGTCCTCCCGTCTCCTCGCCAAGGCCCTCTCCGAGTTCGCCTACGAGGAGATCGTCGAACCCGTGCCCGCCGACGACGGCGAGCCCGACCGCCACGCGCTACGGCTCGACGACGGCACCACACTCACCTTCCGTGCCCGCCGAGGCGCCTACGGCAGCTGGCACGTCACCGCCGGCTCGATCGCCCACGAGGGCCGGCCCCTCACCGATCCCTTCGACTTCCTGGTCCGCGCCCGTCACCTCCTCCGACTCGACGGCGCCACCCTCGGTCATCTGATCCGCGAGCTCTCCGCCACCCTCGCCGCCGACGCCCGCCTCGACCACACGGCCCTCACCGCCGACCGGCTCGCCGAACTGTCCTACGCGGAACTCGAAGGCCATCAGACCGGTCACCCCTGGCTCGTCCTCAACAAGGGACGCATCGGCTTCTCCGCCACCGACGCCGCCCACTGGGCCCCCGAGGCACGCCGCGCGACCCGGCTGCCGTGGATCGCCGTCAGCAACCGCCTCGCCGCCTACCGTGGCGTGGCAGGCCTGGAGACCCCCGACCGCCTCTATGCCCGGGAGCTCGACCCCGAGGTTCACGAAGCCTTCCGGGCCGCCCTGACCGCCCGCGGTCACGAACCCGACGGCTACCTCCTGCTGCCCGTCCACCCCTGGCAGTGGGACGAGGTCCTGCTCCCGCTCTACGCCCCGGCCATCGCCGCCGGGACCGTCGTCCCGCTCCCCGCCGACGGCGACCTCCGGCTGCCGCAGCAGTCCGTCCGTACCTTCCTCAACACCAGCCGCCCCGACCGGCACACCGTCAAGCTGCCCCTGTCGGTGCTCAACACCCTCGTCTGGCGCGGACTGCCCACCGAGCGGACCCTCGCCGCGCCCGCCGTGACCGCCTGGGTCCACGGCCTGCGCGAAGCCGATCCGTTCCTGCGGGACGAGTGCGGAGTGATCCTCCTCGGTGAGGTCGCCTCCGTCACGGTCGAGCACCCCCTGTACGACCGGCTTCCCGAAGTCCCGTACCAGTACAAGGAACTGCTCGGCGCGATCTGGCGCGAGCCGCTCAGGCTGCCCCCGGGCGAGCGGGCCCGCACCCTCGCCTCGCTCCTCCACACCGACCCGGAAGGCCGGGCGTTCGTCGCCGAGCTCGTCGAGCGCTCCGGGCTCGCCCCCGCAGTCTGGCTCCAGCACCTCTTCACCGCTCTGCTCCCCCCGCTGCTGCATTTCCTCTACCGGTACGGCACGGTCTTCTCGCCCCACGGCGAGAACGCCATCGTCGTGTACGACGGCGACGACGTCCCGGTCCGACTGGCGATCAAGGACTTCGTCGACGATGTGAACATCAGTGCCCACCCCCTCCCCGAACACGCCACCCTCCCGGATGATGTCCGTGACGTCCTGTTGACGGAGGAGCCCGGATTCCTGACCCAGTTCATCCATTCGGGGCTCTTCGTCGGCGTCTTCCGCTACCTGGCTCCCCTCTGCGAGGAACAACTCGGCGTGCCCGAGGAGGACTTCTGGGGCCTCGTCCGAGCCGAGATCCTGCGGTACCAGGCGCGCTTCCCCGAGCTGAAGGAACGGTTCGAGCTCTTCGACCTCCTGACCCCGCGGATCGAGCGGCTCTGCCTCAACCGCAACCGTCTGCACCTGGACGGCTACCGGGACCGGCCCGACCGCCCGCACGCGGCCGTCCACGGAACCGTCCCCAACCCACTCGCGTGACCTGGCTGTCAGTCCCGCCCCGTAGGGTGGCAGGGCTATGACGAAGCCATCCCTCCCCGACCTCCTCCACGCCGCCGTCTCCGCCGTCGGCGGCACGGAGCGGCCCGGCCAGGTCACCATGGCCGAGGCCGTGGCCGAGGCCATCGACGACAACTCCCACCTCCTCGTCCAGGCCGGCACCGGCACGGGCAAGTCGCTCGGCTACCTAGTGCCGGCGCTGGCCCAGGGCGAGCGGGTGGTGGTGGCCACGGCCACCCTGGCGCTCCAGCGCCAGCTCGTCGAGCGCGATCTTCCCCGGACGGTCGAGGCGCTGCACCCGCAGCTTCGCCGCCGGCCGCAGTTCGCCATGCTCAAGGGCCGGTCGAACTACCTCTGCCTGCACCGGCTCCACGAGGGTGTCCCGCAGGACGAGGAGGACGGCCTCTTCGACCCCTTCGAGGCGGCCGCGCCCAGCAGCAAGCTGGGCCAGGACCTGCTGCGGCTGCGGGACTGGTCGGACGAGACGGAGACCGGCGACCGGGACGACCTGACGCCCGGCGTCTCCGACAAGGCCTGGGCCCAGGTCTCGGTCTCCTCCCGGGAGTGCCTCGGCGCGAGCAAGTGCGCGTACGGGCCGGAGTGCTTCGCCGAGGCGGCCCGCGAGCGCGCCAAGCTCGCGGACGTCGTCGTCACCAACCACGCCCTGCTCGCCATCGACGCCATCGAGGGCGCCCCGGTGCTCCCGCAGCACGAGGTGCTGATCGTCGACGAGGCCCATGAGCTGGTGTCCCGGGTCACGGGTGTCGCCACCGGCGAGCTCACCCCGGGCCAGGTCAACCGTGCCGTGCGCCGGGCCGCGAAGCTCGTGGACGAGAAGACGGCCGACCAGCTGCAGACCGCCGCGGAGGGCTTCGAGCGGGTCATGGAGCTGGCGCTGCCGGGTCGCCTGGAGGAGATCCCGGAGGACCTGGCGTACGCGTTGATGGCGCTGCGGGACGCGGCCCGTGCCGTGATCACGGCACTGGGCAACACCCGGGACCGGGCCGTGCAGGACGAGGACGCGGTCCGCAAGCAGGCCATGGCCTCGGTGGAGACCGTGCACGGCGTGGCGGAGCGGATCACCCAGGGTTCCGAGTACGACGTCGTCTGGTACGAGCGTCACGACCGGTTCGGGGCCTCGCTGCGGGTCGCGCCGCTGACGGTCTCCGGCCTGCTGCGGGAGAAGCTGTTCACGGAGCGGTCCGTGGTGCTCGCCTCGGCCACGCTCAAGCTCGGCGGCGACTTCAACGGGGTCGGGGCGTCGCTCGGCCTGGCTCCCGAGGGCACCACGGGCGACGACCTGCCGGTCTGGAAGGGCATCGACGTCGGCTCCCCGTTCGACTATCCGAAGCAGGGCATCCTGTACGTCGCCAAGCACCTCTCGCGCCCCGCGCGCGACGGGGAGCGGGGTGACATGCTCGACGAGCTCACCGAGCTGATGCAGGCGGCCGGCGGGCGGACCCTCGGTCTCTTCTCCTCCATGCGTGCCGCGCAGCAGGCGGCGGAGGAGCTGCGGAGCCGGGTGCCGGAGCTGCCGATCCTGCTCCAGGGCGAGGACACGCTGGGCGAGCTGATCAAGAACTTCGCGGCCGACCCGAAGACCTGTCTCTTCGGCACGCTCTCGCTCTGGCAGGGCGTGGACGTCCCGGGGCCCAGCTGTCAGCTGGTCGTCATGGACAAGATCCCGTTCCCGCGCCCCGACGATCCGTTGATGAGCGCCCGGCAGAAGGCCGTCGAGGAGGCCGGCGGGAACGGCTTCATGGCGGTCGCGGCGACCCATGCGGCCCTGCTGATGGCCCAGGGCGCCGGTCGGCTGGTGCGGGCCACCGGCGACCGGGGCGTCGTGGCGGTCCTCGATCCCCGGCTGGCCACCGCTCGCTACGGCAGCTATCTGAAGGCCTCGCTGCCCGATTTCTGGTACACGACGGACCGCAACCAGGTCCGGAAGTCGCTCGCGGCCATCGACGCCGCCTCGAAGACGGCGGGCTAGGGAGTCAGGACACGGCAGGGCCCCGGGACCGGCGCAGTGGGTCCCGGGGCCCGGTCAGAGCCGGCGGGGAGTGTCACACCCGCCGCAGCACCGCCACGACCTTGCCGAGGATGGTGGCCTCGTCGCCGGGGATGGGCTGGTACGCCGCGTTGTGCGGGAGCAGCCAGACGTGGCCGTCCTCGCGCTTGAAGCGCTTGACGGTGGCCTCGCCGTCGAGCATCGCGGCGACGATGTCGCCGTTCTCCGCGACGGGCTGACGGCGGACGGTGACCCAGTCGCCGTCGCAGATGGCGGCCTCGATCATCGAGTCGCCGACGACCTTCAGGACGAACAGCTCGCCGTCGCCGACCAGTTGGCGGGGGAGGGGGAAGACGTCCTCGACGGACTCCTCGGCCAGGATGGGGCCACCGGCCGCGATGCGGCCGACCAGCGGGACGTACGACGCGGCCGGCTTGCCGGTGGTGTCCGTCGGCTGGGTGCTCGGCTGGTCGGAGCCGCGGACCTCGTAGGCACGGGGCCGGTGGGGGTCGCGACGGAGGAAGCCCTTGCGCTCCAGCGCCATGAGCTGGTGTGCCACCGAGGAGGTGCTGGAGAGGCCGACCGCCTGCCCGATCTCCCGCATCGACGGCGGGTAGCCGCGCCGCTGGACCGAGTCACGGATGACTTCGATGACCCTGCGCTGCCGGTCGGTGAGTCCGGAGCTGTCGGCGCGGATGCCTGGAGGTCGCCCGGGGAGGGCGCGGGCGGGGCGCCCTGGCTCCTCGCCGCTCATGTTCACATCATTCATGGCGTGCATCGGCTCGAGTCGGCCCTGGGAGCGGTCCTGGGCGGTGATGGTGGCACTGTCTGCGGTGGTGGTCACGTCGTCGGCCCCTCTCGAATGGTCTCCCTGCCTGGCACAACGGTAGTGGCTTTCGAAAGGTTGCGCCAAACACACGTTCGAGTGAAAATTCGCAGATTGCCTTACGCGCGTATGTGCGGAGGTGTATGGGTGCGCCGGCGCCGCCGCCCCAAATCGGTCGTTACGGTAGCCTTCGCCGCTGGGTCGTGGCGAGCGGTGGGCCCTCCCAGTGTCGCATCCGGAGGCGTGGATCCCCGGGAGCGCCCGCGTCGCGACACGCGGAGGGGTGGAAGTGCCCCTAACCCAAGATCTAGTGGTTGGATGGCATCGACCGCCCAGGGGTAGTGGTCCCCGGTCTGCCGGGGGTGCCCGCATCACCTATGCTGGTGGTCGCTTCGCGGGGCCTTGACGGGCCGGGCGAGGCTCGTCAGTCGTGCCATGAGGAGGGTCGAAACCTATGCACTGCCCCTTCTGCAGGCACCCCGACAGCCGCGTCGTCGACAGTCGCACCACCGACGACGGGACGTCGATCCGACGCCGTCGCCAGTGCCCCGACTGCTCCCGTCGTTTCACGACGGTGGAGACGTGCTCGCTCATGGTGGTGAAGCGTTCCGGCGTCACCGAGCCCTTCAGTCGCACCAAGGTCATCTCCGGTGTGCGCAAGGCGTGCCAGGGGCGACCGGTCACCGAGGACGCCCTCGCCAAGCTCGGCCAGCGGGTCGAGGAGGCGGTGCGCGCCACCGGGAGCGCCGAGCTGACCACCCACGACGTGGGTCTGGCCATCCTCGGCCCCTTGCAGGAGCTCGACCTCGTCGCCTACCTGCGCTTCGCGTCCGTGTACAAGGCTTTCGACAGCCTCGAAGACTTCGAGGCCGCCATCGCGGAACTCCGCGTGCGGCCTCCCGCTGAGAACCGCGGGACCGGTGCGACCCCAGAGGTCCCCGTTCCCGCCACCGCCGCCGACTGACCGGCGGTCCGGGCCGCTCGGCGGCCCGGCGACCGGCCGCCGAGCGGCCCGGCAGACGTGCCCCGGGCGACCCGTCGTGGTCCCCGTGGCAGCAGTACAGAACGACGTACAGAAGACGGTGCCCTGGGACTATCTGGGTGCCAAAGTGTGTTTTGCCCGTATATGGGAGGCGGCATGACAGAGACGGCGAGCGGCCCGGCACGCGGTTCCCGCACCAAGGGAACCAAGTCGGCGAGCAAGGGCCTGCGCATCGAGCGCATCCACACCACCCCCGGCGTGCATCCGTACGACGAGGTGACGTGGGAGCGCCGGGACGTCGTCATGACCAACTGGCGCGACGGCTCGATCAACTTCGAGCAGCGCGGCGTCGAGTTCCCCGACTTCTGGTCGGTGAACGCGGTCAACATCGTCACCAGCAAGTACTTCCGCGGTGCGGTCGGCACCCCGCAGCGCGAGACCGGTCTCAAGCAGCTCATCGACCGGATCGTGAAGACGTACACGAAGGCCGGCGAGGACTACGGCTACTTCGCCTCGCCCGCCGACGCCGAGATCTTCGAGCACGAGCTGGCCTACGCCCTCCTGCACCAGATCTTCAGCTTCAACTCGCCGGTCTGGTTCAACGTCGGCACGCCCCAGCCCCAGCAGGTCTCCGCCTGCTTCATCCTGTCCGTCGACGACTCCATGGAGTCCATCCTCGACTGGTACAAGGAAGAGGGCATGATCTTCAAGGGCGGCTCCGGCGCCGGCCTGAACCTCTCCCGCATCCGCTCCTCCAAGGAGCTGCTCTCCTCCGGCGGCAACGCCTCCGGCCCGGTCTCCTTCATGCGCGGCGCCGACGCCTCCGCGGGAACGATCAAGTCGGGCGGCGCCACCCGTCGCGCGGCCAAGATGGTCATCCTCGACGTCGACCACCCCGACATCGAGGACTTCATCGAGACCAAGGTCAAGGAGGAGGAGAAGATCCGCGCCCTCCGCGACGCGGGCTTCGACATGGACCTGGGCGGCGACGACATCACGTCCGTCCAGTACCAGAACGCCAACAACTCCGTCCGCGTGAACGACGAGTTCATGAAGGCCGTCGAGTCCGGCGGGAAGTTCGGCCTGCGCGCCCGCATGACCGGCGAGGTCATCGAGGAGGTCGAAGCCAAGGCGCTCTTCCGCAAGATGGCCGAGGCCGCGTGGGCCTGCGCCGACCCGGGCATCCAGTACGACGACACGATCAACCACTGGCACACCTGCCCCGAGTCCGGCCGCATCAACGGCTCGAACCCGTGCAGCGAGTACATGCACCTGGACAACACGTCCTGCAACCTCGCCTCGCTGAACCTGATGAAGTTCCTCAAGGACGACGGCAAGGGCAACCAGTCCTTCGAGGTCGAGCGCTTCGCCAAGGTCGTCGAGCTCGTCATCACCGCGATGGACATCTCCATCTGCTTCGCCGACTTCCCCACCCAGAAGATCGGCGAGAACACCCGCGCCTACCGCCAGCTCGGCATCGGCTACGCCAACCTCGGCGCCCTGCTGATGGCCACCGGCCACGCGTACGACTCCGACGGCGGCCGCGCCCTCGCCGGTGCCATCACCTCCCTGATGACCGGCACCTCGTACAAGCGCTCCGCCGAACTCGCCGCGGTCGTCGGCCCGTACGACGGCTACGCCCTCAACGCCGAGCCGCACCAGCGCGTCATGCGGCAGCACGCCGACGAGAACACCAAGGCCGTCCGCATGGACGACCTGGACTCGCCGATCTGGGCCGCCGCCACGGAGGCCTGGCAGGACGTCATCCGCCTCGGTGCCAAGAACGGCTTCCGCAACGCCCAGGCCTCGGTCATCGCCCCCACCGGCACCATCGGTCTGGCGATGTCCTGCGACACCACCGGCCTCGAGCCCGACCTCGCCCTGGTCAAGTTCAAGAAGCTCGTCGGCGGCGGCTCGATGCAGATCGTCAACGGCACCGTCCCGCAGGCCCTGCGCCGCCTGGGCTACCAGGAGGAGCAGATCGAGGCGATCGTCGCCCACATCGCCGAGCACGGCAATGTGATCGACGCCCCCGGCCTGAAGACCGAGCACTACGAGGTCTTCGACTGCGCCATGGGCGAGCGCTCCATCTCCGCGATGGGCCACGTCCGCATGATGGCCGCCATCCAGCCGTGGATCTCGGGCGCCCTCTCCAAGACCGTGAACCTGCCGGAGACGGCCACGGTCGAGGACGTCGAGGAGGTCTACTTCGAGGCCTGGAAGATGGGCGTCAAGGCGCTCGCGATCTACCGCGACAACTGCAAGGTCGGCCAGCCGCTCTCCGCCAAGAAGAAGGAGGACGAGAAGGCCCAGGTCACCGCGAAGTCCGAGGCGACGATCCGCGAGGCCGTCGAGAAGGTCGTCGAGTACCGCCCGGTCCGCAAGCGCCTCCCGAAGGGCCGCCCGGGGATCACCACCTCCTTCACCGTCGGTGGCGCCGAGGGCTACATGACCGCCAACTCCTACCCGGACGACGGTCTCGGCGAGGTCTTCCTGAAGATGTCCAAGCAGGGCTCCACCCTCGCCGGCATGATGGACGCCTTCTCCATCGCCGTCTCCGTCGGCCTGCAGTACGGCGTCCCGCTCGAGACCTACGTCTCGAAGTTCACCAACATGCGCTTCGAGCCGGCCGGCATGACGGACGACCCGGACGTGCGGATGGCGCAGTCGATCGTCGACTACATCTTCCGTCGCCTGGCGCTGGACTTCCTGCCCTTCGAGACCCGCTCCGCCCTCGGCATCCACTCGGCCGAGGAGCGTCAGCGCCACCTGGACACCGGCTCGTACGAGCAGCCCGATGACGAGGACGTCGACGTCGAGGCCCTCGCCCAGTCCGCGCCCCGCGCCCAGGAGCTGAAGGCCGTCGCCGCCCCGGCCCCGGTGGTCAAGGCCGAGGTCCCGGCCCCGAAGCAGGCGCACACCTCGGCGGAGCTCGTCGAGATGCAGCTCGGCATCAGCGCCGACGCCCCGCTCTGCTTCTCCTGCGGCACGAAGATGCAGCGCGCCGGCTCCTGCTACATCTGCGAGGGCTGCGGCTCGACCAGCGGCTGCAGCTGACCCCGCCCCGGTGCGCTGAGGGGCGGAAGCCGCTGAGCGCACCGGATCGCCCGTGAGGGGGCGCCGACCACCGGTCGGCGCCCTTTTCGCACGTGCCGAGGGGAGTCCGGTGCGCCCTTTCGCGTGTGCCGAAGGGAGTTCGGTGTCCCTTTTCGTGTGCCGCCGGGTGTCAGGACACCGCGGAGCCCAGGAGCGTGCCGAAGGTCTGCGGGTCGGCGTCGAAGCCGCGGGTGATCGAGTGGTACGACCAGCCGTTCGCCTCGTCACGGGTGAATTCCACGACCGTCGCCGAACGGGCCCCGGGGACGTCCGCGAAGTCATGGGTCAGCAGGTCGGTGTAGCCCTCGCGTACCCGTATGCCCGTGTTCGCTATGTCGCCGAAGGTCAGCCGCCCGCCGCCCTGTTGTATGGCCACGCCCACCACCACGCGCGCGTACCGCGCGTCCAGCCGGTCCAGCTCCAGGGTCATGGCCTCGTCGTAGCCGAATCCCTGGCCCGTACGGCTGTCGCGGTGGAGCGTGATCGTGCCGTCCGGGGAGCGACTGCCGAAGTGCACCAGATGGACCGGCGCGCCGTGCGGGTCGCCCGCGGCGAAGACCCCGGCGACGAGATCCAGGTCATGGGCCGGCGCGCCGGCCGGGGCGGGGTCCCACTTGAGCGTGACCTCGACGCGTCCCACCCCTTTGTTGAGTCCGCTCATGGTGCTTCCCCTCTCCGCGTGCGTCCCCGCGCACGCCTCGCCTCGTACCGTCGACCCGCTCAAAAGCCCTTGGTCATGGGCCGATTCCTCATGGTGTCATGTGCCTACGACAGAGGACCCGGCGCTTGAGGGGGAGAGCGGTTTGTGGAGCGGTGACGAGCTGGATCTCGACGCATATCTGGCTCGAATCGGATACGACATCGAGCGGGACGGGGAACTCGCCCCGGATCCGAGGACCTTGGCGGCCCTTCACCGGGCGCATGTCGCGGCCGTTCCGTTCGAGAACCTCGACGTCGCCCTCGGGCGGCCGGTTCCCCTGGACCTGAAGAGCCTCCAGGGCAAACTCGTCGAGCGGCGCCGGGGAGGCTACTGCTACGAGCAGAACTCCCTCTTCGCGGCGGCCCTCGAACGGATCGGCTTCCAGGTGGCCGGCCGCGGCGCGCGCAACCGCTCGAGGGGCGCGACGCTGCCGCCGGTCACCCACGCGGTCCTCGCGGTCACGGTCGAAGGCGAACAGTGGCTCGCCGACGTCGGGTTCGGCTGGCAGGGACTGCTGGAGCCCGTGCCGCTGCGGGACGGCGCACGCGTGGAGCAGGGCGGCTGGACGTTCGGCGTCCACGTCGAGGACGAGGGCATCCACGTGCTGCGCTCGCTGCGGCCGGAGGGCTGGAAGGACCTGTACGCGTTCTCGCCCCAGGCGTACCACCCCGGTGACTTCACCGTCCTGAACCACTACAGCTCCAGCCATCCGCAGTCGCGCTTCCTCGGCCAGGTCGTGGCCCAGCGGCCGGGCGCGGACGCCGGCAGATCCCTGCTGCGCGCGACGCTCTCGATCCTGCGCCCGGACGGATCGGCCGAGGAGCGGATCGTGACCGCCGACGAGTTGGCCGCGACCCTGGAGGTCGAATTCGGCATCGAACTGGACGCCGAGGAGCGCGCGGGTCTGGAGCGACTGCACGCGGAGGGAGCCTGACGGGGTCTGCCGGGGTGCTCTCCGGCCCCGTACGATGGCGCGGTGCTGGTCAAGTGGATTCGCTGCACCGTGGTGGACCGTCGAGGGTTCGAGCGGGGGCAGCGGAAATGGGCGGGGCTGCTCGGTGAGCCGGGATTCCGGGGACAGGGCGGCGGGTGGAGCCGGGGTCGCCCGGACGTCGCCCACATCTTCGCGTTCTGGGAGAGCCGGGCCTTCTACGACTCGTTCATGGCGCGGTCGCACGATCGTCTCGCGGCCGCGCAAGTGGGTACGTTCAAGGACATCCAGGTCAAGCTCTTCGACCACCGCTTCGACGTGAAGACCGGCTTCGAGCCGCGGTTCGCCGATGCCGACGTGGCGCGGGTGGCGCACTGCCGGGTCCACGAGGACCGTGCCGAGCACTTCGCGCTCATGCAGGAGAAGGTGTGGAATCCGGCCATGGCAGGGTCTCCCGGCATGCTGCGGGGCCTGTTCGGCGAAGCGCCCGGCAGCGAGTTCCTGGTGCTCTCGATGTGGCAGTCCGCCGCCGAGCACGGAAAGTACCGGGTCGAACGCGTGGAGCGGCTCGGACTGCGGGCCCGTACCGCGGCCGACGTGGCGGCGCTGAACGGAGACGTGGTGCAGCTCGAATCCTCCTGGACGGTCTGACCCGCCGACGCCGCCCCGGGGCACCTCCCTCGGATGGACTCCGGGCGAGGCCTCGGCTGAGCCCGCCGGAGAGCGGCGATCTAGGGTCGGGGTATGGCACGACCGCGGCGCATCGTTCTCGTACGGCACGGAGAGTCCGAGGGCAATGTCGATGACACGGTGTACGAACGCGAGCCCGATCATGCCCTGAGGCTGACCGAGACCGGCCGGCGCCAGGCCGAGGAGACGGGGGAGCGGCTGCGGGAGCTCTTCGGCGAGGAACCGGTCAGCGTCTACGTCTCGCCGTACCGCCGCACCCATGAGACCCTCCGGGCCTTCCGGCTCCCCGCCAAGCAGGTCCGGGTGCGGGAGGAGCCCAGGCTCCGGGAGCAGGACTGGGGCAACTGGCAGGAACGCGAGGACGTGCGCCTGCAGAAGGCCTACCGGGACGCGTACGGCCACTTCTTCTACCGCTTCGCCCAGGGCGAGTCCGGCGCCGACGTCTACGACCGCGTCGGCGCCTTCCTGGAGAGCCTGTACCGCAGTTTCGAGGCGCCCGACCATCCGCCCAACGTCCTGCTCGTCACCCACGGGCTGACCATGCGGCTGTTCTGCATGCGCTGGTTCCACTGGACGGTCGCGGACTTCGAGTCGCTGTCGAATCCCGGCAACGCCGAGACCCGCACGCTCCTGCTCGGAGAGGACGGCCGGTACCGTCTGGACAGGCCGTTCGAACGCTGGCGCACCCCGGAACCGTACGGCCCCACCGGATAGAGTGGCAGATCGATGACCGCTGACTCCTCATTCGACCGGCGCTTCGACCGCGCCCTGGCCAGCCTGCGCGGGCTGTCCGTGGGAGACGCCCTGGGCTCCCAGTTCTTCGTACCCTCCCACTACCCCCTGCTGAAGCGGCGCGAGCTCCCCGCCGGCCCCTGGCAGTGGACCGACGACACCGAGATGGCCTGCTCCGTCCTGGCCGTCCTCGTCCACCACGACCGCATCGACCAGGACGCCCTGGCCCGGTCCTTCGCGGAGCACCACGACTTCGACCGAGGCTACGGCCCTGCCGTCAACCGGATGCTCCGGCTCATCCGTGAGGGGGGCGACTGGCGCGAGCTGGCCGCCGCGCTCTTCAACGGACAGGGATCCTGGGGCAACGGCGCCGCGATGCGGATCGCCCCGCTGGGCGCCTGGTACGCCGACGACCCCGAGCAGGCGACGCACCAGGCCGAGATCTCCGCGTACACGACCCACCAGCACCGGGAGGCCGTGGTGGGCGCCATGGCCGTCGCCGCCGCGGCCGCGATCGCCGCCGACCCCGCCGGACCGCCCACGCCCGAGGCGCTGCTCGACGGGGTCATCGCCCTGGTGCCGCGCAGCGCGGTCGGGGCGGGCCTGCGCAGGGCCCGCGACATGCTCGACTACGGCGACCCCGGCACGGTCGCCGCGGTCCTCGGCAGCGGCCGCCGGACGAGTGCCCATGACACGGTCCCCTTCGCGCTCTGGTCGGCAGCACGCGGGCTCGGTGACTTCGAGCGGGTGTTCTGGACGACCGCGCAGGTCGGCGGCGACGTCGACACGACCTGCGCCATCGCCGGCGGAGTGGTCGCCTCCACCGCGGCCGGCGCGCCGCCGGAGGACTGGCTCCGGCAGACCGAGGACCTCCCGGGGTGGGTCCCGGAGGGGGCGGCCTGAGGCGGCGGGGAGCCGGACGGCCTGAGACCGGCCGATGTGCCCACGGCGCACGGCCGGAAACGGCTCGGTGTCCTCACGGCCGGCGACGGCTCGATGTCCCCGGTCCCGCTCGGGGCCGGGGACATCGGTGGGTGATCAGGCCACCGGCCCCGCCGCCTCGGCGCGGCCGCTCAGTGCTTCCAGGTCGCTCTTGCGGACCCGGATCACCAGGACGGCCGTGACCAGCGCGATCAGCACCATGCCGACGGCGGCCGTGAAGGCCGAGGAGATGCCGGAGGTCAGTACCTCGTGGCCCCAGGGCGCGGGCAGCTCCTTCGCCTTCAGCGCCTCCGCCTGCTGCTCGGGCGTCGAGTGCGCGAGGAAGTCCGGCAGCTGCCTCTCGCCCTCCTCGCGGCTCGCCGTGCCGAAGACGGTGACGAGGATGGAGAGGCCGAGCGAGCCACCGACCTGCTGGGTGGCGTTGAGCAGACCCGATGCGGCGCCCGCCTCGTGCTGGGCCACTCCGGAGACGGCCGTGAGCGTGAGCGTCACGAAGTTGAGGCCCATGCCGCAGCCGAACACGACCATCGGGCCGAGTACCCCGGTGACGTAACTGCTGTCCGACGAGATGAACGTCAACCAGAGGAGACCCACGCCGGTGAGCGCCGCGCCCGTCACCATGAACGGCTTCGGGCCGAGGACCGGCAGGAATCGCTGGGCGACCCCCGCGCCGACGCCGATCGCGACGGTCACCGGCAGGAAGGCCAGTCCGGACTGGACCGGGCTGTAGCCCAGGACGTTCTGCACCCACAGCACGATGAAGAAGAACATGCCGAACATGGCGGCCGACAGGCTGAGCATGATGACGTACGTGCCCGAGCGGTTGCGGTCCGCGAACATGCGCAGCGGCGTGATCGGTTCCTTGGCCCGCGACTCCACCACGGCGAACGCCACCAGCAGGACCACCGCCGCAGCGAAGGAACCGATGGTCAGCCCGTCCTTCCACCCCTGCTCGGAAGCCCGGATGAACCCGTAGACCAGCGCGGCCATGCCGAGCGTCGACGTCGTCGCACCCGCGATGTCGAACCGGCCCGGGTGGCGCTCGGATTCCGCGATGTAGCGCGGGGCGAGGAAGGCGATCAGCAGGCCGATCGGCACGTTGACGAAGAAGACCCAGCGCCAGTCGAGCCACTCGGTGAGCGCTCCGCCGGCGAGCAGGCCGATCGCGCCCCCGCCGGCCGAGACCGCGGCGAACACGCCGAACGCCCGGTTGCGCTCCGGCCCTTCGGGGAACGTCGTGGTGATCAGCGCCAGCGAGGTCGGCGAGGCGATCGCGCCGCCCACGCCCTGCAGGGCCCGTGCAGCGAGCAGCTGCCAGGGCTCCTGGGCGAAGCCGCCGAGCAGCGAGGCGAACGTGA
The DNA here is from genome assembly GCF_900105415.1 of Streptomyces sp. TLI_105. Taxonomy (GTDB): domain Bacteria; phylum Actinomycetota; class Actinomycetes; order Streptomycetales; family Streptomycetaceae; genus Streptomyces. The sequence continues at coordinate 2,196,367 of NZ_FNSM01000001.1, read as the reverse complement.
AGAGCAGGATGCCGGCCATGAACACCCGGCGACGGCCCAGGATGTCGCCGGCGCGTCCGCCGAGGAGCAGGAGGCCGCCGAAGGTGAGCGTGTAGGCGCTGAGCACCCACGACAGGTCGGTGGTCGAGAAGGAGAGCGCGTCCTGGATGTGCGGCAGCGCGATGTTCACGATGGTGGCGTCGAGGACGACCATCAGCTGGCAGGCGGCGATGACGGTCAAGGCGATGCCCGGCCGACCTCCGGCGCGAGCTGGCGCGTCCTTGATCTGTGTGTTCACCGGAGAAGTTGTCACTATGGAATCCCCCACGGAAGAATTAGTGAACGCCCGCGTTCACTGTCCACCACGGTAGTGAGTCCCCCTCAGTGAACGCAACCGTTCACTGAGCACTGCCGACGAATCGAATCGCGTCAACGGAGAGATCCTGATGGTTACTTCGCGCTCCACGGCCGCCGCTCGGCCGGAGGGGGCGGCGCTGCGACGCCGCGGTCCCGTGCTCGAGAGGGCGATTCTGGAGGCTGCGCTCGACCAGCTGAGCAGCGTCGGCTGGAGCGGTCTCACGATGGAGGGTGTCGCGGTCGGCGCGCAGACGGGCAAAGCCGCGGTGTACCGGCGGTGGCCGTCGAAGGAAGACCTCGTCGCGGACGCCCTCCAGGCCGGACTGCCCACGCTCGACGAGGCCCCGGACACCGGCCGTGTGCGTCAGGACCTCTACGAGCTGTGCCTCCGGGTTCGGGACGTGATGTACTCCAAGCCCGGCTTCGCCCTGCGCGCAGTGCTTCACGAATGCGATGTCGAATCCGCCGAGCGCTTCCACGAGCTGATCGAAACGGGCGTGATCCAACCCTGGAAACATCTCTTCCGGGAGGTACTGCGGCGTGGAATCGCGCGCGGAGAGGTGCGGCGCGATGCGATCGACGACCTCGTCCTCGATGTGGTCCCCGCCATGATGATGTACCGCTCCAAGGTGTGCGGAAGCGAATGGCCGGACGGTGAGATCGCCGATGTGATCGACCGGATCATGGTGCCCCTCCTGCGCGCCTGAGGCCTACGAGGCGTGGTGAGGGTGAGCTTCGGGGCGGGGCGGGACGGGCGCCTTCGGGCGTCTGTGGCGAATCCGGGTATCGCAGGTGACGTCAGGCGGCGTAACCTGTCTGGCGCCATGCCGTACGAACCTCCCACCCACACTGTCGAGCGGTCGCTCCGAGCCACCACCGGCGCCAAGATCGTCGCCGGGGTCGACGAGGTCGGACGCGGAGCGTGGGCCGGCCCCGTCACGGTGTGCGCGGCCGTCACCGGCCTTCGCCGACCCCCCGAGGGGCTCACCGACTCGAAGCTGCTCACCCCCAAGCGCCGCAACGCGCTGGCCGTGGAGCTGGAGGGGTGGGTCACCGCGTACGCGCTCGGCGACGCCTCTCCGCAGGAGATCGACGAACTCGGGATGACCGCGGCGCTGCGGCTCGCGGCCGTCCGGGCCCTCGAAGGCCTTCCGGTGCGGCCCGACGCGGTGATCCTGGACGGCAAGCACGACTACCTCGGCAGCCCTTGGCGGGTCCGCACGGTGATCAAGGGCGACCAGTCCTGCATCGCCGTCGCGGCCGCCTCCGTCATCGCGAAGGTCCGGCGCGACGCCGTCATGGCGGAGCTGGAGGCCGAGGGCGGCCAGTACGCGGCGTACGCCTTCGGTGCCAACGCGGGCTACCCTTCGCCGGTCCACAAAGCGGCACTCGAAGAGCTGGGGCCCACCCCCCACCACCGTCTCTCCTGGTCGTACCTGGACGCGCTGCCCCAGTGGCGCCACCTCAAGAAGGTCCGCCTCTCCGCCGAGGCGGCCGCGCTGGAAAGCGGGGGCCAACTCGGCTTCGACTTCTGAACTTCCGGTCACGGAGGCCCTGCTCAAGGGCCGCCCATGCGGCCGGGGTGCACATGTGTGCCCACCCGCCGGTGCTTCGCGCAGCGGCGTTTGATAGACATCCATTCATGCCTCTCATCCCCGAGGAGCCTCAGATTCACGAGAGCGCCCAGGGTCCCCGCGCCACCACGGCCGCCGGCCGCCCCGCGTCGACCCCCCGTCCCGTACCCGGCCCGCGTTCCGCGGCCTCTCCGCGTCCCGGACGCCCCGTTCCCGGTCCGGCCAGGCCTGCCGCGCCGGCACCGCGTCCCGGTGCCGGGCAGTCCCCGGCCAAGGGCCCGGAAAATCGTTCCGACCAGCGATCCACCCCGCAGCTCCAGCTGATCCCGGCCCCGGTCGACGGCGCGCTCGACGCCGCCGAGGAGGCCCTGGACCTGCTCCTGGAGAGCGGACGGGCGCCCGGCGAGATCCTGGTGCTCACCACCGGCGACCCGCACCCGTGGGCGGCTCACGAGCTGTCCTTCGGCGAGGCCGCCTACTGGGCCCAACAGGACACCAACGACGACGTGTTCTTCGCGGACGCCTCCGCCGTGGAGCGGGCCGCCACCCGCCCCGTGGTGATCGTCGCCGTCAACGGCGGAGACGAGGGGACGGCCGCCCGGGCCCTTCCGGCGGCGATGGCCCGCGCGGGCGCGCTGCTCGTCGTCTGCGGTGACCCGCAGCGCATCACGGCGCTCCTCGGAGCCGGCGCCGGCGTCTGACCGACCGAGCTCCTCCGCCGGGCCCCCACCGGGACCGGCGGGGGCCCGGCGCCGCTCGCGCGATCAGCGTGCGGCGGCCCGGCGCAGGGGCTCGCTCGCGCCGCTCGCGGTCCTCGGTGTGAGCCGGTCGGGCTCGGCCGGCCCGTCACCCAGCGGCAGGGGGAGCGAATCGGAGCTCGGCCGACGACCTCCCCGGCCCTCGCCGAGCACCTGCCAGCCCCCTCCGGTCAGCGTGATGTACGCGCCGCAGCGGAGCCCGTGCAGCGTGCAGGCGTCCCGGAGCCCCCACATCCAGGCTCCGTCCTCCTCCGTCCAGCGCTCGTCGCCCTCGCGGCAGTACAGCAGGACCGCCGTCCGCACGGGCGCGCGTCTGCGGAGGTCGTGCGGGATGACCCGCCGCAGATGCGCGAGGAGCGCGTTGCGGAACTCCCAGCCGTCCGCCGCGACGGGACGTCGGACGAACGAGGCACTGGCGGTGAGTCGCTCCTCGTGGTCCAGGACGGCGAGGACCGCCGTCGAGGGCGTGGGCGCGTGCCGCGAGTGGAGACCGCTGACGACCTCACGAGGGTTGCGCAGCAGGGGAATTCCCGCCGCGGCCCACTCGGAGGGTTCGAGTATCCGGGCGAGGCGGCTGGCGGACTCGGACGACGATCTGAGCGAGGCGGCTGTGGGCGGAGCGAATCCGAGGGTCACGGTCCTCCCTTCGGATACGCGCCCGCTGGGCGGCGGGCAAGGTCGGGTGAGGGCGCACCACGGCACAGTCCTTCCGGACCGCTGACGGGCCGTGTGGGGCGGTTTCCCAATTCTTGCTGGCCCGTGCGCGAGCGGCAACGAGCAATTGAGACCGCTGACGGGAATGGGTCGGTATGCCACTCATATCCCTGCCCAGTTGCCCATTGTTCACTCCCCGTTTCCCCACCTGTTTCACCCCTGGACGGCGAGCACCAGCGGAAACACCCCTTCCGCCCCGGCCCGCCGCAGCAGCCGCGCGGCCACCGCCAACGTCCAGCCGGTGTCGGAGAGATCGTCCACCAGGAGAACCGGCCCGCCGGCGTCGGCCAGCCGCCCGGCCAGCTCCGGAGGGACCGTCAGCATCCGCTGCAGACCGACGACCCGCTGGGCGCTGTTGGTCCGCGAGAGCCGGAGCTCCTCCGTCTCCGGCGCGTACTCCACCATGCCGAGGAAGGGCATTCTGCCGATCTCGGCGATCCGCTGCCCGAGCGAACCCACCAGATGCGGCTTGCGGTGCGAGGCGACCGTGACCACACCGGCGGGCCGGGCCGGCGCGTCCGGCGCACCGGAGGCCCACCCGCCGGGCCCCTTGGCCCAGTCCGCCAGCACGTGCACCACCGCCTGCACGACATCGTCCGGCACGGGCCCGTCCGGCGTGCCGTCGGCCAGCAGCGGACGCAGCCGGTTGCCCCAGCCGATGTCCGAGAGCCGCCCCAGGGCCCGGCCGCCGAAAGACTGCTCCCCGAGCGGGATGCGGCCCTTCAGATCGACCCCGACCGCGGCGAGCCCGGTGGGCCACATCTTCCGCGGCTCGACCTCCACACCGGGCCGCCCCAGCTCGCCCTTGGCCGCGTCCAGCGCCGCCTGGGACACCTTCGGATCGAACCGGTTTCCCGCGCAGTTGTCGCAGCGACCGCACGGAGCGGCCTCCTCGTCGTCCAACTGGCGCCGCAGGAACTCCATCCGGCACCCGGTCGTCGCCGCGTAGTCGCGCATCGCCTGCTGCTCGGCCGCCCGCTGCCGCGCCACCCAGGCGTACCGCTCGGTGTCGTACACCCAGGGCTGCCCGGTGCTCTCCCAGCCGCCCTTCACCCGGCGCACCGCGCCGTCCACGTCCAGGACCTTGAGCATGGTCTCCAGCCGGGTCCTGCGCAGCTCGACCAGCGGCTCCAAGGCGGGCAGGGACAAGGGCCGGCCCGCCTGCGCGAGCACGTCGATCGTGCGGCGCACCTGCTCCTCGGGCGGAAAGGCCACCGAGGCGAAGTAGCGCCAGATCGCCTCGTCCTCCTGCCCGGGCAGCAGCAGCACCTCCGCGTGCTCCACCCCTCGCCCGGCCCGGCCCACCTGCTGGTAGTACGCGATGGGGGAGGACGGCGACCCGAGGTGCACCACGAAGCCCAGGTCCGGCTTGTCGAACCCCATCCCGAGGGCCGAGGTCGCCACGAGCGCCTTGACCCGGTTGGCCTGGAGGTCGTCCTCCGCCTGCTGCCGGTCGGCGTTCTCCGTCCGACCGGTGTAGGAGGACACGACGTGCCCGCACTGGCGCAGATAGGCGGTGACCTCGTCGGCCGCGGCGACCGTCAGCGTGTAGATGATGCCGGAGCCGGGCAGCTCGCCGAGGTGGTCGGCGAGCCAGGCCAGCCGGTGGGCCGCGTCCGGCAGTCCGACCACACCCAGACTGAGGCTCTCCCGGTCGAGCGGCCCGCGCAGGACGAGGGCGTCCGTGCCCGCGCCCGTGCCGAGCTGCTCGGCCACGTCCGCCGTCACCCGGGCGTTCGCCGTCGCCGTCGTGGCCAGGACCGGGACACCGGAGGGCAGGTCGGCCAGCATCGTCCGCAGCCGGCGGTAGTCCGGCCGGAAGTCGTGCCCCCAGTCCGAGATGCAGTGCGCCTCGTCCACCACGAGCAGCCCGGTGGCGGCGGCCAGCCGGGGCAGCACCTGGTCGCGGAAGTCGGGATTGTTGAGCCGCTCCGGGCTCACCAGGAGCACGTCCACCTCGCCGGAGGCCACTTCCTCCTGGACCGTCTCCCACTCCTCGGTGTTGGACGAGTTGATCGTCCGTGCGCGGATGCCCGCCCGGGCCGCCGCCTCCACCTGGTTGCGCATCAGCGCGAGCAGGGGGGAGACGATCACGGTGGGGCCGCTGCCGCGCTCGCGGAGCAGTGAGGTCGCCACGAAGTACACGGCCGACTTGCCCCAGCCGGTCCGCTGCACCACCAGGGCCCGGCGGCGGTCGGCGACGAGCGCCTCGATCGCCCGCCACTGGTCCTCGCGCAGTCTGGCCCTACCGGTCGGGCCGGAGACGAGACGGGCGAGCACGGCATCGGCGGCGGCTCGGAGGGCGGCACGGTCTTCCAGCGGGGCTGCTTGGGTCATGCCTCCATGCAACCCGATGCCTCGGACATCGCGCGAATGAGACCTCGAACCTGTGGACAACTCGCCGGGTCGGCGGATGCCCCGTTCCGGGAGTTATCCACAGGGGTTTCGGATTTCGGGAGATCACGAGACCGTCCTGACCATGAACGCGAATCACCACGAATCCAGTGGACTCTCCCGTACCCAGCAGATCACCCTGCGCGGCCCGGCGGAACTGGCCGACGCCCTGCCCTTCGTGCTGGGCTTCCATCCCACCGACTCCGTCGTCCTGGTCGCCCTCCACGGCGAGCACGGCCGCTTCGGGGGCCGGGTCAGGCTCGGAATCCCCCGCTCGCCCCGGGAGTGGGCGTCCACCGCCGACCACCTCGCCGAGTGCCTGGTCGAGGGAGGCGCCCGAACCGGTTCCCGGCCGGACGGCATCGTCGTCTTCCTGTGCCAGGACCCCGAACCCGGCGAGACGGGCCGCACGGTCATGGAGCGGCTGCGGCCGTTCGCACAGCGACTGCGGACCGCCTGCGGCGCCCTCGACATCCCCGTCTACGAGGCCCTCTGCATCACCGACGGGCTCTACTTCTCGTACTGCTGCCCCGACCAGCGCTGCTGCCCGCCCGACGGCACCCCGCTCGCGCTCAGCGGCACCTCGGTGATGGCGGCGGCCGCGACGTACGCCGGAGTGCAGGTACGGGGCTCCCTGCGGGACATGGAGGCCCGACTGAAGCCCCGCGGCGGGGCCGGGGACGAGGAGCAGCGGGCCGCCCTCGACGCGGCCGCCGCCTCGATCGTCCCCCGGATCCTCGAAGGCGCCGAAGCGCAGGGACGGGAAGAGGTACGCGAAGCCACGCTGCGTCTCGCCCGAGAGATCCTCCGCCGGTTCGTGAACCCGAAGAGCCCGAAGAGCCCGAACGGCCTTGGGGGCCGACCCGGCGCGGCGGGTGCGCCGAGCACGGCGCGCCCGGTGCGGCCGCTCGTGCCGGGACGAGCCGTCGACGCCACGACCACGGCCGCGGACGACGCGGCCGACGACGCCCTGATCACGACCGACGAGGCGGCAGCCCTGGTCATCGGCCTCCAGGACCGGGTCACCCGGGACCGTGCCGCCGAGTGGATGGAGGGCTGGGAGGGGACCGCCGCCCTGCGGCTCTGGCGCGTCCTGGCCCGGCGCTGCGTCACGCCCTACCAGGAGCACGCCGCCGCGCCCCTCACCCTCGCCGGCTGGACGGCCTGGTCCACGGGCGACGAGCCGACCGCCCGGGTCGCCCTCGGGCTCGCACTCGACGCCGACCCCGAGTACGTCTTCGCCCGTCTGCTGCACCAGGCGTGCAACGAAGGGCTGAACCCCGAGTCGCTCCGCTCCTGTCTGCGCAGCGAGCGGGATGCCCGGGCCGCCTCGGAGCAGAAGGATCCGTCGCCCTCCCGGCGGGTGCGGATGCGGGCCACCCGTAGGCCGGGCACCCCGCCGACCCTCAAGAAGCCGGGCCGACCGACCGGCGGGACCGGGCGCCGGGCGACGGCCGGCGTCCGCCCCGGCGGGCCCGCGACGGGGCGGCCGGGAAGCGGGACTCCGCGGCACGGCGGACAGCGCGGCTCCAGGAGCGGCCGATGACGACCGTGACCCGGCCGCCCGCGAGCGCGTTCACCTCTCTGGCGGAGTCGCACGCACCGTCCCGCCGACAGCCTGCCGGCCGCCCGGTCCGCACAGAGAGCACTCCGTACCCGCCATGGCTCCCAGCCCCGTTCCGGCCCCCGGTCGCCCCGCCGGACCGCCCACCAGCCAGTCGTCCGGACACGCCTCCGGACACACGTCAGGCGCCGGCATCGCGTTCCCGCGCGCCCCGCGCCCCGTGGAACTTCCCTCGGTGCACGATGCGCTCCTCTGCGTGGCCCTGCCCGCCCTCACCGTCTGCGCCGAGCACGGGCAGCTCACCGGCGAAGGACCCGAGGGGGTGTACGAGGCGGGCCGACGTCTCCTGTCCCGCTGCGTCCTGCGAGTGGCGGGGCGTGAACCCGTCGCGCTCCAGGGCCGCATGGCGGCCTCCGACCGGGCGGTGTTCCTCGGCGCCCTGCGCGTCCCCGGCGACACCGGCCCCGACCCCGCCCTCACCGTCGAACGCGTCCGGAGCGCCGACGGAACCGAGCGGATCACACTGCGCAGCGCCGCGACCCGGCCCCTCCGGCTCCCCGTGGAAGTCGCTCTGGGCACGGATCTCGCGGACATGGGCACGGTGGCGTCCGGGAGAACCACTCCCGAACTCGCCGCGAGCGTCCACGGCACCGGACTGCGATGGACCGGCGACGGGCGATCCGTCGCCGTCACGGCGGACCCGCCGCCCATGGACTCCCTGGCGGCGGCGGGAGTACTGCGCTGGGAAGCCGAACTGGCGCCCGGAGCGGCGTTCACGCTCCGCCTCCGGGTGCGAGGGGAGTCGGCCGCCCGCCCCACCGCCTCCACGGGGGCGGGCTCCGGACGGCCCGGCGGCCACCTCCTGGCCGAGGCCCGAGCCGAGGGCGACGATCCGAGGCCGGGGGAATTGCTCCGAGCCTCCGTCGACGACCTGCGCGCCCTGCTCCAGCGCGACCCGGCCCACCCCGCGGACGTGTACCTCGCGGCCGGCGTCCCGTGGCGCTGCGGACCGGTCACCTCCGAGGCGCTCTGGGGGGCCCGCATGGCCCTGCCGCTCGGCACCCGGCTCGCCGCCACCACCCTGCGCGCCCTCGGGCGCACCCAACTCCCCGGCGACGGAGTGGAGTCCGGTCGCCTTCAGGGGCCCCTCAGGGACGCGGGCCCGCACCTCCCGCCCCGCTGCACGGGCATCGAAGCCACCCTCGCCTTTCCGACCGTGCTCGCCGAGGCGCGCCGTTGGGGGCTTCCGTCCGCGGACCTGGAGGAGCTGCTTCCCGTGGCGGAGCGCTGCCTCCACTGGCTCCGGCGTACGGCCGGCCGGAACGGGTTCGTGCCGGACCCGGGGCCCGCCGGGCCCTGGCGGGCCGAGACCCAGGCACACGCCCACCGCGCCGCCCTGCTCGGCGCCGATCTCCTCGACGACTGTGGGCGACCCGGCGGAGACGCCCTGCGCGACGGGGCACGGACCCTGCGCGAGCGGTTCCGGCGCGAGTTCTGGCTCGACGACCCGGCGGGCGGCCGCCCCGCCGTCGCCCGGGCGCAGGGCGGCCGGACCTGGCCCCAGCTGGGCGGATGGGCCGCGCACCTGCTCGACACCGGGCTGCTGGGCGGCGGCCGGTACGCGCCGGGCCTGCTGGACAGGGCGGAGACGGAACAGGTGGCCAGGCTGCTCGGTACCCCGGCGCTCGACTCTGGCTGGGGACTGCGGAGTCTCGGGACCAAGGAGCCGGGCCACAACCCCTTCGGCCACCGGGCCGGAGCGGTCCGGGTGCACGAGACGGCGGTCGCCGTGGCCGGTCTCGCCGCCGCCGGTCACGAGAAGGAGGCCGCCTCCCTCCTGCGGGGGCTGCTCGACGCGGCGGAGGCCTTCACCCATCGGCTCCCGGAGATGTACGCGGGGGAGCAGCGGACGACGGGCGGGCGCCCGGTGCCCCACCCGGCGGCGTGCCGGCCGGCGGCCGTCGCGGCCGCCGGAGCGGTTCAGGCGCTCCTCGCCCTCGCCGGCATCAGACCCGACGCGCCCGGCCGGTCCGTCTCGGTGCACCCACTGGCCTCGGCCCCGCTCGGCGCGATCAGACTGTCGGGGCTCGTGGTCGCCGGCGAAGCCTTCGCCGTACGGGTCGGCAGGCTGGGGCTCGGTATGGTCGAGGAGGCCGCCGAGGGCCTTCAGCTGGGGGTGTGACGGGATGCCGGGCTCAGAGACGCGGGAAGCCTCGCGGCGCGGTGGGGAAGCCGAGGCCGATGCTTTGGCGAGGCGTGTTTATCGTCAGGAAGACGACTATGATCGCGGCATGCCTCCCTACGACCCGTCGGCCTTTCCTCCCTTCGCCGTGACCGTCGACCTGGTTGTGCTCACCGTGCGGCGCCACGCACTCTGCACCCTGGTCGTACGGCGAGGAGAGGCGCCGTATCAGGGGCGTTGGGCACTGCCCGGTGGTTTCGTGCGGGCCGAGGAGGACCTCGGAGCCGCGGCGGCGCGCGAGCTGGTCGAGGAGACCGGCCTCTGCGCCCACGACCCGGCCGCCCCGCCGCCCGTGCCGAGCAACGGCGCGCACCTGGAGCAGCTGGCGACGTACGGGGCGCCCGACCGCGACCCCCGCATGCGGGTGGTGAGCGTCGCGCACCTGGCGCTGGCACCGGACCTTCCCGCTCCGCGCGCGGGCGGCGACGCGAACAGTGCCCGTTGGGCCCCGGTCGAGGAGCTTCTCGGTGAGGACGAGGCCGCCGACGACGGGGGACCGGGGGCGCTCGCCTTCGATCACGCCCGGATCCTCGCGGACGGGGTGGAGCGCGCCCGCTCCAAGATCGAGTACTCCTCCCTGGCCACGGCCTTCTGTCCGCCCGAGTTCACGGTCGGAGAACTGCGCCGCGTCTACGAGGCGGTCTGGGGCGTGTCCCTCGACCCGCGCAACTTCCACCGCAAGGTGACCGGCACGCCCGGCTTCCTGGTCCCGGCCGGAGGCACCACGACGCGTCAGGGAGGGCGCCCCGCGCAGCTCTTCCGGGCAGGTGGGGCCACTCTTCTCAACCCGCCGATGCTGCGTCCCGAGGTCTGAGAGCCGTGCGCATCCGGCACCCCTGGGCGCCAAACCTGCACGGAAAGTCCGAAATGTAGCGTTATTTTGTTGCGGTAGCGCCGCCCTGCCGCGGAGCGGTGTCACCTACCGCGAGAGAAGCGATGCTCCAGGCAATCGGACTGACCAGCACTCCCCGCCGCGATCGCCCGCCCGCCGTGGACGATCTGACCTTCGAGGCCCGGCCGGGCGCCGTGACCGCCCTCCTCGGCCCCCGGGGGTCCGGCAAGACCACCGCCCTCCGGCTCATGCTCGAACTCGAGCCGGGCCGTGGGGTGACCTACTTCCGCGGCCGGCCGCTGCACCGCATCGCCCACCCGCCTCGTGAGGTCGGCGTACTCCTCGGCGACGTCCCCGGACACCCGTCCCGCACCCTCCGGGGGCAGCTGCGGATGCTCTGCGCCGCCACGGGAGTTTCCGCCGCGCGGGCCGATGAACTGGTGCGGACCGTGGGCCTCACCGGTCTGGAGCGTCGGCGGATCGGCACCCTCCCGATCGGTGCGGACCGTCGACTCGGGCTTGCCGCAGCCCTGTTGGGAACCCCTCACACCCTGCTGCTCGACCAGCCGACCGCGGGTCTCTCCGTACCCGAGAGCGCGTGGCTCCACGAGCTGCTGCGCGCGCACGCCGCCGAGGGGGGAACCGTGCTGTACACCACGGAGGACCCCAAGGACGCGGCCGGCAACGCCGACCGCGTCGTCACCCTCGACGGCGGCCGGCTCGTCGCGGACCAGGACGCCGTCGAGTTCGCTCGCACCCGCCTGCGCCCCCGGGTCGTCGTCCGGACCCCGCACGCCGCGCGCTTGGCCGCGGTCGTCACCCAGGAGGCCAGAGCCGCCCGCCGTCCCGTCGAGGTGGTCGCCGAGGACGGCAATCGCCTCTCCGTCTACGGGAGCGACTGCGCGGCCGTCGGTGACACCGCCTTCCGGCACGGCGTACCGATCCACCGGCTCGCCGACGAGAGAGGCGGCGACGGCGGCGCCGGGTCCGGTCGCGGCGGCGGCGTCGCCGGACAGGTGCGGAGCGCGCGGGAAGGGGAGGAGGCGGGGGACCCCGAAAGCCGTGCCGCCGCGTCGGCGGGTGCCGGGCAGCCGCCCGGGGTCACGGGCCGGGAGACCCGGGGCGGGCGGCGAGGCGCCGCGCGGCGACCCGCGCGCTCACCCCTGCGCCCCCTGAGGTACGAGCTCCACCGCCTCCTGGGCGTGCCCTCCACCCCGCTCGTCGTGGCCGCCGTCCTGCTCGTCTCCATGACGCTCGCCCTGCTCCTCGGCCGCGGCGGACGAGCCGAGCTGCCCGCCGTGCTCGCCGGCTGGCCCCCGATCTCCCCGCTACCACCCGCGGCCCTCGGCGCCGGGCTGCTCGGGGCCTTCTCCTTCGGAGAGGAGTACCGCTATCCCGCACTCACCACCGGGCGCGGAGCCGTCCCCCGCAGACCGGGCCTGCTGCTCGCGAAGCTCGCCGTGGCCGCGGTCGTCGCCCTGGTGCTGGGGGCGCTCGTCGTGGGGATCGACCTGGAGGTGCTGCGGTTCGTCTACGGCTCCGAATCGGTTCCCGTACCACGGAACTGGCCGGCTCTCTGCTCGAATTGGCTGGGCCTGGTCGTCGGCTGCGCGTGGGCGGGGGTGCTCGGCGCCGGGGTGTTCCGGGCCGCCGCGGCCGGAGTGGCGGCGGTGCTCGCGGTGCCCGTCGCCTTCGTTCCGCTGTTGCAGAAGGTGCTGACGGGGCCGGCGGTGCGATCGGCGGCCGGACTCCCGGCGCGGCTGCGCGAGTTCGCCGGCCCGCAGTGGTCGCCGGCCCTGGACCGGTGGCTCGCGGGGGTGCTGCGGGTGGTCGGTCAGCCCGCGGGGGTGGCGCTCTCGTTGACGTTGACAGGGTTGCTCTGCGCCTATGTGTTCACCGGCCTTCGCCGTAAGGCCCGTTGGTGATCACTTGTTGGCCGAAAGACTTCGGTTCCCCATCAACTACCTTGAAATATGCCGTAAATGTCCCATTGATCGTCAATTGTGTAGCGAGTGCCGATCACCCTTTCGTGTGCTTTTCACCAAAGACCTCAAGGGTCACGGAGGCAACGCCGACAAAGGATGCGTGAGTACCCTTGCGCACACCATGATGACCGCCGCCCGCCCCGTCGACTCCGGCCTCGGCGCCCCGGGCGATCTCGACCGCTACCCCTACCCGGAGGCGCCCGCCGCCGGCCGTGTGAGCCCGCCCTCCTGGGAGGGGGTGGACACCGAGCTGGGTCGCGTCGGCCGTCGGCCCGCCGGTAATCGGGGCCGCGGACTGCACGGGCAGCTCGTCCAGCAGCTCGGCCAGATGATCGTCTCCGGCGACCTCGGGGCCGACCGTCCGCTCGTCCCCGAGGAGATCGGCCAGCGGTTCGAGGTCTCGCGCACCGTCGTGCGCGAGTCGCTGCGCGTACTGGAGGCGAAGGGGCTCGTCAGTGCCCGCCCGAACGTCGGTACGCGGGTCAGGCCCGTCAGCGACTGGAACCTCCTCGACCCCGACATCATCGAATGGCGCGCCTTCGGCCCGCAGCGCGACGACCAGCGCCGCGAGCTGAACGAGCTGCGGTGGACGATCGAGCCCCTGGCCGCCCGCCTGGCCGCCGGACACGGCCGCGAGGACGTGCAGCAGCGCCTCGCCGACATGGTCGAGATCATGGGGCACGCGTTCGCCCAGGGTGACGGCATCACCTTCTCGCGGGCCGACACGGAGTTCCACTCCCTCCTGATCCAGCTGGCCGGGAACCGCATGCTGGAGCACCTCGCCGGCATCGTCGCCGCCGCCCTCCAGGTCTCCGGCGGTCCCGTCACCGGCTGCGACCGGCCGAGCGAGGCCTGCCTGGCCCACCATGCCCGGATCGTGGACGCGCTCGCCGCCGGGGACGCCCACGGAGCCGAGAGCGCCATGCGGCAGCTGCTCACCGTCCACCCCGAGGTGGAGCGCGTCGTCCCCGCCCCTCGCGAACACTGACCCGCGGGCCGTGGCCGGGAGGGCGGAGGTGTGCACCGCGTGCCGCCGGGTTCCGGGCGCCACCCGGGACCCGGCAGGGTCTCCCCGGGCGGCGCCCGGGTTCCGGAGGCGCGAATGTACGACGATCTCCCGCTTTGGCCGTTTCGTCGCAAATGAGGTGTGACTCGGGCCACGAAGATTGGGCGTAACACTCCTCCGAGCCGTGCGATGACCTAAGAGGTGACAGCCGAGGAAGGAATACAGCAGCCGACGGAGGCGCTGTGCAGTTCCCCGGCCCAGCCCGCGCCGTCGACACATTCCCCGTCGACGGTCGTCGGCTCCAGCCCGATCCAGGGCGGGGCCGGAAGCCGTTTCCATCGTTCCGAGAGGTTGTTCGTGTCGGCCAGCACATCCCGTACGCTCCCGCCGGAGATCGCCGAGTCCGAGTCTGTGATGGCGCTCATCGAGCGGGGAAAGGCTGATGGGCAGATCGCCGGCGATGACGTGCGTCGGGCCTTCGAAGCCGACCAGATTCCGCCAACCCAGTGGAAGAATGTTCTGCGCAGCCTCAATCAGATCCTCGAGGAAGAGGGTGTGACGCTGATGGTCAGTGCAGCGGAGTCGCCGAAGCGCGCCCGCAAGAGCGTCGCAGCGAAGAGCCCGGCCAAGCGCACCGCCACCAAGACCGTCACCGCCAGGACGACCGTGACGAAGAGCACCGTCTCGGCCTCCACGGCCCCCGCGGCCGAGGGCACCGACCCGGCCGACGAGGCCGGATCCCCCGCCAAGAAGGCGGCCGCGAAGAAGACCGTCGCCAAGAAGGCGGTGGCCAAGAAGACCGTCGCCAAGAAGACGGCGGCCAAGAAGACCACGTCCAAGAAGGACGCCGAGGAGCTCATCGAGGGCGAGGAGCTCCTCGAGGACGTTGCACCCGGCAAGGGCGAGGACGAGGAGACCGAGGGCGAGAGCAAGGGCTTTGTCCTGTCCGACGAGGACGAGGACGACGCTCCGGCGCAGCAGGTCGCCGTCGCCGGTGCCACCGCCGACCCGGTCAAGGACTACCTCAAGCAGATCGGCAAGGTCCCGCTGCTCAACGCCGAGCAGGAGGTCGAGCTCGCCAAGCGCATCGAGGCCGGTCTGTTCGCCGAGGACAAGCTCGCGAACTCGGACAAGCTGGCTCCGAAGCTCAAGCGCGAGCTGGAGATCATCGCCGAGGACGGCCGCCGGGCCAAGAACCACCTCCTGGAGGCCAACCTCCGTCTGGTGGTCTCGCTGGCCAAGCGCTACACCGGCCGCGGCATGCTCTTCCTTGACCTGATCCAGGAAGGCAACCTGGGTCTGATCCGCGCCGTCGAGAAGTTCGACTACACCAAGGGCTACAAGTTCTCCACGTACGCCACCTGGTGGATCCGTCAGGCGATCACCCGCGCCATGGCCGACCAGGCCCGCACCATCCGTATCCCGGTGCACATGGTCGAGGTCATCAACAAGCTTGCGCGCGTGCAGCGCCAGATGCTCCAGGACCTGGGCCGCGAGCCCACCCCGGAGGAGCTGGCCAAGGAGCTCGACATGACCCCCGAGAAGGTCATCGAGGTCCAGAAGTACGGCCGTGAGCCGATCTCCCTCCACACCCCGCTGGGTGAGGACGGCGACAGCGAGTTCGGCGACCTCATCGAGGACTCCGAGGCGGTCGTGCCGGCCGACGCGGTCAGCTTCACGCTCCTCCAGGAGCAGCTGCACTCCGTCCTCGACACGCTCTCCGAGCGCGAGGCGGGCGTCGTCTCCATGCGCTTCGGTCTCACCGACGGCCAGCCGAAGACGCTGGACGAGATCGGCAAGGTCTACGGCGTGACGCGAGAGCGGATCCGCCAGATCGAGTCGAAGACGATGTCGAAGCTCCGTCACCCGTCGCGCTCGCAGGTCCTGCGCGACTACCTCGACTGATCCGTACGAGGTACGCAGCGACACGCGGAAGGGCCCGGTTCCCCGAGAGGGGGAGCCGGGCCCTCCGGCTTTGCGCGGGTGCACGGCGGGGACGTGTGCTGGACGCTGGGTGAACCGACATCACCCGAGAGTCAGGAGGCTCCATGCGTGGTTTCCTCACCCGAGCATTGACGGGTGCCCTGGGCTTGGCCGCCGCAGCGGCGGGGCAGCTCGCCACCGCCGGTCCCGTGGCCGCCGACAGCGTCGTGGTGGGCGGGCAGCCGGCCCAGATCACGGACGCGCCGTGGGTCGTGGCGCTGTCCAGCCGTGACCGGTTCGGAGGTACGCGGGCGGGTCAGTTCTGCGGGGGTGTGGTCGTCGCGCCGACCAAGGTGCTCACGGCGGCCCACTGCCTGGGCCGTGAGGTGCTCGGCGGGGAGCCCTGGGAGGTACGCGACTTCGTGGTCATCGCCGGTCGCGCGGCGCTGCGCGGACAGGAGGGGGAGGAGGTCCGGATCTCCGACACCTGGATCAACCCCGACTACGACCCGACGACCAACTCGGGTGACCTGGCCGTGCTGACGCTGGTGAGCGCGCTGCCGCAGTCGTACGTGATCGGCGTCGCCCGGTCGGGAGACGCGGCCTACGCGCCCGGGGCGGAGGCGGACGTCTACGGCTGGGGTGACACGACCGGGAACGGCGCCTACTCCTCCACGCTGCGGACGGCGCGCGTCCAGGTGCTGCCGGACACGGCGTGCGAGCGGGCTTACCCGGGCGGTTTCGGCGTCCGTTACCAGCGCGGGACGATGCTGTGCGCGGGCGACCCGCAGGGCGGGAAGGACGCGTGTCAGGGAGACAGCGGGGGACCGCTGGTGGCCAAGGGGCTTCTCGTCGGTCTCGTGTCCTGGGGCAGCGGCTGCGGGCAGGCGGAGAACCCGGGCGTCTACACGCGGGTCTCCGCGGTACTTCCGGCGCACTTCTGAGCCGCGCCCGGAGGACGGGCGCGGATCTGCCCTGGATCCCGACGGGTACGGAGGACACCGACTCTCGCCGAGGACAGGGGACGCCGATTCCGCTGGAGGCGGAAGGGCGTCGGGCACGAGAACGGGCGGTCACCCTCGCGAAACGCGTGGGGCGACCGCCCGCCGTCCGGTCAGCGACCGGCCCTGGGCTCGTCGTGGATGGCGTCAGGCGTGGTCTTCGCCCATCGTGCGGGCCGGCACGTCCGTGAGCCGGTCCGTCTCATCCTGTATCTCAACGGCGATCTTCTTGAGTTCCGGCTCGAACTTACGTCCGTGGTGGGCGCAGAAGAGCAAGTCACCTCCGCTGGTCAGAACGACGCGCAGGTATGCCTGGGCGCCGCAGCGGTCGCAACGGTCAGCGGCCGTCAGGGGGCTCGCGGGGGTCAGAACAGTAGTCACGTCGCCTCTTCTCTAGCTCGACGAGCTGTCGTACCAGGGTCAACATCCAACCAGGCCGAAAACGTTCCCGCTCGTGCCTTTTCCTTGAAACTTCTTCCCAAGGTGGCTGTCTGCTGCCGGTTGGCGGCGAATGGGCCGTATTGCGTCGCTCTACGGATTTCGCGTTGCTTGTGTTGGTTAGCCCTCCCGGCGGGGTTGCCGGTTGTTCATGAGGACGTGCCCGGAGCCTAAATGGTTCATGCCTGGAAGGGAACGTGATGTTCACGTCACCCCATCGAGGGATCGAACATCCATGCGAGGCTGGACTAGCATGAGGAATCGGGGAGGGTGGCGTTACAACGGCTCTACCAGGCATCGGTACCCTCTGAGCGGTGACCGACGCCGGGCCTTACCCCACCGGGCCAGATTTCAAATTCAGCGAGGAGCGAACCGCGTGACCGCCGAGACGTCCGTGCCGTCCAGTGCGCTGCTGACCGCAGACCGTGACGGTTCCAACTACACCGCTCGGCACCTGCTCGTACTCGAAGGGCTCGAAGCGGTCCGCAAGCGCCCTGGTATGTACATCGGGTCCACCGACAGTCGCGGCCTGATGCACTGCATCTGGGAGATCATCGACAACTCGGTCGACGAGGCCCTCGGTGGCTACTGCGACCACATCGAGGTCATCCTCCACGACGACGGCTCCGTGGAGGTCCGGGACAACGGCCGGGGCATCCCGGTCGACGTCGAGCCGAAGACCGGCCTCTCCGGCGTCGAGGTCGTCATGACCAAGCTGCACGCCGGCGGAAAGTTCGGCGGCGGGTCGTACGCGGCGTCCGGTGGTCTGCACGGCGTCGGCGCCTCCGTCGTCAACGCCCTGTCGGCCCGCCTCGACGTCGAGGTCGACCGGAACAGCGCGACCCATTCCATCTCCTTCCGTCGTGGCGTCCCCGGCATCTTCACCGAGCCGGGCCCCGACAGCCCCTTCGACCCGGCCAACGGCCTCATCAAGGGCAAGCGCGTCCCCAAGGCCCGCACCGGCACGCGCATCCGCTACTGGGCGGACCGGCAGATCTTCCTCAAGGACGCCAAGCTCTCCCTGGAGACGCTCCACCAGCGCGCCCGGCAGACCGCCTTCCTCGTCCCGGGCCTCACCATCGTCGTCCGCGACGAGCGGGACCTGGCCGGCGTCGGCAAGAGCGAGGAGACCTTCCGCTTCGACGGCGGCATCAGCGAGTTCTGCGAGTACCTCGCCCAGGACAAGGCCGTCTGCGACATCCAGCGCCTCACCGGGCAGGGCACCTTCAAGGAGACCGTCCCGGTCCTCGACGAACGCGGCCACATGACCCCGACCGAGGTCACCCGTGAGCTCGCCGTCGACGTCGCCCTGCGCTGGGGCACCGGCTACGACACCACGGTCAAGTCCTTCGTCAACATCATCGCCACCCCCAAGGGCGGCACCCACGTCTCGGGCTTCGAGCAGGCCATCACCAAGACGGTGAACGAGGTGCTGCGCTCGGCCAAGATGCTGCGCGTCGCCGAGGACGACATCGTCAAGGACGACGCCCTGGAGGGACTCACGGCCGTCGTGACGGTCCGCCTCGCCGAGCCGCAGTTCGAGGGGCAGACCAAGGAGGTGCTCGGCACCTCCGCCGCCCGCCGGATCGTGGCGAACGTGGTGGCCAAGGAGCTCAAGGCCTTCCTCACCTCCACCAAGCGGGACGCCAAGGCGCAGGCCCGCGCCGTGCTCGAGAAGGCCGTCGCCGCGGCGCGGACCCGGATCGCGGCCCGTCAGCACAAGGAGGCGCAGCGCAGGAAGACCGCGCTCGAGTCCTCCTCGCTGCCGGCCAAGCTCGCGGACTGCCGCAGCGACGACGTGGAGCGCAGCGAGCTCTTCATCGTCGAGGGAGACTCGGCCCTCGGCACGGCCAAGCTCGCCCGGAACAGCGAGTTCCAGGCCCTGCTGCCGATCCGCGGAAAGATCCTCAACGTCCAGAAGTCGTCCGTCTCGGACATGCTGAAGAACGCCGAGTGCGGCGCGATCATCCAGGTCATAGGAGCGGGCTCGGGCCGCACCTTCGACATCGACGCCGCCCGGTACGGCAAGGTCATCATGATGACCGACGCCGACGTCGACGGCTCCCACATCCGCACCCTGCTGCTCACGCTCTTCCAGCGCTACATGCGGCCCATGGTCGAGCAGGGCCGCGTCTTCGCCGCAGTGCCGCCGCTGCACCGGATCGAGCTCGTCCAGCCCAAGAAGGGCCAGGACAAGTACGTCTACACGTACTCGGACAACGAGCTGCGGCAGACCCTGCTGGAGTTCCAGCGCAAGGGGGTCCGCTACAAGGACGCCATCCAGCGCTACAAGGGTCTGGGCGAGATGGACGCCGACCAGCTCGCGGAGACCACGATGGACCCGCGCCACCGCACCCTGCGCCGGATCAACATCGGCGACCTGGACGCGGCGGAGCAGGTCTTCGACCTCCTCATGGGCAACGACGTGGCACCCCGCAAGGAGTTCATCACCGGCTCGGCGGCGACGCTCGACCGCTCGCGCATCGACGCCTGAGCGTCTCCACCTGTGGGTGGAGCCACACGCTCCACCCACGGGCCGATCACATCGGCGCCCACTCTCCGTAGCATCGAAGTGTCGGAGGGGGACGGACATGGGCGAGAAGCGCGATCCAGGACTCGCGAGCACGGGCACGATGACGAGCGCGAGTATGGGGACGGGCGAACGGGCACGGACCGGCAGGGGGCGGGCGCGCGGCGCTTCCTGGCGCTCCTGGCCCTCGCGGGAGGCGCTCACCCGCGTCGGTGTGCCCCGGGGTCGGATCGTTCTCGACCACACCATGATCGCGGGCCTGAGCGTCCTGGTGGTGACCGGCTGCTACACCTCGGGCGCGTTCGACGGCTGGTACGCCCCCTTGCCTCCGCTGGGGTTCGGGCTGTGCGTGGTCGCGGCGCTGCGGTATCACCACACGACCCTGGACCATCGCCTGGCGGCCTCGCTGGGACTGCTCGCGGCGATCGCGCTCTGCGGCCTCGGAGCCTATGCGGCAGGCGCCCCGACGCCTGCGACGGTGATCTGGATCGTCGTCTCGATCATGGCGATGGAGAGACTGCCGCTCCCCGCGGGACTGGCCACCGTGGTGGTCCTCGTGGCCGGGTTCGTGGAGGCCGACGAGACGGGGATCATCGGGGCCGGTCTCACCACGGCGGCCGTGCTGCTCGCCGGCTACTCGCTCCGGCTGGACGCCGAGGCACGGGGGGCCGGGTTCCAGCTGCTCGCCCAGGAAAGGCTCGCCCGGGAGGCGGAGGCCGCCTCGGCGGCGCTCGCCGAACGGGCCAGGATCGCCCGGGAGATACATGACGTGCTCGCGCACAGCCTCTCCGCCCAGATGGTGCACCTGGAGGTCGCACGGCTCCAGATCGAGGCCGGAGCGGACCGCTCGGAGATCCTCAAGCTCGTGACCTCAGCCCGTTCCATGGCCAGAGAGGGACTCGCCGAGACCCGTCACGCGCTCTCGGCCCTGCGCGGGGACATGGCGCCGGTCGAGGACTACCTGCGGGAGCTGGCGCGGGAGGACCGTGCCGAGGTCGATGTCACCGGCGAGCGCCGGGATCTGCCCGCCGAGGCCTCGCAGGCGGTGCGGCGGGTCGCGCAGGAGGCCCTCACCAATATCCGCAAGCACGCACCGGGCGCCCGGACCAGGATCCGGTTCGCCTACGGGACGGGCGAGATCTCCCTGGAGATACGCGACTCCGGGCCGCCTCGGGCGGTCGACGGCACACGAGCGCCGAAGGAGCTGGGGGCCTCCGGTTCCGGGTACGGACTGCTCGGCATGAGAGAGCGGGCCGAACTGCTCGGCGGCAGCCTGGATGCGGGGCCCGAGGGGGCCGGGTTCACGGTGCGGCTGCGGGTGCCGGCGTGAGCGCCGCGAACGGCGACCGGGTCGCACGAGTCGTCGTCGCCGACGACCAGGCCGTCGTGCGGGAGGGGATCGTGATGCTGCTGGGCCTGCTTCCCGGGATCGAGGTCGTCGGGTCGGCTCGGGACGGGGAGGAGGCGGTCGCGCTCACGGCCGAGCTCGCTCCCGACGTCGTCCTGATGGATCTGCGGATGCCCCGCTGCGACGGAGTCGAGGCCACTCGTCGGATCCGTGACCGGCACCCCGGGACGGAGGTCGTCGTGCTCACCACCTACGCCGACGACGACTCGCTGTTCCCGGCGCTGAGGGCCGGGGCGCGCGGTTACCTCACCAAGGACGCCGGCGGGGAGGAGATCGGGCGGGCCGTACGGGACGTGATCGACGGGCGGGCCGGGCTCTCCCCCTCCGTGCAGCGGCGGCTCCTCGAGCGGCTGATCGACCGGGAGGACCGAGACGGCAGGGACGGCCGGAGCGACCAGGAGGACCGCAGCGGTCGGGGTGATCGGGAGGGCCAGGGCGAACGGGCCGATCGGACTGGTCCCGGGACCGGATCCGGGCCGTGGCCGGTGACGGGCGGGGGCCCCGGGGCGGCGCCGGGGGCGGGCGGCTCGTCCGGGCCGTACGCCGACGGGCTGACCGAGCGGGAGACGGAGGTGCTCGCGCTGGTCGCGGACGGGCTGTC
The DNA here is from genome assembly GCF_900105415.1 of Streptomyces sp. TLI_105. Classification (GTDB taxonomy): domain Bacteria; phylum Actinomycetota; class Actinomycetes; order Streptomycetales; family Streptomycetaceae; genus Streptomyces. Next base: position 2,175,061 of record NZ_FNSM01000001.1, on the reverse strand, counting down.
CAACTCGGAGATCGCGGGGCGGCTGCGGATCTCCACGGCCACGGTGAAGACCCATATCAACAACCTCTTCGCCAAGACCGGGGTGCGCGACCGTGCCCAGGCCGTGCGGTACGCATATCAGCACGGTCTGGTCAGGGCGCCCGGGAGAAGAGTCACCTGATGGGGTGAAGAGAGAAGGGAGAAGAGTCCGGGATGTTCCCGCTCTGTCCATCCTTGGGCACGCGGCCGAAACGGTTCGCTGACAAGGAGAGTTGGTCGGTGGAGCAGGTGGACATGCAAGAGGGGCGCGACACTACGGCGATGGCGGTCGACGACCCCTGGTACGACGCGACGGCTTCCGGTTGGGGCGGGGAGGCGGCGGCCGGGGCGCCCGGCGACGGCCGCCCCGACGCGGTGCCGCGGCAGCGGGTCCACAGCGCGGCGGAGATCTATCTGGAAGTCCAGCGGAGCCCCGCCTTCCAGGAAGTGCGGGGCCGCTACCGCCGGTTCGTCTTCCCTGCCACCCTGGCGTTCCTCCTGTGGTACCTCGCCTATGTGGTGGCGGCGACCGTCGCGCCCGGGCTGATGGCGCGACCGGTGGCCGGAGCGGTCAACGTGGCGATGGTCGCGGGGCTCGGACAGTTCCTCACCACCTTCCTGCTGACCTGGGCTTACGCGCGTCATGCGCGGCTGCGCAGGGATCGGGCCGCACTGGAACTGCGCTGGGACACGCAGGAGATGACCCGAGGGGTGGTGCAGCCGTGACCGGAAGCCACCAGACCCTGGCGCTCGTGCTGTTCAGCGTGTTCGTCGCCGTGACCCTGGGGATCACCACCTGGGTGAGCCGCCACCGGCACGGTTCGGCGGAGGAGTTCTACGCCGGAGGGCGACTGTTCTCCCCCCTGGAGAACGGCTTCGCCATCGCCGGGGACTACATGTCCGCGGCCTCCTTCCTGGGCATCTCCGGGCTGATCGCGCTCTACGGCTACGACGGCATGCTGTACTCCGTCGGCTTCCTCGTCGCCTGGCTGCTCGTGCTCCTGCTGGTCGCCGAACTGGTGCGTAACTGCGGGCGGTTCACGCTGGCCGACGTCGTCGCCGCGCGGATGGCGGAGCGGCCGGTGCGGATCGCCGCCGGAACGTCCTCGGTGGCCGTCTCCGTGCTGTACCTCGTGGCCCAGATGGTGGGCGCGGGGAGCCTGGTGGCGCTGCTGCTCGGCGGTTCCAGCGAGGCCGCGCGCTCGTGGACGGTGATCGGCGTGGGCGCGCTGATGGTGATCTACGTGACGCTCGGCGGCATGCGGGCCACCACGTGGATCCAGATCGTCAAGGCGGTCCTGCTCATGGCGGGCACGATCGCGCTCACCGTCCTCGTCCTGCTCCGTTTCCACGGCGACGTGAACAGCCTGCTCTCCACCGCGGCCGAGCGCAGCGGCCACGGCCTGGGCTTCCTCGCGCCCGGGCTGCGCTACGGCGGGGACTGGACGGCCCGCCTCGACTTCATCAGCCTCGGGCTCGCCCTCGTCCTGGGCACGGCGGGGCTGCCGCACATCCTGTCGCGCTTCTACACCGTGCCGACCGCCCGTGCCGCCCGTCGCTCCGTCGTCTGGTCCATCGGGCTCATCGGCGGCTTCTACCTGATGACCATCGTGCTCGGCTTCGGCGCGGCCGCGCTGATCGGCCCCGACGCGGTCCGTGCGTCCAACGCCTCCGGGAACACCGCCGTGCCGCTGCTCGCACTCGACCTCGGCGGCGGCGCGGGCTCCACCGGCGGCACGGTGCTCTTCGCGGTCGTCGCCGCCGTCGCCTTCGCGACCATCCTCGCCGTCGTCGCGGGGATCACGCTGGCCTCCTCGGCCTCCGTCGCCCACGACCTGTACGCCTCGCTGCGCCGTCGGCACGCGAAGCAGTACAGCGAGGTGGCCGTGGCCAGGGTCGCCGCCGCCGTGATCGGGGCGGCCGCCATCGGCCTCGGACTGCTCGCCCGCGACCTCAACGTGGCCTTCCTCGTCGGACTGGCCTTCGCGGTCGCGGCCTCCGCCAATCTGCCGGTGCTGCTCTACTCGCTGTTCTGGCGGAAGTTCACCACCCGGGGCGCGGTCTGGTCGGTGTACGGCGGCCTGATTCCCGCGGTGCTGCTCGTCCTGGTCTCTCCGGTCGTCTCAGGCAGCCCGGAATCGCTGTTCCCGGGCGTCGACTTCCACCTCTTCCCGCTGCAGAACCCGGGAGCGGTCTCCATCCCGCTCGGCTTCCTGGCCGGATGGATCGGTACGGCCACCTCGCCCGAACCGCCCGACGAGGCCCGGCACGCGGAGACCGAGGTGCGCTCCCTGACGGGCGCGGGTGCCGTCTGACCGTCCCGGGTGCCGTCTGACCGTCCCGGGCGGGGCGTCAGCCGGTGGACGGTGAGCTCGCCCAGGCGTACCGGTGCTCGGGGCGGCCCGTCTCGCCGTACCGGAGGGAGAGGCGCACCCGACCGGTGCGTTCCAGGAGCTTGAGGTAGCGCTGGGCGGTCTGGCGGCTGACTCCGGCCCGCTCGGCGATCTCCTGAGCGGACAGCGGGCCGTCGGCGGCGAGCAGGACCTGCCGGACCACCTCGGCCGTGGTGGGGGAGTGGCCCTTGGGCAGGTCGGGGGCGACGGCGCCCGCCGACAGGACGCCGAAGATCCGGTCCACCTCGGCCTGCTCCGCCTCGCCGCCGGTCTCCAGGGTGCGGCGGAGCGTCGCGTACGCCTCCAGCTTGGCGCGGAGGCCGGCGAAGTTGAACGGCTTGACCAGGTACTGCAGTGCCCCGTGCCGCATCGCCGACTGCACGGTGGCCACGTCACGGGCTGCCGTCACCATGATCACGTCGCACTGGTGACCGCGCGCGCGGAGCTCCCGTACCGCCGCGAGCCCGTTCTCGTCGGGCAGGTAGTGGTCCAGGAGGATCAGGTCGACCGGCCGGCCGGCCAGGGCGGCGAGCGCCTCGGCGGTCGAGTGGGCGAGGGCGACGACCCGGAAGCCGGGCACCTTGGCGACGTAGGCGGCGTTGATCCGCGCGACCAGCACGTCGTCGTCCACCACGAGCACGTCGATCATCGCGCCTCCTCGGGGGACCCCGGGCCGACGGATTCCAGGCCGGCGGACTCCGGTTCGGTCAGGACGTCCGGGAGGACGACCGTGAACACGGCGCCGCCCTCGGCGCCGTCGGCCACCTCGGCGGTGCCGCCCCGGCGCTCGGCGAGGCGGCGCACCAGGGCGAGGCCGAGTCCGCGCTTGCCGTGGGACGGCAGCGCCTTCGTCGTCCAGCCCTCGGTGAAGATCAGCTCGCGGCGGTCCTCCGGGACGCCCGGGCCGCTGTCCGAGACCCGCAGCACCACCGTACGGCCCTCGGCGCGGAAGGAGACCTCGATGCGGGCGCCGGGGGTGCCGGCGACGGCGTCCAGGGCGTTGTCCACCAGGTTGCCGACGACGGTGACCAGCTCGCGCGGGTCGACGAGCCGGTCCGGCAGCAGGGAGTCGGGCGCGAGCCGCAGCGAGACGCCCCGCTCGGCGGCGACGGTCGCCTTCCCGACCAGGAGCGCGGCGAGGAGCGGGTCGTGGACCTTCTCCGTGACCTGCTCGGCGGTGGCCCGGTGCACGCCGACCACCTCCGTGACGAACTCGACCGCCTCCTCGTGCATCTCCAGCTCCAGGAGACCGAGGAGGGTGTGCAGCCGGTTGGCGTGTTCGTGGTCCTGGGCGCGGAGCGCGTCGATCAGGCCCCGGGTGGAGTCGAGCTCGCGTCCGAGGCGTTCCAGCTCGGTGCGGTCGCGGAGGGTCGCCACCGCGCCGCCGTCGTCCGTGGGCATCCGGTTGGCGATCAGCACCCGGTGCCCCCGGACGGTGAGCAGGTCCTCGCCGGTGACCCGGCCCGCGAGGACGTCGGCGGTCCGGCCGGCGCCGAGGACCTCGTCGAGCGGTCGGCCCTCGGCCTCGGGGCCGAGGCCGAGGAGGCGCTGCGCCTCGTCGTTCATGAGCCGTACGGAGCCGTTCCGGTCGAGGGCCACGACGCCCTCGCGGATGCCGTGCAGCATGGCCTCGCGCTCGGCGAGCAGGGCGGAGATGTCGGAGAAGGCCAGGTCGTGGGTCTGCCGCTGGAGCCGCCGGGAGATCAGGTAGGCCGCGAGCGCCCCGGCCGCGAGCGCGCCGCCCGCGTAGGCGAGGAGGCCGGGGATGGCGGCGAGGAGCCGGTCGCGGACGCTGTCGTACTCGATGCCGACGGAGACCGCGCCGACGATCCGCCCGTCGGCGTCCCGCAGCGGCACCTTGCCGCGTGCCGACCGGCCCAGGGTGCCGCTGTCGATCTCCATCACCTCGTGACCGGCGAGGGCGCTGCTCGGGTCCGTGGAGACGATCCTGCCGATCTCGGCGGGGTCGGTGTGCGACCAGCGCACCCCGTGGGTGTCCATGACCACGACGTACTCGGCGCCCGTGGAGGTCCTGATCCGCTCCGCCTCGGTCTGGACCGGGCCCCGCGCGGACGGCGGGCTCCCGGTGAGGTCCGCGGCGAGCCGGGGCGACGCGGTGGTCCCGGCGATGGCCAGGGCCCGCCGCATGGCCTGGTCGTCGAGCTGGGCGCTCAGCGGGGCGAGGAAGAGGCCGGTGGCGAGGACGGTCACACCGGTCGCGATGGCCAGCTGCATCAGCAGGACCTGCGAGAACACCCGCTGCGGCCACCCGAACCGTCGACGGCGCGCGCGGGGGCGCGGGGGGCGGGTCTGTGCGGGGCTCATGCCGGAAACGGTAAGGGGACGCGGCCCGGGACCGGAAATGGTGACGGAACGGACGCTTATTGTGGGGGTTTCCCACGCCCGTGGGATCTCGGAGGAATCGGAGGCACGTCCCTTGAGCACGCAGCAGATCCCCGTCGTCGTCCTGGCCGGGTTTCTCGGAGCCGGGAAGACCACGCTCCTCAACCATCTGCTGCGCAGCGCCCGGGGCACCCGGATCGGAGTCATGGTCAACGACTTCGGTGCCATCGGCATCGACGCGATGACCGTCGCCGGCCAGGTCGGCTCCACCGTCTCCCTCGGCAACGGCTGCCTGTGCTGCGCCGTCGACGCCGGCGAGCTCGACGAGTACCTGGAGGTCCTGACCCGGCCCGAGTCCCGGCTCGACGTGATCGTGATCGAGGCGAGCGGGCTCGCGGAGCCGGAGGAGCTGGTCCGCATGGTGCTGGCCAGCGAGAACGAGCGGGTCGTGTACGGAGGGCTCGTCCAGGTCGTCGACGCGTCCGAGTTCGCGGCCACCCGGCAGCGGCACCCCGGGACCGACCGGCACCTCGGCCTCGCCGACCTCGTCGTCGTCAACAAGGCGGACCGGGTGGCCGCGGACGAGCTGCGGAGCGTACGGGAGACGGTGGTCGGACTCGCCGGGCGCGCCGCCGTGGTCGAGGCCTCCCACGGGCGCGTCGACCCGGAGCTGCTCTTCGACCGGGTCGTACCGGAGGGCGAGATCGAGGGACAGATGTCGATCGAGGACATCCTGTACGGCTCCGAGGACGCCGACGACGCCCATCCGCACGCGGCCTACGAGAGCCTCTCGGTGACGGCCACGACGCCGCTGCACCCGCGCCGACTCATGGCCTTCCTCGACTCGCGCCCCGAGGGCCTCTACCGGATCAAGGGCTTCGTCGACCTCGGCCCCGCCGATCCGGCCAACCGCTATGTCGTGCACGCGGTCGGCCGCTTCCTGCGCTTCTACCCCGAGCCCTGGCCCGCCGGCGAGGAACGCCTCACCCAGCTCGTCCTGATCGGCTCCGGCATCGACACGCCCGCCCTGCGCAAGGAGCTCGCCTCCTGCGAGCTGAACGGCCCGCAGGACGTCCCGGACGAGCACGCCATGTGGGGCGTCCTGCGGTATGTGTCCGGCAGCGAGGACGAGCCGGAGACGGAGGCCGAGGCGGACCGGATCGGCTAGGCCGTACCCCGCGGTGCGGTCCGTCTCGCCCGTGTGGGGCAGACGGGGCCGTACCGGAGCGTTACGCGTCGGCCGGGACGAGAGCCCCGGCGCTCTCCGGACGACCGCCGCCGACCGTCGTGAGGTAGTCGTCGAGGCCGTCGGCGGTGGCTCCGGCCCAGCCCACGTAGCCGTCGGGACGTATCAGGAAGAGCCCCGTGCCGTACGGCTCGTACGCGGCGAGACGGGCCGTGCGCAGCTGCTCCGGCACCGACACCGGAAGCGGGACGCCGACCCCCAGCAGCGTGAAGTGCGGCCCCCGGAACAGGTCGAAGAGCCGGCCCTCGCCGCACGGACCGTCGGGAGCGCGGTCGCCGGCGCGGAGCGCGTCGTCGGCGAGCCCGTCGCGGGTCTCCACGGAGAGTGTCGAGTCCCGGTATCCGAGGCCGAGCTGCTGGACCTCCGCGCCGCGCTGGGTGCTCTCGCCTCCGGCGCCGGCCCGGTGGATGCGGGTGCTGATGCCGAGGACGTCGGCCGCGATCGACTGCCGCTCGGCCTCGTACGAGTCGAGCAGTGCGGGCGGGGCGCCGTGCCGCAGCACCTGGCCGAGCTTCCAGCCGAGGTTGTACGCGTCCTGGACGCTGGTGTTGAGGCCCTGGCCCCCCGCGGGGGAGTGCACGTGGGCCGCGTCGCCCGCGAGGAAGACCCGGCCGTCGCGGAACCGGTCCGCCATCGCGGCCCGTGCGCGGAAGCCGGAGGCCCACACCACCTCGACGATGTCCGCCCCGGTCAGAGGGGTCCGGGCGGCGACGAGCGCGCGTACCGCTTCGGGCGTGGTGTCCTCGACCGCCGCCTCGTCCTCGAACGCGGCGATCAGCTGGAACTGGTCACCCCCGGGCAGCGGGCACAGCGCCACGCCGCCGCCCGGAGCCTTGGGCCAGATGTGCCAGTTGCCGCGGTCGACGATCGCGTCGGGGGAGAGGCGGACGTCCGCGACGAGCATCGGACGGGGGTCGACCGTCTCGCCCGTCATACCGATGCCGAGCGCCTTGCGGACGGTGGAGCGCCCGCCGTCGGACGCCACCAGATAGGACGCCCGCACCGTCTCGCCGGTGGAGAGCTCCGCCACGACCCCCTCCTCGGACTGGCGCAGCCCCGTCAGGGCGGTGCCGAAGAGGACGTCGCCGCCGAGCTCCACCAGGCGCTCGTACAGCACCTCCTGAGTGCGGGACTGTGGGATCAGCAGCACCTCGGCGTACGGGACCTGCTCGGTCGGCTCGGAGCGCTCCACCATGTCCCATTCGCCCTGACGCTCGGCGCCCTCCCAGCCGAGCATCCGCGGATAGGGCGACCCCGCCGCCCGGATCGCGGGCAGCGCGCCGAGGTCGTCGAACACCTCCTGGCTGCGCGGCTGGATCCCCTTGCCCCGCGAGCCGAGGAAGAGACGGTCGGCCTTCTCGACCAGGAGGGCGCGCACGCCCCGGCGGGCCAGGTCGATGGCGAGCACCAGTCCCGTGGGCCCCGCTCCGACGATGACGACATCCGTGTCCATGTCCGTGCTCACGTCCCTGCCCCCGCTTCCTTAACGCCGTTAAATTCCGATGGGTCGAGCATCCCCTTAACGCCGTTAAGTTGTCAAGGGGATAACGTGACGGGGTGGTGACCAAGAAGACGACCCGGCTGCAACCCGAGACGGTGGCGGAGACCGCCCTGCGCCTGCTGAACGAGCGCGGTCTCGAAGGACTCACACTGCGCGCCATCGCCCAGGAGCTGCATGTCCAGGCGCCCGCGCTCTACTGGCACTTCAAGAACAAGCAGGCGCTGCTCGACGAGATGGCGACCGTGATGTACCGGCAGATGGTCGCCGACCCCGCGGCCCGGCCGCCCGGTGACGTGAGCTGGCAGGAGCGGATCCTGGCGGTCAACCGGGGCCTGCGCGCGGGGCTGCTGCGCTACCGCGACGGCGCCAAGGTCTACAGCGGCGCCCGCTTCACCGGCACCGACCACGCCGCCGACATGGAGGAGCAGCTCGGCGCCCTCGTCGACGCGGGTTTCTCGCTGCGCGACGCGGTGCGGGCCAGCACCACCGCGTACATGTACACGCTCGGCTTCGTCACCGAGGAACAGGGCACCGAAGAGGCGCCCGGACAGACCCGTGAGGGCTTCGACGTCGACCAGCGCGCGGAACGCCTCGCCGACTTCCCGCTCGCGGCCGCCGCCGGGGCGGAGATCTTCACCGACTACGACAGCCGCTTCGAAGAGGGACTGCGCCTGATCGTCGCCGGGATCCAGGCGACCTACGCGCCCGGCGCGTGACACGACGACGCCCCCCGCCCCGCGCGACGGCGCGGAACGGGGGGCGTACGAAACGGAACCCGGAGACCGGCTAGCTCGCCGGGCCGGCCACCACGTCCACCGGCTTCGCCAGTGGCGTGCCCGAGCCGTCGCGGCGGGGGTCCGCCTCGGGCAGTTCCACCGGGGTGCCGGTCTTCTGGGCGGCGCGGGCCGGGGTGGCGCCCGCCCAGGCGAAGGTCAGGACGTCCTCGCCCTTCAGGAAGCGCTGGCAGCGGACGCCGCCGGTGGCGCGGCCCTTGCGCGGGTACTGGTCGAAGGGGGTCAGCTTCGCCGACGTGCCCGTCGAGGAGTCCAGGGTGCCCGTGGAGCCCGCGACGGTGAAGACCACGGCATCGGCCGCCGGGTCGACGGCCGTGAACGAGATCACCTCGGCGCCCGCGGTGAGCTTGATGCCCGCCATGCCGCCCGCCGGGCGGCCCTGGGGCCGCACCTGTGAGGCCTGGTAGCGCAGCAGCTGGGCGTCGGAGGTGATGAAGACCAGGTCCTCCTCGCCCGTCCGCAGCTCCGTCGCGCCGACGATCCGGTCACCGTCCTTGAGGGTGATGACCTCCAGCTCGTCCTTGTTCGCCGGGTAGTCCGGAACCACGCGCTTCACCACGCCCTGCAGCGTGCCGAGGGCGAGGCCCGGTGAGGACTCCTCAAGGGTGGTCAGGCAGACCACCGTCTCGTCCGCCTCCAGGGAGAGGAACTCCGACAGCGGTGCGCCGCCCGCCAGGTTCGGGGTGCTCGCGGTGTCCGGGAGCTGCGGCAGGTCGATCACCGGGAGGCGCAGCAGCCGGCCGGCCGAGGTCACCACGCCGACGTCACCGCGCTGGGTGGCCGCGACCGCCGAGACGATCACGTCGTGCTTGGACCGCTTGCCGTCCTCCGCGGGCGGGAGGTGCTCGGTCACCGTCCGGGCCAGCAGGCCCGTAGAGGAGAGCAGCACGCGGCACGGGTCGTCCGCGACCTCCAGGGACACGGCCGTGACGGGCGCGCCCGCCGACTCCAGGAGGACCGTCCGCCGGTCCGTGGCGAACTTCTTGGCGACGGCCGCCAGCTCCGCCGAGACCAGCTTGCGCAGCTCCGCGTCGGAGTCGAGGATCCCGGTCAGCTCGTCGATCTCGCCGTTGAGGCGGTCGCGCTCGGTCTCCAGCTCGATGCGGTCGAACTTGGTGAGGCGGCGCAGCGGGGTGTCCAGGATGTACTGCGTCTGGATCTCGCTCAGCGAGAAGCGCTCCATCAGGCGCTCCTTGGCCTGGGCGGAGTTCTCGCTCTCCCGGATGAGCCGGATGACCTCGTCGATGTCGAGCAGTGCGACGAGGAGGCCCTCGACCAGGTGGAGCCGGTCGCGCTTCTTGGTACGGCGGAACTCGGAGCGGCGCCGGACCACCTCGAAGCGGTGGTCGAGGTAGACCTCCAGGAGCTCCTTGAGGCCGAGGGTCAGCGGCTGTCCGTCGACCAGCGCCACGTTGTTGATGCCGAAGGACTCCTCCATCGGCGTCAGCTTGTAGAGCTGCTCCAGGACCGCCTCGGGCACGAAGCCGTTCTTGATCTCGATGACCAGACGCAGGCCGTGGCTGCGGTCGGTGAGGTCCTTGACGTCCGCGATGCCCTGGAGCTTCTTGGAGCCGACCAGGTCCTTGATCTTGGAGACGACCTTCTCGGGGCCCACCGTGAAGGGCAGCTCGGTCACGACGATGCCCTTGCGGCGCGCCGTCACGGTCTCCACGGTCGCGGTGGCGCGGATCTTGAAGGAGCCGCGGCCCGACTCGTACGCGTCCTTGATGCCGGAGAGGCCGACGATCCGGCCGCCGGTCGGCAGGTCGGGGCCGGGCACGAAGCGCATCAGCGTCTCGAGGTCGGCGTTCGGGTGGCGGATCAGGTGGCGGGCGGCCGCGACGACCTCGCCGAGGTTGTGCGGGGGCATGTTCGTCGCCATGCCGACCGCGATCCCGGACGCGCCGTTGACCAGCAGGTTCGGGTAGGCGGCGGGGAGCGCCACCGGCTCCCGCTCCTGGCCGTCGTAGTTCGGCGCGAAGTCGACCGTGTCCTCGTCGATGGACTCGGTCATGAGGAGCGCGGCCGGGGCCATCCGCGACTCGGTGTACCGCATGGCGGCCGGCGGGTCGTCGTTGCCCAGGGAGCCGAAGTTCCCGTGGCCGTCGACGAGGGGGAGACGCATGGAGAAGGGCTGCGCCATGCGGACCATCGCGTCGTAGATCGACGCGTCGCCGTGCGGGTGGAGCTTGCCCATCACCTCGCCGACGACACGGGCGCACTTGACGAAGCCGCGGTCGGGGCGGAGCCCCATCTCGCCCATCTGGTAGACGATGCGGCGCTGGACGGGCTTCATGCCGTCGCGGGCATCGGGGAGGGCACGCGAGTAGATCACCGAGTACGCGTACTCGAGGAAGGAGCCCTGCATCTCGTCGACGACGTCGATGTCGAGGATTCGCTCCTCGAACGCGTCGTCCGGCGGCGGTGTCTTCGTGCTGCGGCGGGCCATCGCGGCTGCGGCTCCTTCACCAACATGGTTGATCTGACGCGGACCATTGTGGACCGTGCCACCGACAACGCCGACCGCGACCCGGAAGAGGGACATCACGAAGGGTCGGGAACTTCGCCAGGTGTCGGCGCGCTTGCATACAGTGGCAGGACTTTTTCACATCGCGATCGAAGGGACGTACATGCCCATGGGTCACACGGCCACGGCCGAGGCCGGCTCCGGCGGCCTGACAGCGACCGAGCACCGGTTGGCGAACGGCCTGCGCGTGGTGCTCTCCGAGGACCACCTGACCCCGGTCGCCGCGGTCTGCCTCTGGTACGACGTCGGCTCGCGTCACGAGGTCAAGGGCCGCACGGGCCTCGCCCACCTCTTCGAGCACCTGATGTTCCAGGGGTCGAAGCAGGTGCACGGGAACGGCCACTTCGAGCTGGTGCAGGGCGCCGGCGGCTCGCTCAACGGCACGACGAGCTTCGAGCGCACCAACTACTTCGAGACCATGCCCACGCACCAGCTGGAGCTCGCGCTCTGGCTGGAGGCCGACCGCATGGGCTCGCTGCTCGCCGCCCTGGACGACGAGTCCATGGAGAACCAGCGGGACGTCGTCAAGAACGAGCGCCGCCAGCGCTACGACAACGTGCCGTACGGCACGGCCTTCGAGAGGCTGACCGCCCTCGCCTACCCGGAGGGCCACCCCTACCACCACACGCCGATCGGCTCCATGGCCGACCTGGACGCGGCCACCCTGGAGGACGCGCGGAACTTCTTCCGCACGTACTACGCCCCGAACAACGCGGTGCTGTCCGTCGTCGGCGACATCGACCCGGTGCAGACGCTCGCGTGGGTCGAGAAGTACTTCGGTTCGATCCCCGCCCATGACGGCAAGCCCGAGCCGCGCTCCGGCGACCTGCCCGAGGTCATCGGCGAGCAGCTGCGCGAGGTCGTCGAGGAGGAGGTCCCGGCGCGCGCGCTGATGGCCGCCTACCGGCTGCCGCACGACGGCACGCGCGCGTGCGACGCCGCCGACCTGGCCCTGACGGTCCTGGGCGGCGGGGAGTCCTCCCGCCTGCACAACCGCCTGGTCCGCCGTGACCGTACGGCCGTCGCCGCCGGCTTCGGCCTGCTGCGGCTCGCCGGGGCGCCCTCGCTGGGCTGGCTGGACGTCAAGACCTCCGGGGGCGTCGAGGTCCCGCAGATCGAGGCGGCCGTCGACGAGGAGCTGGCCCGGTTCGCAGAGGAGGGCCCCACGCCCGAGGAGATGGAGCGCGCGCAGGCCCAGTTGGAGCGCGAGTGGCTGGACCGGCTCGGGACCGTCGCCGGCCGCGCCGACGAACTGTGCCGGTTCGCCGTGCTGTTCGGCGACCCGCAGCTCGCCCTGACCGCCGTCGACCGCGTCCTGGAGGTCACCGCCGAGGAGGTGCGGGCGGTCGCCGCGGCCAAGCTGCGTCCCGACAACCGCGCGGTGCTCGTCTACGAGCCCCTGGCGACCGAGCAGAGCGAGAACGGCGACGAGGAAGAGGGAGCGGACCAGTGACCGACGCTGCCGTGTCTTTGACGAGCATGGACTTCCATCCGCAGCCCCAGCCGGGCGCCGCCAGGCCGTGGGCCTTCCCGGCCCCGGACCGCGGGAAGCTGGACAACGGTCTGACCGTGCTCACCAGCCACCGTCCCGGCCAGCAGGTCGTCGCCGTGGAGATCTTCCTGCCGGCCCCGCTGGACGCCGAGCCCGCCGGTCTCGACGGTGTCGCCACCATCATGGCCCGCGCGCTCTCCGAGGGCACCGACCAGCACAGCGCCGAGGAGTTCGCGGCCGAGCTGGAGCGCTGCGGCGCCACGCTCGACGCGCACGCCGACCACCCGGGCGTACGGGTCTCCCTGGAGGTCCCCGTCTCCCGGCTGCCCAAGGCGCTCGGTCTGCTCGCCGAGGCCCTGATCGCCCCGGCGTTCCTGGAGACCGAGATCGAGCGCCTGGTGCGCAACCGTCTCGACGAGATCCCGCACGAGACGGCCAACCCGGCGCGCCGCGCGGCCAAGCAGCTCTCCAAGGAGCTGTTCCCGGCGGAGTCCCGGATGTCCCGGCCGCGCCAGGGCACCGAGGAGACCGTCACCGCGATCGACGCCGCCGCCGTCCGCGCCTTCTTCGACGCGTACGTCCGGCCGGGCACGGCCACCGCGGTGGTCGTCGGCGACCTGACCGGGGTCGACCTCGACAAGGTCCTCGCCGAGACGCTGGGTGCCTGGACCGGTGAGCCGGCCGAGCCGCTCCCGATGCCGCCGATCACCGCCGACGACACCGGACGGGTCGTCATCGTGGACCGCCCCGGCGCCGTCCAGACGCAGCTGCTGATCGGCCGGATCGGCCCCGACCGGCACGACCGCGTCTGGGCGGCCCAGGTCCTCGGCACGTACTGCCTCGGCGGCACCCTGACCTCGCGTCTGGACCGGGTCCTGCGCGAGGAGAAGGGCTACACGTACGGCGTGCGGGCCTTCGGCCAGGTGCTCCGCTCGGACGCCGAGGGGAACGGCGCCGCGATGCTCGCCATCAGCGGATCCGTCGACACCCCCAACACCGGCCCGGCTCTCGAGGACCTGTGGAAGGTGCTGCGCACCCTCGCCGCCGAGGGCCTCACCGACGCGGAGCGCGAGACGGCCGTGCAGAACCTCGTCGGGGTGGCGCCCCTCAAGTACGAGACGGCCGCCTCGGTCGCCGGGACGCTCGCCGACCAGGTCGAGCAGCACCTCCCGGACGACTTCCAGGCCCAGTTGTACGCGCGCCTGGCCGAGACCGGCACCGTCGAGGCGACGGCCGCCGTCGTCAGCGCCTTCCCGGTGGACCGGCTCGTCACCGTGCTCGTCGGCGACGCGGCGCAGATCGCGGAGCCGGTGCGCGCGCTCGGCATCGGTGAAGTGACCGTCGTGACGGGCTGATTCCGGCTCCGGGACGACAACGGGAGGGCCTCGGCGGCATAGTTCGTCGGGGTCCTCCCCTATGTCCGTATTGGGATCAAGGGTGATCGTTTGCCCTGTGGCATGTCTTACAAAAGTCCTGTCCGGTTGGTGATTGAAAGACGATCCGCATAGCGTCGGGGCGGCTGTTCGTCAGTTGCACGTGCCGCAGCCGCGGCATCGGACAGTCATCGCCGAGTCCCCGTCAGGCGCGAGCCTGGGGAGCCGGGGACCCACACGCAGTCCCTGGGGTGAATCGGGCGCCTTCGTCTCGTACGGAGGGGCTCGTAGGAGACCTTCCTGCTCCGAACCCGTCAGCTAACCCGGTAGGCGAGAGGGAAGGAAAGGATCAGCCCTTACATGGCGTTCACCCGTGCCACCGGGAAGCATCGTGCTCCGAGCCGGATGGCGCGCCGCAGCGTGGGCATCGCCGGCGCCGCGACGCTCGCCACCACCGGCGTCATCGGAACCCTCGCCTCCCCGGCGCTCGCCGCCGACACGGACAACCGCTCCGTCGAGGACACCGGTCTCACCCAGGTGATCACCGAGGACTCCCTCGTCGACCGGATCAACGCCCAGGCCGCCGCCCAGGAGCAGGAGGCCGTCGAGGCCATCGCCAAGGCGAAGGCCAAGGCCGAGGCGAAGCGCAAGGCCGAGGCCCGCGCCAAGGAGATCCGCCTGGAGCACGAGCGCGCCGCCCGCGAGGCCGAGCGCCGCCGCCTGGCCTCCTTCCAGCTCCCCGTCGCCGGCTCGTACGTCTCCACCGGCTACAAGACCGGCGGCTCGCTCTGGTCCTCCGGCAGCCACTCCGGCATCGACTTCCACGCCGCCTACGGCACCCGGGTCGTCTCCGTCGGCTCCGGCACCGTCGTCGAGGCCGGCTGGGGCGGCGCGTACGGCAACAACATCGTCATCCGGATGAACGACGGCACGTACACCCAGTACGGGCACCTCTCCTCCATCGAGGTCTACGTCGGCCAGACCGTCGAGCCGGGCCAGCAGATAGGCATCTCGGGTTCGACCGGCAACTCCACCGGCCCGCACCTCCACTTCGAGGCGCGCACGAGCCCCGAGTACGGCTCGGACATCAACCCGATCACGTACCTCCGCGCCCGCGGCGTCAACGTCTGACCCCGTCCCGCCACGCCGCGCACCGCGTCGCAAAAGCCCCGGCTCGTACTGAGCCGGGGCTTTTCGCTGACCGGAAGACACCCATGGATTCCGCCGGGGCATCGGAAATTCCGGCGTGCTGCAATAGAGTCGAAGATCGGCGCAGAACAGGCGCCGCTCGAATTGTCTCGCGCGCACCAAGGCGGAGGTCGGACATGCGCATTCCCGCGCAGTCGGTATGCACGGCGATCCGGGACGACATCGTCTCCGGCGTGTTCGAGCGGGGTGCTCGGCTGACCGAGGAGCAGCTCGCCCGCCGGTACGGGGTCTCCCGGGTCCCGGTCCGCGAGGCGCTGCGCACCCTGGAGTCCGAGGGCTTCGTCGTCACCCGCCGCCACGCGGGCGCCCAGGTCGCCGAGCCGACCGAGCAGGAGGCCGCCGATCTCCTCGACATGCGGGCGCTGCTCGAACCGCTGGGCGCCGCCCGGGCCGCGCAGCGGCGCACCGAGTCGCACCTCAAGGTGCTGCGCGGCCTGGTCAGGCTGGGGCAGGAGCGGGCCAGGCGCGGTCAGGGCGAGGACCTGCGCTCGCTCGGCGGATGGTTCCACGAGACCCTGGCGCAGGCCTCCGGGAGCCCGGCCCTCACGGCGCTGCTCACCCAGCTGCGGCACAAGATCGCCTGGACGCACGTCGTGGAGCAGCCCGCCCAGCCGGTCGAGGCCTGGGCCGAGCACGGCGCGATCGTGGACGCCGTGGCGCGCGGCGACGCCGAGCGGGCGCGGGCGCTGACCGCGCTGCACGCGGAGCGTTCACTGCCGCTGTACCGATTGAAAAATCCGGAGCGCGGCCGTGTGAGGGTCTCGCAACATGCCGTCAACACGACGAGTGCCCGGAATTAACACGCGCGCCGTATACAAAGAGAAGGCATTCGGGCCCGGTATTTCGCGCTGCCTGGAAACGGGTCTCTCTGTTACGGGTCTCTCTATTGGTGGACAGGGCCCGGGGAAAGCGAATGGCCGTGGCCGCCGGAATTCCGGCGGCCACGGCCATTCGTCGTGCGGGGGACCGGGGTCAGACGGTCTCGGGCAGCTCGTCCAGGCCCTCGGCGACCAGCTTCGCCAGGCGGTCGAGGGCGGCCTCGGCGCCGTCGGCCTCCGAAGCGAGAACGATCTCCTCGCCGCCCTGCGCGCCCAGACCGAGCACCGCGAGCATGGAGGCGGCGTTCACGGGGGTGCCGTCGGACTTGGCGATCGTCACCGGCACGCCGGAAGCCGTGGCGGCACGGACGAAGATGGACGCGGGGCGGGCGTGCAGGCCCTCGGCCCAGCCGACGTTGACGCGGCGCTCAGCCATGGTGTTGCCCTTCAAGTCTCAAGCGGGTTGTCTAGACCAGTCTCTCACGGGTTGCGCGGTGCTCACGCCGACCTCCGGCCCGGACCGGACCGCCCTTCGGCCCTCCCTACCTTGCAACACCTTGCATCGCGCACCCCCGCGCCGCGACCGGTGCCGCAGTCGTGTCGCGGTCGTAGGCTGACCCCATGCAGAGCGCGTCGGAGCAGTCGGAAGCGGCGGAACCACCGGCACCCCCGGCGCCGCCGGAGCACGCCTACCCCGACCACTGGGAGGCGGACGTGGTGCTCCGCGACGGCGGCACCGCGCGCATCAGGCCCATCACGGCCGACGACGCCGACCGGCTCGTCAGCTTCTACGAGCAGGTCTCGGACGAGTCGAAGTACTACCGCTTCTTCGCCCCCTACCCGCGCCTGTCCGCCAAGGACGTGCACCGCTTCACCCACCACGACTTCGTGGACCGGGTCGGGCTCGCGGCGACCGTCGGCGGCGAGTTCATCGCCACCGTCCGCTACGACCGCATCGACGAGCGGGGGCTGCCCGCCTCGGCCCCCGCCGACGAGGCCGAGGTCGCCTTCCTGGTCCAGGACGCGCACCAGGGGAGGGGCGTCGCCTCCGCCCTCCTCGAACACATCGCGGCGGTCGCGCGCGAGCGGGACATCCGGCGCTTCGCCGCCGAGGTGCTCCCCGCCAACACCAAGATGATCAAGGTCTTCACCGACGCGGGCTACACCCAGAAGCGCAGCTTCGAGGACGGCTCCGTCCGCCTCCACCTCGACCTCGAACCGACCGACCGCTCCCTCGCCGTCCAGCGCGCGCGGGAGCAGCGCGCCGAGGCGCGCTCCGTGCAGCGCCTCCTCACCCCCCGGTCCGTGGCCGTCGTCGGCGCCGGACGCGCACCCGGCGGCGTCGGCCGGACCGTGCTCCGCAACCTCCTCGGCGCCGGCTTCACGGGACGGGTGTACGCGGTGAACGCCGCGCTCACCGGAGAGACCGAGCTCGACGGCGTCCCCGCCCACCCCTCCGTCGGCGCCATCGGCGAACCGGTGGACCTGGCCGTCGTCGCCGTCCCCGCCGAGCGGGTGCCCGAGGCCGTCGCGGACTGCGGCGAACACGGAGTGCGCGGCCTCGTCGTGCTCTCCGCCGGATACGCCGAGAGCGGGGCCGCCGGCCGCGAGCGCCAGCGCGAGCTCGTACGGCAGGCCCGCTCGTACGGCATGCGGATCATCGGCCCCAACGCCTTCGGGATCATCAACACCGCCGCCGACGTCCGGCTCAACGCCTCCCTCGCCCCACAGATGCCGGCCGCCGGGCGGATCGGGCTCTTCACCCAGTCCGGCGCCATCGGGATCGCCCTCCTCGCCGGACTGCACCGGCGCGGCGCGGGGCTCTCCTCCTTCATCTCGGCCGGCAACCGCGCCGACGTCTCCGGCAACGACTTCCTCCAGCACTGGTACGACGACCCCGGCACCGACGTCGTCCTCCTCTACCTGGAGTCGATCGGCAATCCGCGGAAGTTCACCCGGCTCGCCCGCCGCACCGCCGCCGTCAAGCCGGTCGTGGTCGTCAAGGGCGCCCGGCACAGCGGCAGCGCCCCGCCCGGCCACCGGGTGCCGGTCACCCGCATCCCGCACGCCACGGTCTCCGCCCTGCTCCGCCAGGCCGGGGTCATCCGCGTCGACACCGTCACCGAACTCGTCGACGCAGGACTGCTCCTCGCCGCCCAGCCGCTGCCCGCCGGACCCAGGGTCGCGATCCTCGGCAACTCCGAGTCGCTCGGCCTCCTCACGTACGACGCCTGCCTGACCGAGGGGCTGCGCCCGCTGCGGCCGCTCGACCTCACGACGGCGGCGGTCCCGGCGGACTTCCGGGACGCGCTCGCGGCGGCGCTCGCCGACGAGACGTCCGACGCGGTCGTCGTCAACGCGATCCCCTGGGTGGGCGAGGACGGGGCCACCGAGTTCGGCGACGGCGAGGTGCTCGCGGCCGCCCTCCGCGAGGCCGTCGCCTCCGCCCCCGCGCCGACGAAGCCGGTCGTCGTCGTCCACGTCGAGATGGGCGGCCTCGCGGAGGCCCTCGCGGTGGCGACGAGCACCCGGCCGACGGCGGCGGGGCGCGGGGCCCTCACCCCGGAGAACCGTTCCGGCGGTGCTCCGGTGGGGGCCCGCCCCGAAGCGCCCCCCGCCGGTCCGGTGGGAGCGGGAGGTCCCGGTTCCGGGGCCGGCCCGGCGTCCTCGCCGCGTCCCGAGGCGGCCACGGGCACCACCCCGACGCGGCCCGACGCCCCCTCGGGGGCCACCATCCCCGCCTACCCCGCCGCCGAGCGGGCCGTGCGGGCCCTCGCCGAGGCCGTGCGGTACGGGCAGTGGCGACGGCAGGCCGCCGATCCCGGGCGGGTGCCCGAGTACGAGGACATCGACGAGGCCGGGGCCGCCGCGCTCATCGAGGGGGTCCTCGGCGCCGACGAGGTGGACGCCCGCGGTGTGACCCTCGACACCGAGGAGGCCGGGGCGCTGCTCGCCCGGTACGGCATCACCGTCCTGCCGACCCTCCCCGCGCCCGGGCCCGACGCCGCCGTCGCGGCCGCCGCCCGGCTCGGCTACCCCGTCGCGCTCAAGACGACCGCCCCCCACCTCCGCCACCGCCCCGACCTCGGGGGCGTCCGGCTGGACCTCGCCACCGAGGGGCAGCTGCGCACGGCCTACGCCGAGCTGACCGAGGTGCTCGGCAAGCCGGAGGAGCTCCAGCCGGTCGTCCAGGCGATGGTGCCCCGGGGCGTCGACACCGTCGTGCGCTCGGCGATCGACCCGGCCGTCGGCGCCGTCCTCTCCTTCGGCCTCTCGGGCGCGGCCTCGGAGCTGCTCGGCGACACGGCCCACCGGCTGGTTCCGGCCACCGACCGGGACGCCGCCGAGCTCG
Source organism: Streptomyces sp. TLI_105 (assembly GCF_900105415.1). GTDB lineage: Bacteria > Actinomycetota > Actinomycetes > Streptomycetales > Streptomycetaceae > Streptomyces. The sequence goes on along the minus strand of NZ_FNSM01000001.1, from coordinate 2,155,995 downwards.
TCCGTTCCCTCCGCACCGCCCCGCTGCTCTTCGGCTGGCGCGGCTCCGCCCCGGTCGACACCCCGGCTCTGGAAGAGCTGCTGCTGAGGGTCTCCCGGCTCGTCGACGACCACCCCGAGGTGGTCGCGGTCTCCCTGGAGCCGGTGGTCGTGGCGCCCCGCGGACTCTCCGTCCTCGGCGCGACCGTCCGGCTGGCCCCGCCCGCGCCCCGCACCGACCTCGGGCCGCGGAGCCTGCCCCGTTACTGAGGTCCGCGGGGCCCGCCCCGTCGTGGACGGGCCTGAGGGGGCCCCTCGGCCCCGTAGGATGGAGTCCATGGCAAAGAGCGGTACGACGACCCAGGGGCTGCGCGCGGCGATCGAGCGCAGCGGCTACTACCCGGCCCTCGTGGCCGAGGCGGTGGAGGCCGCCGTCGGCGGCGAGGCCATCGCGTCGTACGTGGTCCACCAGGAGACCACCTTCGACGCGAACGAGGTCCGGCGCCACGTCACCGTCCTCGTCCTGACGCCGCACCGCTTCATCGTCAGCCACACCGACGAGCAGTCCGCCGACACGAGCTCCCCGACGCCGTACGCCACCACCTCCACCGAGTCCGTGAAGCTCGACCGGATCTCGTCGGTCGTCGTCAGCCGCGTCGTCGCCAACCCCGAGTCGTACACCCCGGGCACGCTGCCCCGCGAGGTGGTCCTCACCATCGGCTGGGGCGCCGTCTCCCGCATCGACCTGGAGCCCGCCGCCTGCGGCGACCCCAACTGCGACGCCGACCACGGCTACACCGGCAACGCCACCGCCGACGACCTCAGCCTGCGCGTGAGCGACGCCGGCGACGGCCCGGACACCGTCCGGCAGACCCTCGCGTTCGCCCAGGCCCTCTCCGAAGCCATCGCGGCGACCGCCGCGCCCACCCGCTGATGGTCCAGCCCACCGCCGTGACCCACGGCTGGCCCGACGACCCGGTCCCGCTCGCCCCGGAGACCGCGCCGGTGCCCGAGTACGCCTCCGGCTCGCTCGGCGACCTGCTGCCGACGCTCGTGGCGGGCCAGGACGTGCCCGGTTTCGAGGCGCGGATCGCGGAGCTGGCCCCGGCCGACCGGAACTGCGTCTTCCTGATCGACGGACTCGGCTGGGAGCAGATCAAGGCGCATCCGGACGAGGCCCCGTACCTGACCTCGCTCCTCGGCTCCTCGCGGGGCGGCACGGGCCGCCCGATCACCGCCGGCTTCCCCGCCACCACCGCGACCTCGCTCGCCTCCGTGGGCACCGGCAGCCACCCCGGGACGCACGGACTGTCCGGCTACACCGTGCGCAACCCGGAGACCGGCGAGCTGATGAACCAGCTGCGCTGGAAGCCGTGGACCGCGCCGCAGGTCTGGCAGCCGTACCCCACCGTCTTCCAGTTCGCCCACGAGGCCGGGATCCACACCGCCCAGGTGTCGTCCCCGATCTTCGAGCAGACCCCGCTCACCAAGGTCGCGCTCAGTGGCGGAACGTTTCACGGGCGGCTCTCCGGCGAGGAGCGCATGGACTTCGCCGCCGAGCAGCTCGCCGCCGGCGACCGCTCGCTGGTCTACACGTACTACAGCGAACTCGACGGCGCGGGCCACCGCTTCGGCATCGACTCCGACGCCTGGCGCGGCCAGCTGATGTTCGTCGACCGGCTCGTGCAGCGGCTCGCCGAGCAGCTGCCGCCGCGCTCGGCCCTGTACGTCACGGCCGACCACGGCATGGTCGACATCCCCTTCGACGAGCAGCACCGCATCGACTTCGACGAGGACTGGGAGCTGAGCGCGGGCGTCGCCCTCCTCGGCGGCGAGGGACGGGCCCGCCACGTCTACGCCGTGCCCGGCGCCGAGACGGACGTCCTCACCTGCTGGCGCGAGGTCGTCGGCGAGCAGTTCTGGGTGGCGAGCCGGGACGAGGCCATCTCCCTCGGCTGGTTCGGTGCCGAGATCGACGATCGGGTGTACGGCCGGATCGGCGACGTCGTCGTCGCGGCCCACGACGACGTGGCGATCACCGCCTCCGTCAACGAGCCCAACGAGTCCGCGATGGTTGGCATGCACGGGTCCATGACCCCCGCGGAGCAGCTCGTCCCGCTGCTCGAAGTCCGCTCCTGATCGCCGCCCCCACTCCCACGACCCGAAAGGTCCCTGTTCCGTCATGCCCGAGCTGGTCTTCTTCTCCGGAACCATGGACTGCGGGAAGAGCACCCTGGCGCTCCAGATCGCCCACAACCGCGATGCGCGGGGGCTTCAGGGCGTGATCTTCACCCGCGACGACCGGGCGGGCGAGGGCAAGCTGTCCTCCCGGCTCGGCCTGGTGACGGAGGCGGTCGAGGCACCGCGGGACATGGACCTGTACGCGTACCTGGTCACCCAGCTCTCCCAGGGCGGCAAGGCCGACTACGTGATCGTGGACGAGGCCCAGTTCCTCGCCCCGGAGCAGATCGACCAGCTCGCCCGCATCGTCGACGACCTCGACCTGGACGTCTTCGCCTTCGGGATCACGACGGACTTCCGCACGAAGCTGTTCCCGGGCTCGCAGCGGCTGATCGAGCTGGCGGACCGGATCGAGCAGCTCCAGGTCGAGGCGCTGTGCTGGTGCGGTGCCCGCGCCACGCACAACGCCCGCACGGTGGGCGGCGAGATGGTCGTCGAGGGCGAGCAGGTCGTCGTCGGGGACGTGAACCGTCCGGCAGAGGAGATCGGCTACGAGGTCCTCTGCCGCCGCCACCACCGCCGCCGGGCCACCTCGGCCTCCGCCCGGGCGGGCGCCCTCTCGCCCGACGTGCTGCCGGTCACCTCGGACTGACCCGCGCGGGCCCGCCGCTCCCACCCTCCTCCCGACCGCCTCGGACGTGACCTCGGACCGTGAGGTCCCGGCCCTGCCCGCCGCCGAAGCGCAGCCTCCACGGGGTGAGGGCGGATTCGAGCTGTACCCCCAGATCCATCTTCGACGTGCCCTGCCCGCGCTCCTCGAAGTGGATCGGCACTTCGAGGAGGGTGAACCCCCGCCTGACGGCCCGGTGGTTCATCTCGACCTGGAAGGAGTACCCGTTGCTGTGCACGGAGTCCAGGTCGAGCGCGCGCAGTGTCTCGGCCCGCCATGCCTTGAACCCGGCGGTGGCGTCCTTCAGGCCCAGCCGCAGGATCGCGTTCACGTAGACGTTGGCCCAGGCCGACAGCGCCCTGCGGGACCGGGGCCACTCGGAGGCGGTCGAGCCGCCGGCCACGTAGCGCGAACCGATCACGGCGGCGGCGTCCTCCGTCAGCAGCGTGTCGAGCATGACGGGGATCGCCGAGGCCGGGTGCGAGAGGTCGGCGTCCATCTGGACCACGACGTCGGCACCCTCGTCCAGCGCACGGGCCATTCCGGCGAGGTAGGCGCGGCCGAGTCCGTCCTTGGTGCGGCGGTGCAGCACGCCGACGGTGTCCGGCGCGTCGGCGGCGAGCTTGTCCGCGACCTCGCCGGTGCCGTCGGGCGAGTCGTCGTCGACCACGAGCAGATGCAGGTTCGGCACCGGCAGGTCCGCGAGCAGACCGGCCAGCACGGGCAGGTTGTCCCGCTCGTTGTAGGTCGGCACGACGACAACGGTCTTCGGGGACACGACGGCCATCGACGGCTCCTCGGTCGGAAACGGTTCAGGGGCTGGTGACCCGGGCGTGGGGCGCGGCACGGCCCGCCCGGGCGAAGGGGTGGCCTGCCGACCCGACCGGTGGGACACCTCCGAGGGGGCGGGCCGGAACGGCGCGGAAGAAATCGAGGATCTGGCGGTTCACCTCCTCCGGCCGCTCCAGATACCCGTAGTGGCCCGCGCGGTTGATCAGACGGTGGACGGCGCCGGGGATGGCCTCGGCCACCTCGGCGACCAGGTGCGGGGGTGTGACCAGGTCGTCGGCGAAGGCCAGGACCAGACACGGCGTGGTGATCGTGGCGTAGGCCGCGAGGCGGCCGGGGTCCGGCGTGATGGCGAGCTGGTGCCGCAGTCCCGGGCCGGTGGACAGCGACTGCTCGAACACCGACAGCCAGTCGGACACCTCGATGTCGTCGTTGAGGGTGTGCGGGGACAGGTTCTGGATCGCCTGCAGGGCCGCGTGGTACCGCCGCGGCAGCGTGATGCCGGAGTCCAGCAGCTCGATCTCGGCCCGGGCGGCGGCCGCGCGCAGTCGGTCGTTGCGGCCTCGGGTGGCCATCAGCACGGCGGCGGTGGCCAACTCGGGCCGGGTCAGCAGCAGTTCCTCCACCACGTGCGCGCCGAGCGAGGTCCCCACCAGTCGGCAGGGACCGGCGTCCAGGTGCTCGACGAGCGCCGCCAGGTCGGCCGCGAGATCGCCGACCGTCAGACCCGCCTCGCCGGGGTCGCTGGGAGGCACGCCCCGGGAGTCGTACGTGATCACCCGATGGCCGGCCGCGACGAGCGCCGGTACCTGGTGGAGGTGCCACGCCCGCCCGCGACCGCCCGCGCCCATGACCAGGACGACCGGCTCCCCGCCCGCCGGGCCGGCGATGTCGTCGTAGTGCAGCCGTACGCCGCCGACGGTCGCGACGCCCATCAGCGTGCGGTCATGCGGTCGGCCAGGCTCTTCGGACGCATGTCGGTCCAGTGCTCCTCGACGTACGCGAGGCAGGTCGCGCGGTCCGTGTCGGCCAGCGCGATCCGCCAACCCTCGGGAACGGCGGCGAAGGCGGGCCAGAGCGAATGCTGCCCCTCGTCGTTGACCAGCACCTTGAAGGTCGCGTCGGGGGCGTCGAACGGATTGGTCATCTTCTGCTCCTTCTGGTCCTTCTGGGGAGGGGGGTCAGGCGAGTGTCCGGCCGGAGACGAGGGTCTCGGCGTATCCGAAGACATGGCCGCGCCCGACCGATACCGGTCGCAGCGAGGCGAAGTCCGCGTCGAGCACGTCGAACATCTCGAGGTGCGCGTCGCCCGACCACACCTCGGAGAACTCGACCCCCGTGACGGTCGAGGTCACCAGCTCGACGGGAGGCTCCTCCCCGGTGACCCAGGACGGCTGGACCCGGCTGTGCACCAGCGGCACGGTGTGCAGCGCCGGCGGTTCGGCGGCCGGAGCGGTCACGCTCACCGAGGCCTGGACGAACCGGCGGCCTCCGGTCGACGCGGTGCCGTGGTACGTGCCCGCGGCCGAGCCCAGGGGCCCCGCCTTGCCGACGCGCATCGGCCGGGTCTGGTGCAGTTCGCCGAACTGCTTCGGCATTCCCTGCACCCAGCCGCGCAGCAGCGGCACGGGCTGGTCGACCCAGGCGTACGGGCACCGGGCCAGGGGGCGGCCGCGGTACTCGCAGCCGAGCAGGATCAGGAACTCGCCGAACTGGCTGGTGCCCGGATCGGCCAGCTCGGTGCCCGGCTCCGAGCACCACTGCCAGTGCGCGAAGACCGCGGCGGCCCGCCCCGGGTCGGCGCCGAGGTCGAGCTCGGGCGGGAGGAACGCCGCCGCTGCCGCCGGATCCACGCGGTAGTCGACCATGACGACCTCGCCGGAGAAGTGCCACGGCGGGGGAGTCAACATGGCCGAGGTGCCGGAGGGGGAGAGCGGAAGACTGTAGCCGCGCAGGCGGCTGAGGACGGAACTGGTCATCGAGGGGTCTCCTCGTTTCTCCAGGCGGCGACGAGCCGCGCGGCGGCCTCCGCCAGACGGTCGGGGGAGTTGAGGCTGTACGCGAGCCGCAGATGGGTGCCGGCCGCGCTGCCGTAGCGGGAGCCCGGTGCCACCGCGACACCCGCCCGGCCGGCCGCGGCGAGCAACGACGCCTCGCCGCGTCGCGGGCCGAAGTCCAGCCAGAGGAAGAAACCGCCGGCCGGACAGTCGACGGTCACCGACTCGCCCAGGCCGACCCGCAGGGCCGCCACGAGGGTGTCGCGTCGCAGTCGGAGTCCCTCGCGCAGCCAGGAGAGGCGCCGGTCGTAGCGGCCGTCCCCCATGAGCATGGTCACGGCCAGGGAGGTCAGATGGTTGAGCGCTCCGCCACTGACCAGCTGACCACGGCCGGTCAGCGTCCTGATCAGGTCCGGTTCGGCCTCCAGCCAGCCCAGCCGCAGGCCCGGTCCGAGTGTCTTGGCGAACGAGCCGAGCCGGATCACGCCCCGCCGTCCGGCCAGCGCGGCGAGCGAGGGCGGCAGGGCGATGCGGTCCAGGCCCAACTCCGCGTACGCGTCGTCTTCCACGATCGGCACGCCGTGCCGGGCGGCGACGGCGAGCAGCTCCCGGCGGCGCGCCTCGCCCGCGACCGTGCCGGTCGGGTTGTGGAACGTCGGCGTCAGGTAGACGAACGCCACCTCGTCGCCCCGGGACGAGAACAGGGACAGGGACCGGTCCAGGGCCTCGGGCCGTACGCCCTCACCGTCCGCGTCCACCTCGCGCAGGCGCAGACCGTGGTCGGTCATGATCTTCCGGCCCAGGTCGTAACAGGTGCGTTCGACCAGGACGGACCGGCCGGGCCGGCCGAGGACGGTGCACAACAGGGCCAGCGCCTGCGAGGTGCCGGCGGTGACCATGACCTCCTCGGCCGTGCAGCCGTGACGGGCGGCCAGCAGGGCGCGCAGCGGCTCGGCTCCGGCGTTGGCACCGTAACCGAGCGCGGCGGGGCCGAACTCGGCGAGGGCCTCCGCGTAGAGCGGACGCACCTCGTCGACCGGCAGCAGGCCCGGTTCGAGGTAGCCGGGCTCCAGGTCGATGACGCCGGGCGGGGAGACGGCCTGCACCACCCCCGCACGCCACCAGCGGGCGTGCGGGAGCGGCGGGACCGCCGTATGCGGTCGAAGCATCAGCCCTGCAGCTCCGACGTGTCCAGCAGGGCCGAGCGCAGCACCCGCGCGCCCGCGAGCAGGGTGGACGGGTTGCGCGAGAGGGCCAGGCGCAGCATCCGCTCGCCCTCCTGCGGCCTCGCCCAGTGGAACTTCTGGCAGGGCAGCACGTAGAGGCTCTGGGAGCGGACCGCCGACCAGACGTCCATGCCCAGCCGCGAGCCCACGTGCAGGCGCTCCACGCTGGCCCGGGCGTGTTCGTCGACGAAGGCGATGTCGGGCACGCCGTCGAGAGCGGCACGCACGAGGGCCCGGTGGTCGGCGATCGTCCGCTGCAGCTCGGCCAGGCCGCCGTCCGCCCCGTCGTCCGCGAAGCGCTTCACCAGGAGCAGGACCAGCGGCGAGGTGCCGAGCAGGATGTCCGAGTGGATCTTCTCGATCGGCAGGTCCACATCGGCCGAGCGGACCAGCCAGCCGATCTTGAGTTCGAGCGTGGGCCACAGCTTGCCGGTGTCCTCGATGACCACCCAGCGGCAGCCGCTCGCGTCGAGCACGGCGTAGTGGTCGAACTGCGCGGCGGGGTCGAAGCCCCTGAACGAGGTGTCCAGGGCCAGCACCACGCCGTGCTCGGCGCACTGCTCGGCGAGCCGGCGCAGCCGGTCCTCGCTCATCACCCGCCCGGTCGGGTTGTTCGGCGTCGTGATGAAGACGCAGCCGACCTGTTCGAGCAGCTCGGCCGGCAGGTCCTCGTCGTGGGCCGACTCCTCCTCGACCGGCACGAGCCGCAGGCCGACCCCGCGCAGGATGTCGGGGATGTTGTCGAAGGTGGGGTGGATCAGCGCCACCGCGTCGGTCGTGGTGACCAGCGAGCGGGCGAGGATCTCCATGGCCACGGAGGACGAGTAGCAGCTCAGCGTCCGCCCGGCGGCGAACGGATGACCGTGCTGGCCGAGCATGCCGAAGAACGACTCGGCGGCCTCCCGCTCGATCTCGTCCACCGGGCGCAGGACGGCCTCGGCCCACATGTCCGGCAGCTCGGAGACGATCTTGCTCTGCGCGGCCGTGAGTTGCTGGCGCGCGTGTCCGTCGGCCAGGTTCATCGGACTGGCGAGGGCGAGGGTCTCGAATTGGGTCAGGTTCTCCGCGGAGACTTTCGGCAGAATTCTGTTCACAAGCACCCCTTGAACGAGTGGCGGGCGAAGCGTGCTTGGAGCCACGGCAGGTGCCGGGACTCACCGGCGCTCGGGCGCCGGGATAGGAATCGAGTGACCTCCGTCAGCAGAAGGCGAACCGGGTGAGCAACTGCTCGGCATCGTCGATACGGTCACCGGAGGCCAGTCCGGCTTTTCCGACGAAGCGTTTGAGGTAACCGGCACCCTCGGTGCCGCCGGACCCCGTCATCTCCGGGAGATAGCGGCGTCCGAATCCGTAGTGCCGGCCGCGCCAGACGTGCAGCGGCGCCTCGCCCGCCTCGAACGCCTCGCGGACGTCGGGGTCGCCGGCGCCGGCCGCGGCGTCCCGCAGGGACGTGAACCCGCGCAGCAGCGGACTGCTGACCGGGGCCAGGTGCGCGAACCGCCCGTAGGTCTCGGTCTTCCGTTCGTCGTAGCCGTACACCACCAGCTCCATCAGGTGGTAGTTGAGCGACTGGACCGCGCTGGCGTTCCCGGTCGCCTCCCGGAAGCCCATGAAGAGCTCCGGGGTCAGCGTCCGCAGCGCGTGGAAGACGACGTTCAGGAGCTCGGCCGCCGAGGCGAACTGGCTCAGGCGCAGGACGTACGCGGCGCGGTCGCGGCCGATCGCCTCGGTGGCGCGGCGCGCGGTCCAGCGGACGAGGAAGAAGAGGATCTCGCAGGCCTGCACGGAGCGCATGAACATGTGCTCGTCGTGCTTGTCCGACCGGCGGAACCCCGAGCAGCGGTTGACCACGAGCAGGTCGCGGACCAGCACGTCGTCGTGGTCGGCGAGCCGGACCAGCTCGGCGCTCGCCATGGTGCGGTCCGGGCCGAGCGGGGACCTGCCCAGGTGGTCGAGGACGGCCTCCAGGCGGCGCACGCGTTCCGCGCCCTCCTCGACGGTCGTCTCGTGCAGCCCGGCCTCGCGCTCCTCCAGCGCGATCAGGTCGGTCACGAGCGCGTGCAGAAGCAGCAGGCTCGCCTCGTACGGGTCCTCCCGCCGGGCGAGGTACCAGCCAGCCACGTGCAGTCCGGCGTACCGGTAGTACTCGGGTATGTCGAGGCGCCGGCTGAACGGGCGGGTCAGGAGCCGCAGGATCTCGTTCTCGTCGGTCTCCGGTCCGGCCACGGCCGCGTCGTGGCGCTCGGACAGCCGGATGACCTCCTCCTCGGGCAGCTCGGCGAGGGGCGTGCCGTGCAGCCGGTCGGCCAACTCGGCGCAGGACGCGGGCAGTTCCCGCGAGCGGGCCGGGGCGAGGGAGCGTACGGCGTTCATCGCCCGGCCTCGCTCTCGGTGCGCCGCCGACCGATGACCAGGTGCTTGTCGCCGCCGGAGCGCCGTACGGTGCCGTCCGTGAAGCCGGCGCGGCGCAGCAGCTCCAGGTACTCGGCGGCCGTACGGTGCCGGCCCTCGGTCTCGACGTGCATGGAGAGGTTCATGACGGCCGTGGCGAGCGGGCCGCCGCGGTCGTCGTCGAAGAGCCGCTCCATGATCAGGACCCGGCCGCCGGGGAGGCACGCCTCGTAGGCCTTGCGCAGCAGCGCCGCGCAGGTCTCGTCGTCCCAGTCGGACAGGATGTAGCCGAAGGCGAAGCAGTCGCCGGCCGGCAGCGGATCGCGGAAGAAGTCGCCGGCCGCGAAGTCCAGCCGGTCGTCGAGCTTGTGCTCGACGGCCCGCGCGATCAGGTGGGGACCGACCTGGGGGAGGTCGAACACGGTCGAGCGCAGCTGCGGAAAGGCGTGCAGAGCGGCCACCGAGAAGGGTCCGCTCGCCCCGCCGACGTCGATCAGCCGCCGGGAGTCGCCCAGGTCGGCCAGGGCGGCGAGCTCGTGCGAGACGTGGTGGCTGAGGCCCCACATCGCGTTCAGGAAGCGGCCCACCGACTCGTCGTCGCGGTAGAGGGACTCGAACGGAGCCGGCACGTCCCGGTCGGTCTCGGCCTTGCCGACGCGCAGGTAGCCGTCGAGCCGTCCGAACTGTCCGGCGGTGTCGTCGATCAGGTGGTCGACGAATCCCATCAGGTAGCGGGGGTCCTCGCGGTCGACGTAGGGCCGCACGCCCGCCGCGAGGGCGTAGCGCCCGTCTTCCGCGTCGAGGACGCCGAAGGAGGCCAGCACCAGCAGGAGTCGCTCCAGGGTGTCCTCGTCGACGCTCAGGGCGGCCGCGATCTTCTCGGCGCTGTCGCCGCCGTGTCGTGTCAGGTGCTCGAAGACGCCGTGCCTGTCCGCGACGCGCAGGGCGTGGGTGGCGTACATTCCGTAGACGGCGCGTTCCAGATTCGCAGGAATCATTTTTTCGCTGCCCATCGATGCAAGGGAACTGTCAAGCCTTCATCGGCGCGGCGAATTGTCGACGCGGCCGCCGAGATCTCCGGGCGCGGTGCACCCATTAGCCGGTGGTAAAGAATCCTCCGGGTCGTCGAGAAGTATTTCGGTGGGCGTGGCGGATCGGCCATCTTGTTGCCCGCAGAGTGAAACCCCCAGCTCGGGACCGCTCCCCGGCCCTCCTGCTCCGGCCCCGGTCCGGGGTCGGCACGAGGGAGGCCGAGGGGCGGCAGGAGGCGGCCGCCGCGCGTCGGACGTCGGGATTCGGCCACGCGGCCGGGCGGGGGGATCAGCGGCGAAAGAAAAGACCACAGGTGGGGGCGGTATTCGTGAGTGTTCGAGACGCGGCTCGAAATCGGTTTTCCGCCGGATCCGGTTGATCGGGTGGCGCGTCGAACGGTACCGTTCCGCAAAATGGGGAAAGGGTGTGCAGTGGCTGGCAGGTATGCTCTCTTATTGGAATCCGTGACAAAAACCTACGGTTCCGGCCGTAACGCGGTCACAGCCTTGGACGACGTGACGATGGGCGTGCCGCGAGGAACATTCATCGCCATCATGGGCCCCTCGGGCTCGGGCAAGAGCACGTTCCTGCACTGCTCGGCGGGCCTCGACAGACCCACGAACGGGGGCGTGACCCTCGGCGACACCCGGCTGGCCGGCCTGAACGAGGAGCAGCTCACCGAGATCCGCAGGGAACGGGTCGGATTCGTCTTCCAGGCCTACAACCTGCTCGACTCGCTCACCGTCGCCGACAACGTGGGCCTGCCCTTCCGGCTGGCCGGTGCCCCCGTCCCCGCCGACCGGGTGCGCGCCGAGCTGGCGAACGTCGGGCTCGCCGACATGGGCGACCGCTATCCCGGGCAGCTCTCCGGCGGCCAGCGGCAGCGGGTGGCCATCGCCCGCGCCCTCATCACGGGACCCGACGTGATCTTCGCCGACGAGCCGACCGGCGCGCTCGACACACGGACCGGCAAGCAGGTCCTGGAACTGCTGCGGGGGGTCGTCGACCGGACCGGTCAGACCGTGGTGATGGTGACCCACGATCCGGTGGCCGCCTCGCACGCGGACTCGGTGACCTTCCTGGCCGACGGCCGGCTGGCCGGCGAACTCGCCGCGCCGACGCCGGAGAAGGTGGCCGAGCGGATGACCAGGCTGGGTGAGTGGTGAGCCGCGGGAGCGTGGCCGGGGCGGCGGATCCGCCGCCCGGCAAGAAGGCGGAGAAGGCCAGGAGAGCGGAAGAGGCCAAGGAGGCCAGGAAGGCGGAGAAGGCCAGAAGGGAGGAAGGGGCCAAGGAGGCCAAGAGGGCGAAGAAGGCCGAGAAGGCCAGGAAGAAGGTCCGCACGCTCTCGCGCCAGAACCTCTCGCTGGCCTGGAGCACGATCCGCGGCCGCAAGGGCGGCTTCGCGGCGGTGCTGATCGCCGTCGCGGTCGGCTCCGCCGTCATCAGCGCCTGCGGTGTGCTGCTGGAGACCGGCATCAGCTCGGGAGCCCCGGCCGAGCGGTACCACGGGGCGGCCGTGGTCGTCGGCGGCTACCAGGCCATGTCCGTCGAGGGCGACACGGACCCGCGGCTCTCCGAGCGGGTCAGGCTGCCCGCCGACACGGTCGCGAAGGTCGCCGCGGTCAAGGGCGTCGCGTCCGCCGTCGGGGACGTCAGCGTCCGTACGACCGTCCTCGAGAAGGGCTCCGTGCTCGACGGCCCGCCCGTGTACGGACACGGCTGGTCCGCCTCGGTGCTCACGCCGTTCACGCTGCGCTCGGGCACCCCGCCGCGAGCGGCCGACGACGTCGTGCTCGACGGCGACCTCGCCCGGCGGGCCGGGCTCGCCCCGGGAGACACGGTCACGCTGGTGACCGGGTCGGCCCCGAGGTCGTACCGGGTCAGCGGCGTCGCCGAGCCCGCGGCCCCGTTCGCCCGGCAGTCGGCGGTCTTCTTCACCGACGACCGGGCGGCGCGGCTCCACGGCCCGCCCGGCACGGTCGACGCCGTCGGGGTGCTGGCCGCGCAGGGGACCGACGCGGGCGACCTCGCCGACCGGATCGAGAAGGCCGTGCCCGGGGCGGTCACGTACACCGGCGACGACCGCAGCGACGTCGAGACGCTCGACGTCGGGCAGATGCGGGCGTTCGTCATCGAGGTGGCCAGTGCGTTCGGCGCCACCATGATCCTCCTCGTGGTCATCGTGGTCGCCGGCACGCTGGCGCTGTCGGTGCAGCAGCGGCGCCGCGAGCTGGCCCTGCTGCGGGCCGTCGGTGCCACCCCCCGGCAGGTGCTGCGCATGATCGGGGGCGAGGCCGTGCTCGTCGGCGGGATCGGTGCCGTGCTCGGCGCCGTCCCCGGCGTCCTGCTCGCCATGCTGCTGCACACCGTTTTCACGGCGGCCGGTGCGCTGCCGCCCGGATTCTCCCTGGTGATCACGCCGCTGCCGCTGCTGTTCGCCCTGCTGATCTGCGTCCTCGCGGCCCGGATCGGCGGCTGGCTCGCGGCCCGCCGCGCCGCGAAGGTCAGCGCCGTCGAAGCGCTCGGCGACGTGGCGGTCGAGCCCAAGAAGCTCGGCTGGTTCCGTCTCTCCCTCGGTGTGCTGCTCGTGCCCGCGGGCCTGGCCGTGGCGGTCGTGCTGCCGATCGTGCTGCCCGGTGAGGCGGCGATCGAGGGCGCCGCCAGCTCCGCCCTGGTCCTGGTGATCGCCGTCGGCCTGCTCGGACCGAAGCTGTTCGGCGGCGTCGCGAAGCTGCTCGGCCGCCGCCCGGGCGAGGTCACCCGGTTCCTCGCCCTCGCCAACTCCCGGGCCAGGGCCCGCCGGGTCAGCGCTGCCACCACCCCGCTGATCATGGGCGTGACCATGGCGTCCGCACAGCTCTTCAGCGGCACGACGCTCGCCGCGACCGCCCACGACCAGGCCGTCGACGGCGTGATCGCCGACCACGTGGTGACCTCCGTCGGCGCGGGCATCTCACCGGACCTGGCCGAGGAGCTCCGCCGCGTCCCCGGCGTCCGCACGGTCGGCCGGGTCGCCCGGACCTCGACGATCCTCACGTGGCCCGACGGCGACAGCATCCAGTACCGGGTCTCCACGGCGCAGGGCGTCGACCCCGCCGCCGTACCGGACACCCTGGACCTGGGCGTGCTGCGCGGCGATCTGAGCGGTCTCACCGGATCCACGGTCGCCCTCAGCCGCCTCGTGGCCGGCACGGTCGGCGCCGACGTGGGCGACCGGGTCGAGGTGCACCTCGGCGACGGCACCGTCGAGAAGGCCCGGGTGGTCGCGGTCTACGAGAACGGGCTCGGCTTCGGCGACGTCACGCTGCCCCACGACGTGGTCGTCGCGCACACCACCGACCGCCTCGACCAGTGGCTGATGGTGAACTCCGACCGGGAGGCGGAGCTGACCGCGGCGCTGAAGGCGTATCCGACGTTGAGCGTGGGCGACGCCGGGGCGGTCACCGCCGCGCCGACCGACGGCGCGGGCGACGGCGGGATCAGCCTCGTGCTCAACGCCGTACTGCTCGGCTATCTCGCCATCGCCGTCGTCAACACCCTGGTCATGGCGACGATCTCACGGCGCCGCGAGTTCGCCCTGCTGCGCCTCGTCGGCACCCGCACCGCCCAGGTCAGGGCGATGATGCGCCAGGAGGCGGGCATCATCGTGCTCTCCGCGGTCGTCGTCGGCACGATCGCCGCGCTGCCGTCGCTGATCGGGATGAGCTACGCCATCCGGCACTCGGTCTTCCCCTCCATCCCGCCCCTGCTCTACCTCGGCATCGTGGTCGCGGCCGCGGCGATCGCCTGGCCCGCCGTGATGCTGCCGGCCCGGCTCGCCCTGCGGCCCCCCGCCGTGGAGGCGATCGCCCAGCCCGAGTGACGTACGACCGCTGAAGCGGGTGAGGCGTGGCCCCGGCCGCGCCTCACCCGCTTCGCGCATCCCGGGGGCCCGTCGAGCGGGCAGTTTCCTCACCGCTCAAGAACGTGGAGCCGGTCCGCCTTCGCACGCCAAGCTCGACCGTCGAACAGATCCGCGCCCCACGCGTCTCCAGTGGAGGGTCGAGCATGTCCCACGATTTCGGCAACGCACCCGCCGTCCCGGAGAACCGGGCCGTCCACGACCTCGTCGCCGCGCGCGCCCGCCGGAACCCCGACGCGCCCGCGGTCGTCGACGCCGACAGGACCCTCACGTACGGCGAGTTGGACGAGCGCGCCAACCACCTGGCCCACCTCCTCGTCGCCGCCGGAGTCACCGCCGAGTCGCGGGTCGGCATGCTGACGGGCCGCTCGGGCCACTCCTCGGAGACCGTCGTCGCCCTGCTCGCCGTCCTCAAGGCGGGCGGGGTCTACGTGCCGCTGCACGAGAGCCACCCCGACGAGCGGATCCGCTGGACACTCGCCGAGACCGAGGCGGTCGTGCTGATCGCCGACCGGTCGACCGTCGAGCGGGCGGCGACCGCCGGGGTCCCCGTGCTCCTCGTGGACGGCGCCGACACGGACCGGCGCCCCGACGCCCCGCACGTGACCGTCGACCAGGAGCAACTCGCCTACATCATCCACACCTCGGGCTCGACCGGCCTGCCCAAGGGCGTGTCCATCACCCACCGCAACATCACGGCGCTGGCCCGCGAACCCCACATGCGCGCCGCCTTCGGCCGCTGCACGCTGTTCAACGCGCCGCTCGCCTTCGACGCCTCCACGTACGAGGTCTGGCTGCCGCTGCTCAACGGCGGCCGCGTGGTCGTCGGACCCCCGGAGCTGACCGCCCCCGGCCTGGCCGCGCTCGTCGCCGAACACCCCGTCGACGCCGTCTTCCTGACGGCGACCCTGTTCCGGCTCTTCGCCGAGGAGCAGCCCGACTGCTTCGCGGGGCTGCGCGAGGTGTGGGCGGGCGGCGAAGCCCCGTCGGCGACCGCCGTGGAGCGGGTGCGGCGCGCCTGCCCGGACACCACGCTCGTCAACGGCTACGGCCCCACCGAGTGCACGGTCTTCGCCACCACGCACCGCACGCCCCCGGACGAGCCGCCCACCCGGGCCGCGGTGATCGGCACGGCCCTCGACGACACCGAGGCGTACGTGCTCGACGAGCGGCTGCGACCGGTCGACGCGGGCGGCACCGGCGAGCTGTACCTGGCCGGCGAGGGCACGGGCCGCGGCTACTTCGGACGCCCCGCGCTGACCGCCGAGCGCTTCGTGGCCAGCCCGTTCGCGCACGGCGACCGCCTCTACCGCACCGGGGACCGGGTGCGCCTGACCGAGGACGGGCTCATCGAGTTCCTCGGCCGGACCGACCACCAGGTCAAGATCCGGGGGTTCCGGATCGAGCTGGGCGAGATCGAGGCCGCGCTGCGCGACTGCGCCGGCGTCACCGACGTCGTCGTGGTCGTACGGGAGAACGGCCCGACGCGCAGCCTCGTCGCGTACCCGACGGGGCCGAGCCCCCTCCCCGAGCGGGAACTGCTCGACCGGCTGGCCGAACGCCTCCCGGCCTACATGGTGCCCGCGCGCGTCGTCTGGATGGACCGGCTGCCGGTCAACGCCAACGGCAAGGTGGACCGGCCCGCGCTGCCCGACCCCCCGGCCGACGGCGCGGAGGGCCACCGCGCGCCGCGCACGGACGCGGAGCGCGCGCTCGCGGCGATCTGGGCCGAGACGCTCGGCGTCGAACGGGTCGGCACGAGGGACGACTTCTTCGCCCTCGGCGGCGACTCCGTGCTGGCCATGAAGTGCGTCGCACGGGCGCGGGCCGGAGGGCTCGTGCTGAGCACGGCCGACGTCTTCACCCACCCGACGGTCGAGGCGCTGGCCGCCGCGGCGACACGGCTCGACGAGGACCCGGCGGCAACGCACCGCCCCGCGCGCGCGGCCGGCTATCCCCTGACCCCCCTGCAGAGCGGCATGCTCTTCGACGCCCTCATGCTCGACGACCCGGCGCTGCACCTGATCCAGTTCGTCGTCCGGCTCGGCGACGTCACCGACCCCGACCGCCTCGGCCGGGCCTGGCAGGAGGCCACGGAACGCCACGCGGTGCTCCGCACCGAACTCCGCTGGACCGACGTCGAGGAGCCCGTGCAGCTCGTCAGGGACCGGGTCACCCTGCCGGTGACCCACCTCGACTGGAGCGCCCTGCCGGAGGCCGAGCGCCCCGCGCGGCTGCGGGAGCTGCTCGACGCCGACCGCGCCGCCGGCCTCGACCTCACCCGGGCCCCGCTGAGCCGGGTCACGATCGCGCGGCTCGGCCCGGACTCCGTCCAGCTCGTCTGGACGATGCACCACGTGCTCACCGACGGATGGAGCTCCGCGGAGCTGCTGCAGGACGTGCTCGACGGATACCGCGGCGAACCGGTGCGGACGCGGCCGCCCTTCCAGGACTTCGTGCACTGGCTCGCGGACCAGGACCTGGACGCCGCCGACGACTACTGGCGCGCCCGGATGGCCGGCTTCACGACCCCCGTGTCCGTGCCCGGCGACCGGCAGCCCCCCGAGGGCCACCGGCCCGCGGCCAGGCGATCGGTGCAGGTGACGGTCCCGGCGGGGACGGCCGCGCGGGTCTCGGCGTACGCGCGGCGCACCGGGCTCACCGCCAACACCCTGGTCCAGGGGGCATGGGCGATCCTGCTCGCGCGCCTGGGCGGCGAACGCGACGTCTGCTTCGGCACGAGCACGGCGCTGCGGCCGGCGGAGCTGCCCGGCGTCGAGTCGATGGTCGGCATGATGATCAACACGCAGCCGGTCCGGGTCCAGGTGGACGACGACGCGCGGACCCTGCCCTGGCTCGAGGAGCTGCAGCGCGAGCAGGCCGCGGCACGGGAGTTCGGGTACGCCCCGCTCAACCGCGTGCAGTCCTTCGCCGACGTGGCGCCCGGTTCCGCGCTGTTCCACACCGCCGTGGTCTTCCAGAACTACCCGTTCGACCGGACGGCCGTCCGCGCGTTCGACGTCGAGTTCGCCACCAACTACCCGCTGGCGCTGAGCGTGTTCCCCGGCGAATCGCCGGTCATGCGACTGCTCTACGACGAGACGGTCTTCGATCCGGCCACCGTGGAGCGCGTCGGCGCCCGCCTGATCACCGTACTGGACGGACTGGCCGCCGGAACCGCGCCGAGCGTCGGCGACGTGACCGCGCTGACCGGCGCCGAGCGGGAACTCGTCCTCGGCGAGTGGGGCGTGGCCGCACCCTCCGAGCACTCCATCGAGCGGCGCATGCACCGGATCATCAGCGAGCGCGCCGCCGGATGGCCCGACACCGTCGCGATCGAGCGCGGCGACCACCGGCTCACCTACGCGGAGGTCGAGGAGCGCTCCAACCGGCTCGCCCACCACCTGGTGGACCTCGGCGTCGGCGCGGACGTGCTCGTCGGGGTGTCCGTCGAGCGGGGCCCGGACCTGGTCGTCGGCGTCCTGGGCGTGCTCAAGGCCGGCGGCGCGTACGTACCGATCGACCCCGACTACCCCGCCGCGCGCACCGCCGCGATCCTGGAGGAGGCGCGACCGGCGGTGGTCCTCACCCACACCCGCCACCTCGGCGTCTTCACCGGCACGACGACCCCCCTCGTCCTGCTCGACGAGGACTGGCCCGCCATCGCCACCCGGCCGGCGACCGCCCCGCCCGACCCCGGCAGCCCCCGCGACCTCGTGTTCACCGTCTACACCTCGGGCTCGACCGGGAAGCCCAAGGGCACCATGATCGAGCACCGGTCCATGGTCAACACCGTGGAGACGGTCGTCCCCCTGCACGTGCGCCCCGGCAGCCGGATCTACCAGCTCGCCCCCATGAGCTTCGACGCCGCCTCGCTCGTCCTGCTGAGCACGCTCGCGGGCGGCGCCACGCTGGTCGCTCCCGTCACCGCCGGGACCTACAGCGGCGCCGAACTCGTCGAGCAGCTACGGGAGGCCGACGCCGGCGCGGTCACCGGACCGCCGACCGTCCTGCCGGTGCTCGACCCGGCCGCGCTGCCGCACCTGGAGTCCATCCTGTGCGGCGGCGAGGTCCTCACCCCGGACCTCGCCGCCGCCTGGTCGCCCGGCCGCCGCCTGCTCAACGGGTACGGACCCAGCGAATGCGCGGTCGCCGCGACGCTCTTCGCCGTGGAGCCCGGCGTCCGCTACGACAACGTCCCGATCGGCAGGCCGATCCCCAACACCAGCGTCCGCGTCCTCGACGACCGGCTGCGCCCCGTGCCGCCCGGCGTCAGGGGCGAGCTCTACCTGGGCGGCGACGGCGTGGGCCGCGGTTACGTCGGACGGCCCGGCCTGACCGCGGAGCGCTTCGTGGCCGACCCCTTCGGAAGGCCGGGCGCCCGCCTCTACCGCACCGGCGACCTGGCCCGCTGGAACCCGGACGGCACGCTGGAGTTCGCCGGCCGGGCGGACGACCAGGTCAAGATCCGCGGCTTCCGGGTGGAGCCGCGCGAGGTCGAGAACGTGCTGCTGCGGCACGAGGCGGTGGCCGAGGCCGCGGTCGTCGTACAGGCCGATCAGGCCGGCAAGCGGCTCGTCGCGTACGTGGTGCCGCGCGCGGGCGTGCCGACCGCGGACGAGCTGCGCGCCCACGTCGCCCGGCACGTGCCCGCCTACATGGTCCCGGCCGCCGTGGTGTCGCTGACGGTGCTGCCGGTCAACCGCAACGGGAAGCTCGACCGGGCGGCGCTGCCCGTGGCGAACGTCCGCCCGGACGAGGAGTCGTACGTGGCGCCGGCCAACCCGACCGAGGAGGCCCTCTGCCGGATCTGGGGCGAGGTGCTGGCCGCCCCCCGGGTGGGCACGCACGACAGCTTCTTCGACCTCGGCGGCGACTCGATCAACGCGATCCGCCTGGCCGTCCGCATGCGCGCGGCGTTCGGCGTGCCGATCTCCCCGAGGGACCTGTTCGAGCACCGACATGTGAGCGACCTCGCCGGAGTGGTCCAGGAGCGCGTCTTCGCGAGCCTGACCGCCGTCTCCGGCACCCAGGCGCCCGGCCGGATCTGACCCAGGGAGGAACGCAGATGACCCAGCCAGACGAGAAGTTCGCGTCCGTACCGGCGCACCTGCAGGCGGAGCTGCTGCGTCGCCTCGCCGGCGAGTCCGCCTCCGAGGAGCGGCCGATCCCGACCGTCCCCCGCGACGGCCTGCTGCCGATGTCGTCGGCGCAGGAACGGCTCTGGTTCCTGGCCGAACTGGAACCGGACAGCGCGGAGTACAACACGCTGCGCGCGCTGCGGCTGCGCGGCGACCTCGACACCGCGGCGCTCACCGCCGCGCTCGACCAGGTCGTACGCCGGCACGAGACGCTGCGCACCACGTTCGACGCGTCGGACGGCCGCGGCGTCCAGGTGGTCCACGAGCACACCGGACAGCCGCTGCCGACCGTCGACGTGTCGGGGCCCGACGCGCGGACCGCGGTCGAGCGCTTCCTCGCGACGGAGATGAACAAGCCCTTCGACCTGCGCCACGGGCCGCTCCTGCGGGCCACCCTGCTGCGCGTGGACGACCGCGAGCACGTGCTCGTCCTGGCCATGCACCACATCGTGTGCGACGGCTGGTCGACCGGACGTCTGCTCGGCGAGCTGGCCGCCGGCTACGAGGCGGCGGTCGGCGGCGCCACCGCGTCCCTGCCGGCCGTGCCCGTCCAGTACGCCGACTACGCCGCCTGGGAGCGCGAGCGGGCCGCCGGCCTCGACGAGCAGCTCGCCTACTGGCGCGACCGGCTCGCGGGGATGCGCACGGCCGAACTGCCCACCGACCGGCCGCGGCCCCCCGTCCGCACGCCCGCGGGCGCGACCCTGCCGGTGGAGATCCCCGCCGACGTGCTGGACCGGCTGCGCGAGCTGAGCCGCGGGCAGGACGCGACGCTGTTCATGGCCCTGGTCACGGTCACGAAGGTGCTGCTGGCCCGCTACTGCGGTGAAACGGACGTGGCGGTCGGCACCGTCACCCTGGGCCGGCAGCGCCCCGAACTGGAGAACCTGATCGGCTTCTTCATCAACACCGTGGTGCTGCGCTCCCAGGTGGACGAGTCGCTGTCGTTCACGGAGCTGCTCGGCCGGGTGCGTACCGGCCTGTTGGAGGCGTTCGCCCACGACGAGGTCCCCTTCCAGCGCCTCGTCGAGGCGGTGCGGCCGGACCGGGACGCGTCCCGACCACCGCTGGTGCAGGTGATGGTCAACCTGCAGAACATGGCCGACACGCTGCCGGCCTTCCGGGGCCTCGACGTCACCGAGATCCAGCCGCCGGTCGACGTCGCGAAGCTGGACCTCACGTTCGACTTCTACGAGGACGCCTCCTCGCTCGTCTGCTACCTGGAATACAGCACCGACCTGTTCGACAGGGCGACCGTCGAGCGGCTCGGCGGCCACCTGGTCACCCTGCTGCGCGCGGTGGCGGAGGAGTCCGCGGCCCCCCTCGCCGGTCTGTCCATGCTGCCGGCCGACGAGCTGCGGACGCTCACCGCCGACTGGCAGGGCCCGACCCTGGAGGTGCCGGCCGCCCGGACCCTCCACCGGATCTTCGACGAGCAGGCGTCCCGGACGCCCGACTCCGTCGCGGTGAGCGACGGCAGCCGACGGCTCACCTTCGCCGAACTGGCCGAGCGGGCCAACCGGCTGGCGCACCACCTGGTCGCGGCCGGCGTCCGCCCGGGCGTGCTGACCGGCGTCTGCCTCGACCGCGGCGTGGACGCGATGGTCGCGCTGCTCGCCGTCCTCAAGGCCGGTGGCGCGTTCGTGCCGCTCGACCCCGAGCACCCCGCCGGGCGGCTGGCCATGATGCTCGAGGACGCCGCGACACCGGTGCTGATCACCGACTCGGCGGCGGTGGGCGAAGGCCCCTGGACCACCGTCCGGCTCGACACCGACCAGGACGCGATCGCCCGCCGGCCCGCCACGCCGCCCACCACGGCCGCCGGGCCGGACGACCTCGCCTACGTCGTCTACACCTCCGGCTCGACCGGCCGCCCGAAGGGCGTGATGGTCAGCCACCGCAACGCCGTCCACATGATGCGCGCCTGGGACGCCCGCTACGACCTGACCGGACTGCGGGGCCGCTCCCTGTCGGTGTCCAGCCTCGCCGTGGACCTGTTCCTCGGCGACTTCCTGATGTCCGCCATGTACGGCGGCGAGATGGTGATCTGCCCGGCGGAGGTGATCACCGACCCGCCCGCGCTGGCCGCGCTGATCTCCGAGGTCCGCCCCCAGCTCCTCGTGACCACCCCGTCGCTGGCCAAGGC
This sequence comes from Streptomyces sp. TLI_105, assembly GCF_900105415.1. Lineage (GTDB taxonomy): Bacteria > Actinomycetota > Actinomycetes > Streptomycetales > Streptomycetaceae > Streptomyces. The sequence goes on along the minus strand of NZ_FNSM01000001.1, from coordinate 2,134,543 downwards.
GATCGCCCAGGAGCTGTCCTGGACCGGGGGCCGGGCGGACTCGCTGCGCGTCCTCGCGGTCGGCTCGGAGGCCTGGCTGGCCGACGACGCGGCCGCGGTCCTGGAACTGCTCTCCCCCGACGCCGTCGTCACCAACAACTACGGCGCCACGGAGACCACCGTGGACTCCACGACGTACCGGCTGCGGGCCGGCGAGCCGGTCGGCTCGGCGATCGTGCCGGTCGGCCGGCCGCTGGGCAACACCCGTGCGTACGTGCTCGACAGCCGGCTGCGTCCCGTTCCCGTCGGCGTGCCCGGCGAGATCCACATCGGCGGCGACGGCGTGGCACAGGGCTACTGGAACCGGCCCGAACTGACCGCGCAGCGCTTCCTCGACGACCCGTTCACCGGCGGGCGGCTCTACCGCACCGGCGACATCGGACGGTGGCGGCCCGACGGCGACGTGGAGTACCTCGGCCGCGCGGACGACCAGGTCAAGGTCCGCGGCTTCCGGGTGGAGCTCGGCGAGGTCGAGGCCGCCATGCTGCGCCACCCGGGCATCACCGCCGCGGCCGCCGCGGTACGACCCGACCCGGCCGGCCGCGACCGGCTCGTCGGATACCTGCTCGCGGACGGCGCCGCGCCCACCCTCACCGAGCTCCGCGCGTTCCTCGCGGGGATCGTCCCCGACCCGGCGATACCCTCCGCCCTCGTCGTCCTCGACGAGCTTCCGATGACCCCGAGCGGCACGCTCGACCGCAAGGCGCTGCCGACGCCGACGGCCACCGATCACGCCCCCGCGAGCCACGTACCGCCGCGCAACCGCACCGAGTCCGAGCTCGCCGCGATCTGGGCCGAGGTCCTGGGCCTCGACCCCGGCACGGTCGGCGCCGAGGACAACTTCTTCGAGCTCGGCGGCGACTCGATCGTCGGCCTTCAGGTCGTGTCGAAAGCACGGCGGGCGGGCCTGCGCCTGACCGCCAAGCAGATCTTCCTGTACCAGACCGTCGCCGACCTGGCCGCCGTCGTGCGGGCCGCGGACGAGCCGGCCCCGCGGACGCCCGCCATCGCCGTCGGCGACGTGCCGCTCACCCCGGTGCAGCGCTGGTACTTCGAGCAGTACCCGCAGGGCGCCGTCCACTTCAACCAGTCGATGTTCGTCGAGCTCGCGCCCGGCACCGATCCGGCCGCCCTGCGCACGGCGGTGTCGGCGCTGCTCGACCACCACGACGCGCTGCGGCTGCGCGCCGTCCCCGCCGACGGCTCCTGGCGGCAGCACTGCGCGATCACCGAGACGGGCGAGCCGTTCCGCACGGTCGACCTGTCCGGGCTCGGCCCCGACGCCCGCGAGCGGGCGGTCCACGAGGCGGTCACGGCGGCACAGACCGGCTTCCGGCTCGACACCGGACCCCTGCTCGGCGCGGTGCTCTTCACCGGTGCGCCCGAGCCCGACCGGCTGTTCGTCACGGCGCACCACCTCGTCGTCGACGGGGTGACCTGGCGGGTGCTGCTCTCCGACCTGGAGCTCGCCCACGACCAGGCGGCGCGGGGCCTGCCGGTCAGCCTCCCGGAGAAGACCACCTCCTTCCGGGAGTGGTCGAGACGGCTGACCGAGGCGGCCGTGTCCGGCCGCTTCGACGACGAACGGCCCTACTGGCAGGCCGTGGAGGCCGCGTCCGTCGCCTGCCCGCCCCTGCCGGCCGCCGGCGCGACGCCCCTGGCCGCCGGCCGTACGGTGTCCCTGCCGGTCGACGGCGCGGCACCCGACACCCTCGCCCACGCCCGCACGGTCGAGGCCGGTCTCGACGCGGAGCTGACCCGCGCGCTCCTGCGGGACGTGCCGGCGGCGTACCGCACCCAGGTCAACGACGTGCTGCTGACCGCGCTCGCGGCGGTGCTGACCGACTGGACCGGCGGCGACGCCGTCGCGGTCGAGCTGGAGGGCCACGGCCGCGAGAACCTCTTCGACGACGTCGACCTGTCCCGTACGGCGGGCTGGTTCACCACCCTCTTCCCGGTGGTGCTGCCCGTGCCCGGCGAGGACTGGGGCACCCGGCTCAAGGCGGTCAAGGAGACCCTGCGCGCGGTCCCCGAGGCCGGCATCGGATACGGCGCCCTGCGCCATCTGACCGGGAACGCCGCTCTGGGCGGCGGCCGTTGCCAGGTCGGCTTCAACTACCACGGCCACTTCGACGTGGCGACGGGAGACGGTCTGCTGCGCGCCTGGCACCCCAGCCCGGCGCCCGACCGCGGCGCCGACCTGACCCGCCCGAACCTCCTGGAGATCACCGGGATGGTCCGCGACGGCCGGCTCGAGTTCTCCTGGGAGTACTCGGCCGCGCTGCACGACGAGGCGACGATCGCCGGCCTCGCGGAGCGGTTCACCGCGGCGCTCGCCGACATCGTGGCGCACTGCTCCCGGGCCGGCGGCTGCACCCCGTCCGACTTCCCGCTCGCCGGACTCGACCAGGCGGGCGTCGACCGGATCGCCGGGGACGGCCGCGCGGTCGAGGACCTCTACCCGCTCACGCCCATGCAGAGCGGCCTGCTGTTCCACTCGCTCGACGCGCACGAGGACGACATCTACCTCACCCACGTCGGGCTCGTCCTCGACGGCGTCCCCGACCCCGCGCTGCTGGTCGAGGCATGGCAGCGGGTCGTCGACCGCACGTCCGTGCTGCGCACGGCGATCGCCGACGCCGAGGGTGGCCGCCCCCTGCAGGTGGTCCACCGGGACGTACGCGTGCCCGCCGTGATCGAGGACTGGTCGGAGCTGACCGAGACACAGCAGCAGGACCGCATCCGTCTGCTGGCCGAGGCCCCGAGCGAGCCGCTGGACCTGTCGCGGCCGCCGCTGCTGCGGCTGCACCTGGCCCGGCTCTCCGCCTCCACCGTCCATCTGCGCTGCTCCTCGCACCACCTGCTCCTCGACGGCTGGAGCTTCGCCGACGTGCTCGGCGAGGTCTTCGCGGAGCACGCCGCGCTGCAAGGACGCGAGGTCGCGCCGCCGCGCCCGCGCCGTCCGTTCCGTGAGTACGTGCGCTGGCTGGCCGAGCAGGACACCGCCGCTGCGCAGGCGTACTGGACCGGGCTGCTGGCCGGATTCTCCGCGCCCACCGCGCTGCCGTACGACCGGCCGCCGCTGCGCTCGCACCAGTCACGCGACACCGGCCACATCGACCTCGCGCTCACGGCCGAGGAGACCGGGCGCCTGGAGGGCTTTGCCCGAGAGGCCCGGGTCACCGTCAACACCCTGATCCAGGGCGCCTGGGCCCTGCTGCTGTCCCGCTACAGCGGCGACCGGCAGGTCTGCTTCGGCACCACGGTGGGCGGCAGGCCCGCCGAACTGCCCGGCTCCGACGAGATGGTCGGCCTGTTCATCAACACCCTGCCCGCCCGGCTGACCGTCTCTCCCGACCGCGAACTCCGCGCCTGGCTGCGCGAGATCCAGGAGCAGCAGGTCGACGGCCGCCAGTACGAGTACGTCTCCCTCGCCCAGGTGCGGAACTGGGCCGGGATCCCGGCGGGCACCGACCTCTTCGACAGCTGCGTGGTCTTCGAGAACTTCCCGTACGACGAGCACGCGGCCGAGCGGCACGGCCTGGAGGTGCGGTCGCTGGCCGGCCTGGAGACCTCGAACTTCCCGCTCACCTGCGTGGCGCACCTGGTCGACGGACTCCACCTGAGGCTCGGCTACGACCCGCGCCTGTTCGACGACGCCACCGCGGGCCGCTTCGCCGATCACCTGCTCGGCATGCTCGACGCGATGGTGGCGGCGCCCGCCGCCACGCTGCGGGACCTGCCGATGGTCCGCGGCGCCGAACGCGACCGGCTGGTCGAGGAGTTCAACGGCGTCCCGTCCGGCTACCCCGACCGGTGCCTGCACGAGCTCTTCGCGGAGGTCGCGCGCGAGCACCCCGACCGGCTCGCGGTCGTCGCGGGCGACACCCGGCTCACCTACGCCGAACTGGACGCCCGCTCCGACCGGCTCGCCCACGACCTCGTCGGCCGGGGCGTCGGCCCGGAGGTGCCGGTGGGCATCTGCCTGCCGGGCGGCGCCGAGATGATCACCGCCATGCTCGGCGTCCTCAAGGCCGGCGGCGCATACGTGCCGCTCGACCCCGGCTATCCGTCCGAGCGCCTCACCTACCTCTTCCACGACTCGGGCGTGCCGGTGCTGCTGACCAGCGCCGCGCTCGCGCCCGGCCTGCCGCCGACCGGCGCAGAGGTCCTGCTCGTCGACGATCTGCGGCCGGGTCCCGCCGTCGGGCCGCCGCCCTCGCGCACGGTCCCGGACAACCTCGCCGTGCTCGTCTACACCTCGGGCTCGACCGGTGTCCCCAAGGCCGGCATGGTCACCCACCGCGGCCTCGTCCGCCTGGTGCGCGCCGCGGGCGAGCACACCTTCGGCGACGCCACCACGATCGCCCAGCACCATTCGATCTCGTTCGACGCCGCGCAGAACGAACTGTGGCAGGCGCTGCTGAGCGGCGCGTGCCTGGCCGTGCGGCCGGGCGACTTCCGCTCGGTCGACGAACTCGACAAGTTCCTGCGCGACCACGAGGTGCAGGCCATGTCGTTCTCGGCGGGCTTCTTCCACGCCGTCGCCGACACCGACCCGGGAATCCTCGCCGGACTGCGCAAGGTCGTCGTCGGCGGCGAGGCGCTGTCCGCACCGCACTGCGCACGCGTCCTCGACCGGCTGCCCGGCCTGCGGATCGTCAACGCGTACGGACCCACCGAGTGCTCGGTGACCGCGACGTGCTTCCCGGTCGAGCGCGGCGGGCGGCCCGGACGGACCGTCCCGGTCGGCCGGCCGACCGCGGACACCCGGGTCTACCTGCTCGACAGGGACCTGCAGGTGGTGCCGGTGGGCGTGGCCGGGGAGGCGTACCTCGCCGGGGACGGCGTGTCCCGCGGTTACCGGGACCGCCCCGCGATGACCGCCGAACGCTTCCTGCCGGACCCGTTCGGGAAGCCCGGTTCCCGGATGTACCGCACCGGCGACCTGATGCGGTGGCGCCCCGACGGCACGCTGGAGTTCGTCGGCCGCACCGACGACCAGGTGAAGCTGCGCGGCTACCGCATCGAGCTCGGCGAGATCGAGCAGGCGCTCGCCGAACACCCGGACGTGGCGCGGGCGGCCGTCGTCGTCCGCGAGGACCAGCCGGGCCGCCGGCGTCTCGTCGGGTACGTGGTCTCGGAGCAGGACCCGGCCGAACTCACCTCGTACCTCGCCTCCCGCCTGCCCGAGTACATGGTCCCGGCCGCGCTCGTCAGGCTGGAGCGCATCCCCCTCACCCCGCACGGCAAGGTCGACCGCCGCGCCCTGCCGGAGCCCACGACCACGGCGGCCGACCGGGCCTCGGTGGAGCCCCGCACCCCCGACGAGCACACGATGGCCGCGATCTGGGCGGAGGTGCTCGGTGTGGAGCGCGTCGGGGTCACCGACGACTTCTTCGACCTCGGCGGCGACTCGATCCTCAGCATCCAGGTCGTGTTCAAGAGCCGCCGGGCGGGACTGCAGGTCTCCTCCAGCGACCTGTTCCGCCACCCGACCGTCGAGCAGCTCGTCGCCGCGGCCGGCCGGGACCGCAGGGTCGCCGCCACCCAGCGGGCCGAGGCCGGCGAGGTGCCGCTCACCCCGATCCAGTACGAGTTCTTCGCGCGCAACACGGTCGCCCCGCACCACCTCGCCCAGTCGATCCACGTCGAGCTGGCGGCGGACACCGACGAGGCGGCGCTGCGGGCCGCCCTCGCGGCGGTCGTCGCGCACCACGACGCGCTGCGGATGCGGTACACCCGCGACGAGCGGGGCCACTGGTCGCAGCGGAACGCCGCGGCCGAGACCGGCGAGCTGTTCGAGCGCCACGACCTCTCGGGGCTGCCCGACGAGGAGCTGCCCCCGGTCATGAACCGGCTCGCCGCGGCGGCCGACACGGGCTTCGACCTGGCGGACGGGCCACTGCTGCGGGCGGTCCTGTTCGACCTCGGCCCGGACCGGCGGGCGCACCTGCACCTGACCGTGCACCATCTCGTGATCGACGCGGTGTCGTGGCGGATCCTCAACCACGACCTGGACCTCGCCTACCGGCAGGCCCTCGGGGGCGAGGCGATCGACCTCGGCGCCAAGACCTCCTCGTTCCGGCAGTGGGCCACGAGGCTCGCGGCGCACGCGGCCGACGGCGGCTTCGCGGACCAGGCCGCGTACTGGGACGCGGTACCCGAGGCGGCGCCGCTGCCGACCGACGGCTCCGGACCGAACGTGGTGTCGTCGCGGCGGATCATGCCGCTGCGCCTCGAGAAGGACGAGACGGAGGCGCTGCTGCGCGTGGCGCCGGGCAGGTTCCGGGCCCGGGTCAGCGACGTGCTGCTCTCCGCGCTGGCCTGGACGATGTGCCGCTGGTCCGGCGACGACCGGCTCGTGATCGAGATGGAGGGCCACGGCCGCGAGGAGATCTTCGACGACATCGACCTGTCCCGCACCGTCGGGTGGTTCACCAGCTCGTACCCCGTCGCGCTGACGGTGCCCGGGCGGACGGACGACGAGGCCGACTGGCCCGCCGTCGTACGGTCGGTGCGCCGCTGCCTGCGCGCCGTGCCCGGCAACGGGCTCGGTCACGGGGCGCTGCGCCACCTCGCCGGGTCCGGCACGCCGGCGGCGGAGCACACGCCTCCCGCGGTGTTGTTCAACTACCACAGCCAGACCGAGGAGATCACCCGCACGGTCGACCGCTCGTTGTTCCACGCCTTCCACGCCCCGATCGGCCGGGAGCAGGACGACCGCGAGCGGGTCGTGCAGGCCCTGGAGGTGGTCGGCGCGGTCGAGGACGGCCGGCTCGGCTTCGACCTCTACTACTCGGTCGCCCTGCACGAGCCCGCGACGATCGAGCGGGTCGGCTCCGAACTCGTGGCGGCGCTGCGGTCCATCGCCCGCCTCTGCGAGCCGGCCCTCGGGGCGGAGGACGACCGGTGAACGACCTGCTGGCGGAGCTCGCGCTCCTGCACGGAGTGCCCGGCGCCCAGGTGGCGGTCTGGCGCGACGGCCTCCTGCGCACCGCGGAGACCGGTGAGGAGGAGGCCGGTTCGGGAAGGCCGGTGACGGTGGAGACGGCGTTCCCGCTCGGATCGCTCACCAAGCCGTTCACCGCGACCCTCGCGGCCCTGCTGGTCGCCGACGGCGACGTGGACCTGGACGAACCCCTGGCGGAGCAGCTGGGCGAGCTGCGCGCCGGCCCGGAGTTCACGCTGCGGCAGGTGCTCAGCCACACCGCGGGCCTGGCGGCCAACACCGCCGAGCCGCCCGTCGGGACCACCCGCGCCCGGTGGCTCGCCCGCCACGCGGCCGAGCCGGTCGTGCACGAACCGGGCACGGTCTTCTCCTACTCCAATCCGGGGTACGTGATCGCCGGCCGGCTGGTCGAGGAGATCACCGGCCTGGACTGGGCGGAGGCCGTGCGGACGATGCTGCTGCGCCCGCTGGGGCACGATGCCGCGGCGCCGACCGCCCTGGGGCATCTCGTACGCCCGGACGCCCCGCCCCGGCCGATCCGGGAGCAGTCCGTACCGCCGCTGGAGGACCCGGCCGCGGGCCTGCGTGTCTCCGCCCGCGACCTCGCCGTGTTCGGCGCCGCGCACCTGGGCCTCGGCCCGGGCGGCGGCCTGCTCGACGCCGCGACGGCGCGGGCGATGCGCGAGGACGTCACGGAGGGGCTCGCCGTGGGCGCCCACGGGCTGGCGGACGGCTGGGGCGCCGGATGGTCGCGGTACGGGGCCTGGTTCGGCCACGACGGCACCGGCGACGGGGCGTGGAGCCATCTGCGCGTGGACCCGTCGACGCGGACCGTGGTGGCGCTGACCGCCAACGGCAGCAGCGGCGCGCGCCTGTGGGAGTCGCTGCTCGGGCGGCTGCGCGGGACCGGCCTGGAGGTCGGCGACCACCCCCGGGACACGGGCGGCGCCGAGTCCGTGCCGGCACCGCAGGAGTGCGCGGGGCACTACGCCAACGGCGACTGGTCGTGCCGGGTGGAGGCCGAGGACGGCGACCTCCTGCTCTCGGTCGCCGGAGCGGCGCCGGTCCGGCTCCTCGTCGGCGAGGACCTCTCCTTCCGTACGCCCTCGGGGGGCGGTCCGCGCGCGGCGATGCCGTACCTGGGGCGGTTCCTGCGCGACCCGGCGACCGGCGCCCTCGACCGCGTGCAGATCACCGGGAGGCTCTGCGTCCGGCGGAAGTAGCGCGTCCCGAGGGTGGTCGGGCCCCTTCGCGGAAGGGGCCCGACCACCCTCGCGTCAGCGTGCTTCCAGATAGGTCAGCACGGCCCGGACCCGTCGGTGGCCGGCGTCGGTCTCGGTGAGACCGAACTTCGCGAAGATGTTGCCGATGTGCTTGTGCACCGCGTTGTCGGTGATGGACAGCTTCCCGGCCAGCGTGGCGTTGTCGTGCCCCTCCGCCATGAGCGCCAGGACCTCCCGCTCCCGGCGGGTGAGCGTGGACAGCGGTCGGGTGCGCCCGGCGAGCAACTGGGCCACCACGTCGGGGTCGAGCGCGGTGCCGCCGGCGGCCACCCGGTCGAGCGCCTCCAGGAACTCGTCGACCCGGCTGATGCGGTCCTTGAGCAGATAACCGACCCCGCCCCCGCCGCCGGAGAGCAACTCGGAGGCGTACGTCTGCTCCACGTACTGGGACAGGACCAGGACCGGCAGGCCGGGGTGGAGGCGCCGGGCCTCGATCGCGGCCCGGATGCCCTCGTCGCGGAACGAGGGCGGCAGCCGTACGTCGACGATGGTGACGGCCGGGCGGTGCCGGTCGACCGCGGCCAGGAATCCCCCGGCGTCGTCGGCGACCTCGGCCACCTCGTAGCCGGCATGGGTCAGCAGCAGCTCCAGACCGGTGGCGAGCAGGACGTTGTCCTCGGCGATGACTATCCGCACGGCAGCTCCACGGTGATCGTGGTGGGGCCGCCCGCCGGGCTGACGACCGTGACGCGGCCGTCGAGAGCCTGCGCGCGGCCGCGGAGTCCGGCCAGTCCGCTGCCGGCGTTCTCCCGCGCGCCGCCCACGCCGTTGTCGGTGACGACGACCGTCAGCACGTCCTCGACGCGCCACACCCTCAGCGCCGCCTCCGTGGCCCGGCTGTGCTTGGCCACGTTCGTCAGCGCCTCGGTGACCACGAAGTAGGCGACCGCCTCGATGGCCGCCGGGATCCGGTGCAGCTCGCCGATGTCGATCGAGACCGGGACGCCGCCCCGGGCGGCGACGGTGCGCAGGGCTCCCCGCAGCCCGCGGTCGGCGAGGATGGGCGGATAGATGCCGCGGAGCACCTCGCGGAGCTCGACCATCGCCTCCTCGGTGACGTCGGTCGCCTCGCGCAGCATCCGGGCGACGGTGGACAGGTCGCGGTCGAGGCACTGCCGGGCGACCGCGAGCCGCATGGCCACCGCCACCAGCCGTGCCTGGGTGCCGTCGTGCAGGTCGCGCTCGATCCGCCGCAGCTCGGCGCCGTGCGCCTCGATCGCGTCGATGCGGGTGCGGGTGAGCGCGGCCACGCGGTCGGCGAGCAGGCGGGTGCGCGACGGCGCGAGCACGGCGAGGGTCAGACGGGCGTACCCCGTGGCGAGCGGCGGCAGCGCCAGGCAGCCGACGGCGAACAGGACGGATCCCACCGAGGGGCCGGTGGCGGCCTCCTGCCAGCCGGCCACCGGGATGTCCAGCACCGTCTTCGGACGTCCCTGTGCCGGAAACGCCCACGCCAGCAGGGGAGTCGCCACGATCATCAGCGCGTTGCCGACGCAGATGACCGTGGCGAGCCCGCAGGCGATGCCCAAGGTCACGTGCAGGGCGAGCCAGTACAGATGACGGGAGAGGTCGATGCTCTGCTCGCGGACCGGGCGGCCCAACAGGCGGCCGGCCCGCTGCCGGTGCCACTCGGCCCACGACCGACGCATGCTCGGGTGAAAGAGCGGCAGGAAGGAAAGAATGCTCATGACGGCGGTGCCGAATTCCCCGAGGAGATAAGCCGTGGCCCGCAGCGGCGGCGACCAGGCGCGGATCACCGGAGCAGACCACGCCCTCGCGCGCATTACAGCAGGCTGTAGTTCTTTCCCTGTGGCGGAAGGTATGGGCTCTTCCGCACCGAAGGCCCTAACATGCCGGTCAGACCGAGTATCGGGGACCAGAGGTGGACGGAATCGACTCACCTCCGCCGGAGTGGAACGGGGACGGCGGACCGGTTGCACAACCTACCTCCCGAGCATGGAAAGAGACCACCATGACCGAACAGAGTCCGGCTCTGCAGCTATGTCATGTCGGCACGGACGGCGCCGTGGGCGCCGAACCCGGATACGTGATCGAGAACGTGTCCTTCGCGTGCGACGGCGGCACCTGGACGGCGCTGGCCGGACCGGCCGCCGCGGGCAAGACCGGCGTGCTGCGGTGCGCCGCCGGTCTGGAACCGGTGACGACGGGCGAGGTCCGTCTCGCCGAGGGCCTCCGGCTCGCGCACGTCGGTCTCCTGCCGGTGCCGGAGCAGGCGGCGACGATCGGCACGCTCGCCTCGGGGCTCGGCCCGATGCCGGCCGGAGCGGCGGAGGTGGTGCGGGACGCGCTGCGCCGGCTGGACCTCTGGGAGGAGCGGGACATTCCCGTACGCGAACTGACGGGGGATCGGCAGCGGGTGGCCGCGGTCGTGGCCGCGGTCTCCGGCGCCCCCGACGTGCTGCTCGCCGACGACCTCACCGTCGGCCTTCCGCCCGCCACCGCGGCGGGGGTCCTGGACATGGTGCGCGAGTTGGTGGACCGGCAGGGGCTCTGTGTCGTGGCCTCGGCCACGGACCTGGCCTCTCTCGAACGGGCCGACGCGGTGGTGCTGCTCGCCGAGGGCCGTGTGGTCGAGACGCGGGTCATGCCGTAGCCGCGTGGCTGTCGGTACGCGGGTCATGTCTCAGCCGCGTGGTCCCGGAACGCTCCTCGGCTCGCGCGCCCGTGGGTGGCCCGGATGGCCCGGGTGGCCCGACGGACCGGTGAGCTCGGCGGGCAACTCCCTCTGCAGGAGCGCCAGACCGAGCGGAGTGAGCGTGTGCGTGGCGGTGGTGCGGTTGCGCAGCGTCGTGATCAGCCCCGCCTCTCGCAGGACGGTGGCCTGCTTGCTGGCGCCGGAGAGGGAGATGCCGAGCCGGTCGGACAGATCGCCGGTGGTGCCGCTCTCGGACAGCGCGCGCAGGGCCGCCGCGCGGGTGGCTCCGACCAGGGCGGCCAGCGCCCGGTCGCCCTCGACGTCCGATTCCTCGGAGGGCGACTCCAGGTCGTTGAGGTCCAGGGGCACGGAGAAGACGAGCGCCGGCACGCCGGCCTGCCGCTCGGAGCGCACGAGCACGCAGGTCTTGTCGGGGAGGAAGAGCGAGGGGCTCAGGATCAGGCCGCGCCCGTCGAGGGTGATCTCGAGGTCGGTGTGGGACGCGATGCGCAGCTCCGAGGACTCCCACGTCACCTTGGGGTGCAGCCCCGCGAGCAGGAATTCGACGCCGTTCGTGATGGCTATCCGTCCGCGCACGTCGCGCTCGATCTCCAGCCGGGCCCGTATCTGCGACCAGTAGGGCAGGATGCCCGCGCTGCAGAACAGGAAGACGATCTGGGCGAGGCGGCGGGCCCGGGCGCGCACGGCCGGCGGTACCGAATCGGCGTCCGCCCCCTCCCGCTCCAGCAGCCACAGGAGATCGGGAACCACCCGGTACTTGGACACGACCTCGCCCACGGCGGGCAGGTCGTCGCCGAGGCGCTCGCGCACGAACTTGTGCCAGCCGACACCGCCGCGCGCCCGGTCGCGTCCGAAGTGGTGGAGGGCGAAGACCGCTTCGGACACGGGCCCTAAAGTATGGACCATTCTTAACCGCTGTATGTCTTCGCTGGAAACTTTGATGCGCAACATTGCCACCCCCGAGACGCAATTTGCATGCAGGAGATCATGCGTAGGTCGCCGACGATGGCAATGATATTGATCCGTCAATGATTTGGTAGAGGGGTGGCTCCTCGTGATTTAGTGCCCCGGCCACGTAATTGCGATCCGCGTGACCGTTTCCCCTCTCGCCGCCGCCCGTGCCCGGCCTGCTCCACCCCCCTGACCGGGCCCGACTTCCTCGCCGCGCCGTTGATCACTTCATCGAACTCCCTACGGGCCTGCCGTGCTTTTCCGTGTGTCTCGAAAACGACGGGCGTGATTCAGTCGCAGTCGGCCGAAAATTCATTGTCGGAGATGTCCGGTCCGGTCGGCGACCACGATCCGTGCGTCGGTGGACGACCCGTCAGTAGATAAACCGTCAGTAGATGACCCGCGACTCCGCCGTCAGCCGCGCGTGCCGGGACTTGCGCAGATCACGGGTGATATTCAGCCGACGCAGCCAGCGGTCGGTGCCGTCGAATCGCGCCCGGAAGGGCTTGCGGCCGTGCACCACGCGGTAGTTGTCGAGGAAGGCGATGTCGCCGGGAGCCAGGGCCACCCCGCCCATCGCGCCGTCCAGGGCCTTCCCGATCTCGTCCAGCACCCGCTGCTCGCGCTCACCCTGCACCCCCTGCATGTAGTAGGGATCCAGCCGGATGTACGGATCCTTGGGGGAGCCGAAGAGGACCGCCACCGGCTCGGGGGACCGCAGGGCGCTCTCCACCCGCTCGGCGCTGCGCCTCGTGAGCTCGGCCACCTCGGGATCCTCGCGGTCGCCCGCGACCTGGTTCTGCGGACGGTGCGAGTCGTCCGGAAGGATCCTGAAGCGCTCCTCCATCAGGGCCGCGCGCGTCGCTTCGTCGAGCCGCACATCGGCGATGTCGGCGAAGGTCGTCTCCACCCCGCCGGGGTTGCGCAGGCACATGAGCCCCAGGTAGTCGGTGCGCAGGGGATGGAAGGCGTCCTCGGTGTGCCAGGCGAGCGTCTCCGCGCTTCCCCAGCCGATCTGACCGTGCTCGTGGGCGCGTATCGGGAAGATGTCGTGCATGACCCGCCCGTCCTGCTGGGTGGCCCAGCCGATCGGCTCGCCCAGCAAGCAGCCGATGAGCAGGAACGGGATGTCGAGGCGCAGCGTCGCGTCGGGCGCTGCCTTGTCGCGCCAGTCCGGCGGCGTGGGGCCGAGCGACAGGTCGTCGACCGGCAGCCCGGACACGACCAGCACCCCCGACGGCTCGGTCAGCCTGAAGTCGACCAGTGCCGTCCGCAGCCCGCGCGGCAACTCGTGCGCGTAGACCTGGGCGGCCCGGTGCAGGGCGGGATCCTCGATGGACGAGAAGCGCCCCGCGACCTCCGCGGTGATCTTCTCGATCGCGACGACGTCCTCGTCGCGCAGCTGGAGCTGCAGCATCTTCTTCCTCCGTTGTCGGTGGTCAGGAGTGCGCCGGCTGTGGTGCGTCGGACGGCCGGGGCAGCGCGAGGCGGCGCAGCGCCGGGCTCAGGGTGGCGCCGACGGCGACGACCGCCAGCAGCCCGGCCGCGCCGAGCATGCGCACGGCCCCGTCCCGGGTGACGGCCGCCAGCACGCCGGCCGTGACGGGGCCGGCCGTGGCGGCCAGTTCGGAACCGAGGGCGACCAGGCCGGACAGACGTCCCCGCAAACCGTCGGGCACGGACGCCAGTTGGCAGGTGATCACGGTCGTGTTCGCGACCGGCATGGCCATCGCGGCCACGCCCAGCAGGATGCCGAGCGGCACACCGCGCGACGCGTACGCCATGGCGACGGCGACGGCGGCGAAGACCCAGGTCGAGCCGATGACCAGCGTGCCCGGCGACAGCGCCGCCGCGTGCAGACGGTCGGCGATCAGGGCACCGACCAGACCGCCCGCGCCGAAGCACGTCATCATCAGGCCCATCTGCCCGGGCGCGACGTGCTCCTCGCCCGACACGACGAGTACGAGCACGACCAAGGTGTGGAACGCGAGGTTGACGCCGACGATCCAGGCCATCGTCGCGCGTACGGTCCGCGTGCGCAGCAGCGGCCCGAACCCGCCGGGCCGCGGCGCGGCGGCGGCCGCGCTCCCCCCGCCGGCCGAGGGCCCGGCCGAGGGCCCGGCCGAGGGCCGGGCGGGGCGGCGCGGCAGATGCAGGGCGGCCAGCGCCACGAACGACACCGCGAGCACGGACGTGTTCAGCGCGAACGGCAGGACCTCGTGCAGCCCGAACGTGAAGCCGGCCAGCGCCGGGCCGGTCAGCAGCGCGGCGAACGGCCGGGCCGCGTTGCGCGCCAGTGCCCGCGGCAGCATGTCCTCCGGCACGACCTGGGGGAGGGCCGCGTTCTCGGCCGGTACGAAGACGCCGGCGGCCGCGCCCTCGACGACGGCCACGAGCAGGATCTGCCACAGCGGGCAGTCGCCCAGCAGGACGGCGACGGCGACGCTGAGCATCGCCACCGTACGGACGCCCTGGGTCGCCACCATCACCCGCTTGCGGTCCACGCGGTCGGCCAGCACCCCGGCGGGCAGGCTGACCAGGGTGCGGGCACCGGCGAGCACCGCGGCGACACCGGCGACCGCGGCCGCCGAGCCCCCGTGGGCCAGCACGAGCAGCGGGAAGGCGATGTACGCGATCTCGCCGGCCAGTTCGGACAGGAACATGCCGGACCAGAGAACGCGGTAGTTCCGGTTGCGCGGCAGGGGTGGGGTCATGCCGAGCCTTCCCTGTGTGACGGCAGCCGACGCCACCGAGTCTTCCGGCGGGGAGGCGGCCCTCGCCATCAAGTTGACCCGTGGACGAAACTCCCAGGCCAACCGCGTCCCGCCCCCGGAAGCGGGCCACGGCCTGCGCAATGTCGGCACGGCTCAAGTTCGTTGAGGTCACCGGTGGGCGCGCCGATATTGGAGGGCTGAGTCGTGTCCGGCATTCCGACACGGCAGCGAGCCCTGACGGAACGGAGTCCCCGATGACTTTCGTGAAAGCGACCGCGCCCTCGGACCAGGAGGCGGCCACGCCGCCGCCCGAGGGGCCGGGGCTCGCTCCCGTGCCGTGGCGGCCGGTGTCCCTGACCGCCGCCGCGATGACGGTGTGCCTGCTGGTGCTGGCCACCCGGCACGGCTACCACGTGGACGAGCTCTACACCCGGGCCGCGAGCCGCCATCTGGCGTGGGGCTACGTCGACCAGCCCCCGCTCGTCGCGCTCGTCGCCAAGGCCGAGATGGCGGTGTTCGGGGACAACCTCTTCGGCTTCCGTGTGGTGCCGGCGCTGCTGGCCTCCCTCGCCGTGCTGCTCGCCCCGCTGATCGCCCGCGAGCTGGGCGGCGGCTCCCGGGCGCAGACACTCGCGGGATTCATGGCGTTCGCCTCGGGCCTGGTCATGTACACCGGCCACATCATGGGCACGAACAACTGGGACGAGCTGTCCTGGATCACGGTGACCTGGCTGCTGATCCGGATGGTGCGCACCCGCGACACCCGGCTGTGGTGGGCGATCGGCGTCGTGGTCGGCGTCGGCCTGACCGCGAAGTACCTGCTGGTCCTCCTGCTGCTCTGCCTCGGGGCCGGCCTGCTGGTGTTCGGACCGCGACGGGTCTTCCGGACCTGGCGCTTCCCGGCCTCGGTCGGCGTGGCCGTGGTGATCGCCTCGCCGGTGCTGATCTGGCAGATCACCCACGGCATGCCGCAGCTGGAGATGAGCGCCGCGCTGTCCAAGGCGCTGGACAGCCTGTCCCGCAGCACCTTCGTCCCGATGCAGCTCCTCCTCATCGGCTTCTTCCTCAACCCGGTGTGGATCGCCGGTCTCGTCGCGCTGCTGCGGCGCCCCGAGTGGCGCGCCTACCGGTTCGTCGGCTGGTCGTATCCGCTGATGGTGGTCGTGCTGCTGATCGTCGGCGGACAGGGCGCCTACACCACCGCGCTGCAGTACGTGCTCCTCGCCGCGGGGGCCGTGGTCGTCGACCGGTGGGCCCGCAGCGCCAAGCGGCTCGGGGTGATCGGCGGACTGACCGCGCTCAACGCCGTGAGCAGCGCGATCCTGCTGCTGCCGACGCTCCCGATCAACGTGTACGCGGGGAATCCCGTCCTCAGCGGCATGGCCATCGTCCAGTTCGACCAGGTCGGCTGGCCCGAGATGACCCGGCAGGTGGGCGCGGTCTACCGCTCGCTGCCGACGGACGAGCAGGCGCACACCGTCATCTACGGCAACCACTACGGCCAGGCGGGCGCGATCGACAGGTGGGGGCCGGAGTACGGGCTGCCGAAGGCGTACAGCGGCCACAACTCGTACGCCGACTTCGGCGTGCCCGGCGAGGACAAGACGACCGTCATCGCCATCGGCGTCGATCCGAAGCGGTTCGGCGCGCTCTTCGCCTCGTGCGAGCCGCGCGGCGCGTACGAGAACGACCTCCCGGTCTCCGACGACGGCCAGAAGTTCCTGGTGTGCCGCGGTCCGCTGAAGCCCTGGCCGCACCTGTGGGAGCAGCTGCGCTGGATCGGCTTCCAGTGCCCGTACACGGCCGAGGCGATCACGGCCGAGAGCGCCAAGGGGTGCGACTGAACCGGGAGGGACGACGGGTGACGGACCGGGGGCGGCCCCGACGCGCGGCGACGGCCGGCCCGACCGCCTCCGGGGCCCCGGCCGTCACCGCCCCCCTTTACCCGGCGCGTCGAGGGTGATCACGAGCGTGCAGTCCGCGGCCAGCCTCAGCACGTCACCGTCCCGGAGGGGCGTCCGCACACCGGCGCCGACCGGACTGCCGTTCACGAAGGTGCCGTTGGTGGAGTGCTCGTCCCGTACCCAGGCGGTGCCGTCCGGTTCCAGGCCGACGGTCGCGTGGCGTCGGGAGACGTTGTCGTGGCGGGCCAGCAGGCCGCGCGTCGTGCGGGCGGCCGGGGCCCGGCCGAGGAGGAGGGTGCCGCCCGGCGTCACGGTGCGCTCCACCGCGCCGAACCGGACCCGCAGGACGGTGACGGGGAGGTCGCGACGGGTCGCCCGCGCGTCCACGGCGGCGGTACGGGACGGCCGCACCTCGCCCAGCAACCGCTGGCAGGCCACGCACACCTGATTGGTCGGCACGGGGACCGGAGCCCCGCAGTGCGGGCAGACCAGGGGCTCCTCCTCCTGCTCCTCCTCGGCCGGTTCGCCCTCGTCCACCGCCCCCGGGGCCTCCGCCCCGGGCAGCGGACGACGGGCGACGACGGGACGGCTGAGGTTTCCGGAGCATCCCCGGCAGACGAGGTCGTCGTCCTCCGCCGCCAGGCCACAGATCGAGCAGATCAGCTGCGCCACGACACTTCTTCCATGGTGATGCCGGCCGATCGGAGCCGGGTGCTCAGGCGGTCCATGTCGTCCCGACGGGGAACGCCGATGAACCAGATGCGGCCGTCGGCCACCGCGACCTGCATGGGCGGCGGTCCGGCCGGGCCGGTTCCCTCGTACCGCTCCCGCCCGAGATCGGTCAGCGCGGTCAGCTGCTGGTTGCTCGAACCCCTCCACCGCAGGCCGGGGGTGTTGAGGCGTTCGATGTACGGACCGGTGAGCACCGCGTCGCACCGGCTGAGGAGCGCGGAGTGCTCCTTCCTCAGCCGGGCGAGGGAGTACCCGCTGTAGACGAGCACGTCCAGCGGCGCGGGCCGCTCGCGGCGCCGGACGTGGACCAGGTCCAGGAGCGCGGCGAGCGCTTCCGGCTGCTGGAACGGCTCTCCCCCCGAGACCGTGATCCCGTCGAGCGGATCGGGCAGGCCGGCGAGCCAGGACCCGACCGCCGCGACGTCCACGAGCGTGCCGGGATCGGCCGCCCAGGTGTCCTGCGAGACGCACCCGGCACAGCCGATCGTGCAGCCCTGCGTCCAGATGCCCGCCCGGGTCCCGGGGCCCAGCGAGGTCACCGGATAGTGCGCCTTGTTCAGCATCAGCCCGACGGGATCGGGGGAGGCGGGGGAGGTCGGGGAGGCGGGGGAGGCCGTCATGCCAGCTCCACGGAGACGATGTCGCCCTCGCGCCGCAGACCGGTCACCCGGACGTGCGCACCCGCTGCCGGATCGCGGTCGAACAGGGCCCGGGCGAGGGGATTGACGAACTGCGATTCCAGGGCCGTGCCGATGCCCCGGCCGCCCATGTGCGGGTTGCCGGTGCAGCGCTTCCGCAGGGCGGCCCGGGCCTCGGGGGCCACGTCCAGGACGATGCCCTGCTCCTCGTGGACCCTGGAGACGATGTTGTCGAGCTGGAGGTCGAAGATGCGGGCGGCCGCCTCGGGGCCGATGAAGTCGAAGACCACGATGTTGTCCCCGAAGCGGTTGAGCAGCTCCGGCCGGCCGAGGACCCGGGTGAAGTGGTCGCTGATCGCCGCCTTCACGCGCTCCTCGATCTCCTCGTACGGCATGCCGGGATGGACATGGGGCACGAGCCGCCCACCGCCGTCCTCCACGCTCATGCCGAGGTTGGAGGTGAACACGAGGACGGACTCGGAGAAGTGCACCGTCGAACCGCGCCCGTCCGTCAGCCGGCCGTCCTCGAGGATCTGCAGGAACTTGTCCAGGATCCGCGGGTGCGCCTTCTCGATCTCGTCGAAGAGGATCACCCTGAACGGCTGTCGGCGCACGGCGTTGGTCAGTTCGCCGCCCGCCTCGAACCCGACGTATCCCGGCGGCGCCCCGATCAGCCGGTCTCCGGCGTGCTCCGAGGAGAACTCGCTCATGTCGAAGCGCAGATAGGCGGACTCGTCCGCGAAGATCAACGACGAGACGGCCTTGGCCAGTTCCGTCTTGCCCACGCCCGTGGGGCCGGCGAAGAACAGCACGCCACGCGGCCGGGCCGAGGACCTGGACTGCTGCGCTCCGGACAGCCCGAGGGCCGCCCGCTTCAGGATGTCGAGGGTCTTGGTCACGGCCTGCGGCTGTCCGACGACGCGCCGCGGGATCGAATGCTGGCCGTCCGTGACCCGCTTGCGGAGGTACTCCCGCTTCCAGGGGTTGTCCATGACGCCGAGCTTGTAGACGCGGATCGCGTCCGGAAGCTCCGTCATCGTCAGGCCGCGGTCCCGGGCCAGCCGGGTGACCTCGATCATCGCCTGCAGGGTGAGCCCGTCCGTCTGGGCCGCGAACGCGTCGCACGCCTCGGCAGCCCGCCCGTCCGCGTCGAGGTCCGTGACGCCGAAGAGCTTCATCAGCAGGTGCGCGGTGGTCTGACGGTCGCCCAGGTCCGGGACCGGCAACCCGATGGACCGGATCTGGTCGTTGCCCGAGGTGAGCCAGGCCGGCAGATCGCCCTCCCGGTCCGCCAGCCAGATCACAGGGTTGTACAGCGGGGTCGTACGGCCGTCCGGCGCGCCCACCGGGACGGCGAGCCGGGAGAGCCGGGCACAGAACCTGAAGAAGTCCCGCTCGTTCGGCTCCATCTCCGTCGCGCCGCGCGCGATGCGGGAGGCGTCGTCGAGCGCCAGCGCCGCCCGGATCCGCAGTGCGGGGCGGGCCAGTTCGGCCATCAGCGTGCGCAGCGTCTCCAGCGAGGGGAGCGTCCCCGGCCGCGGAAGCCGAGGGAGCAGCCGGGCCGCGGCCGCCTCCGCCTGCTCGGTCTCCTCGGCCGTGGCGGTGGCCGGCAGGTGCACCCTGAGACCGTCCACGGGGTCGTGCACGAGCAGGCACGCGTAGCCGCTCGTGCGGAGCGTCTCCCAGAGCAGGTCCGGCAAGGACAGCAGACGGGGTCGTGCGCCGTCCGGCTCCCGGACGAGGAAGCTGTCATGGCGGTTCCCCCACAGCACGAACTGCGAGTGGACGGGCAGAGTCGCCTCGAACTCCCTGATGAACGGCGGCCCCGCGATCGGCGGGACGCTCCCGGGTGCGCGCGTGCCCTCGGCGGACAAAGATCCCCTCCTCCTGTCGCCGGCTCATGGTCCGGAACCTGTCGTCCCTACGGGCGGGTCACCGCTCGCGCTCCCGGTGCCCGGGCCGGGCCCGCGGGCCCGGCGCGGTCGGGGCGACCACCAGGGGCACGGGAACCTGTCCGGGCGGAACCGCGACCTGGACGTCCGTCCTCAGCCCCGCCCGGGCGAGGCGGTCGCGCAGTTCGTGGAAGTCCCGGCACCACTGCTCCTCGCGTTCGACGTCGAGGTGCGCGTCGTCGTCGCCGCGTCCGGCGGCGGTGCGCACCACGGCGGTACGCATCTGACCACCCTGCCGGTCGATGGCCAGGTTGACCGCGTGCTCGGGCCATTCGCTCCGTGACAGGCGCAGGGCGCCGTCGGCGACGGTGAGCGTCTCGAACCCTTCGCCGACGTGGTAGCCGAGGTCGACGAGGGCGTCGGTCACCGTGTTGACCACGTACCGCTGCTCGGCCTCCGCTTGGGCCGCGGCCCGGCAGTCGGCCGCCCGCCGGCGCAGCGACTCGTCGAGCGTACGGTGGCCGGAGACGACCTCCGTGAGCAGAGCCCGTACGGAGTCCACGTCCGTCTCCCCGGTGCTCTCGAAGTCCTCCAAATCGTGGAGGAGCTCGATCGCTTCGCCGGCCTCGTGCCGCGCGGCCTCCGCGGCCGCGTTGGCACGCTGGACCCGGAGCCTCGTCTCGGTCAGCCAGGTGCGTGCCTCGTCGAGGGTGGCCGCCCCGGCCACCCTCGACGCGGCCGCCCGGGCATCCGCGCGACGGTCCTCGCCGCAGTCGGGAAGGAGGCGCGAGAGGACCCGGGTCAGGGCCCGTCCGACATCCTCGCGCGCGGCTTCGTCCCCGTCCCGGGGGACGCCGGCGTCGGAGGGCTCCGCGGGGGAGGCCTCCGAGCGGTCCGCGAACAACTCGGCGGCATCGACCGGGCGGCGCCCCGCGGTGTGGCCGCTCATGTCGGCGAACAGTTCCGTCGCGAGGGCGCGAGCGGTCTGTTCCCGCAGTTCCCGCTCCGCGGTGGCCAGCGTGCCGTCGGTCTCGGCGCACCAGGATTCCAGCTCGGACGTGGACGGCGTCCCGAGCGTCCCGAGGAGGAGCGGTTCGGGGACGCGTACGGAGAGGGCGGCCCCGTACTGCTTCCCGAGGTCCTCCCGGGCCAGGGAGAGCGCCGCGATCCGCGCGTTGCGCGTCTTCACCCCGCGCACGGCCGCGTCCCGGGCGGCCGCGGCCAGGAGGGCCGCCTCGCGGGCGGCCTCCTGACGGCGCCGGGTGGCCTCGCGCACCGCGGCGTCGCGCGCGGCCGCGCGCAACTCGGCGGCGGTGAAGGACTGGTCGAGCTGGTACGTCGTGCATTTGGGCCCGCTCATCGCTCCCCCAGAACCTGTGTCCGCTGTGACTGGTGTGTCGTGTGCCAATCCCGGTACCGGGCGAACGTCCAGATCCCGTACCCCGCCCCGACCAGAAGGGGGATCGGTGACCATGCCCGCAGCGTGACGATCGCCCAGATCGCGGTGCCGAGCGCCACGTAGAGGAGGCAGCCCCCGCCGCAGGCGATCGTGCTCTTCCGCAGGGGTTGCAGCTGCGTCGCCAGTGCTCCCTGCCGGTCGGGCAGCCGGCGGCGGAGGCCGGCGAGGCGGGACCGGAGGGACCATCCCGGGTGGTAGTCCCCTCCGAGCCTCGCCGCCAGCGCCAGCTCGCAGGCGAGCGGAATCCCGCAGGTCACCGTCGCGGCGGGGACGAACCGTCCCAGGAACTCCCCCTCGCCGATCAGGGTCCCCAGGATCAGCGGAAGACCGACCGGCAGGGCGAACAGCAGGGCCGCTCCGCCGAGGGCGCGCAGCACGGCCTCTCCGGTGCCGGACCGCCGGTGCTCCTCGGAATCCCGCCACTCGTGCCGGTGGGCCGTCTCCGCGGCCGCGTGAGCGCGGCGCAGCTCCTCCAGACGGCGGGCCTCGGCGACGGCGGCCGGCAGGGCGCGGGTGGCCGCCAGATGGCGGACGGGGTCCCCGCCGTCGGCCAGCAGCGCGTCGAACCAGCCGGTCCTGCCCCGGACGGACGCCGCGGCGGATTCGATCCGCTGTCGCAGCGCCCGTGCCCAGTCCGGGGCCACCGCGACGGCCAGTGCCTCCACCCGGATCTCGGAGTCCACGAGTTCTCTCCGGACCCTGGTCGGCAGCGCGGTCGACTTCCGCAGCTCGTCCCACCGGGCGTTCAGGTCGCGCCACCGCCGGTCGACGTCGGCGAGCTGCCCGGCACCCTCGCCGAACGTCGCGAGGGCGGCGACCAGGTCTCCCGTGTACAGCTCGTCGACGAGCTCGCGCGCGGTCCGGCGGTCGGCGTCGTCACGGGGGGACGAGGCCTGCTCGGCGAGTGCGAGCAGATCCTCGGGAAGCATGCGCCTGCCGCGGTAGACGGGCGGCATCGTCGGGTCGAGCCAGTGCAGCAGCCGCAGCATCTTGGCGTCCGGGGCGTCGGCTCCGGGGAGGTGGACGTCGATCAGGTCCACCAGGTCTTCGAGGTCGTCGTACTCGGGATCCTCGAACTGCGCCAGCCAGTTGCGCAGTTGACGCCAGCCCTGGCTGGGGTCGTCCCGGTCTCCCATGGAGACGAAGAACCGGCGCGCGGCGGTCTCCCAGTCCGCTGCCAGGGCCCGGGCCAGTGCCGCCTTCTCCGTGTACTTCACGCCCTTGAACTGCAGGGGCCTGCGGCCGGTGGTGCTCGCCGGCCGAACGCCGGGAGGGGGTGGCTCCTCCGGCACATCCGGGGTCTCGCCCCCGATCCACCCGCGGACCTCGGAAGCACCCCACCGGCGCCCCGGGTCCCGGACCAGCAGCCCGCCGCACAGCAGCCGCACCCGCTCGTCCGGCACGTCCGACACGTCGACCGGCCGCGTCGCCAGATGATGCCGTACGGCCTGCTCCGACAAGCCCTCGAACGGCGCGCGACCGGTGGCCAGTTGCCGGGCGATCACCCCTACGGCCCACCAGTCCTGAGAGCCGGAGACCTCCGCGCCGAACACGTACTCCGGGGCCGCGTACGCCAGCGTCCCGAACACGCGCTGTGTGAACCGGGACGTCGCGTCCAGTGATTTGCTCACGCCGAAGTCGGCCAACGCCAACTCCAGCGGCTCCCTGCGGCGGAGGAGCACGTTCGACGGCTTCAGATCGCCGTGAACGATCCCCGCGCCGTGCAGATGGGCCACCGCCGCCGCCAACTGGGAGACGACATCGGACAGGACGTCCGGTGACACCGGGGTCCCGGCCCCGACCAGGTCCTCCAGCGACCCTCCGGAGAGGTACTCCGAGACCTCGAAGTCGCGCCCGTCCGAGAAGCCCGTCTCGATCACGCGCGCCACATGGCTGCTCTCCAGCCCCTGCAAGCGCTCCCAGACCTCCGGCGCGACCCGGACCCCGCGGCGGTACACCTTCGCGACGAACTCGTCCCCCGCGGCGTCGCGGACGAGCAGCACATCCGCCTCGCGGCCCTGGTGCGGTAACTCCCGGACCACCGTGAACCGTTCGGCCAGCGCCGAGGGTAATCGCAGCAGGGCTCCGGACTCTCCGCCGCCGTCACGAAGCGTCACGGCGGCGTCGGGCACTCCTTCGCCGGAACCGGCGTCGTCACGACGCGTCACATCGGCTGCCGAAGTCCACTCTTCCAAACCGTCACCCCCGCGGCGGGATTCTATCCGGCCGGGTCTTGCTTCCAGGTGACCAAAGGGGGAAATGAACTCCCGCATCACCGAGGGCGGACGGGGGAGCGGGGAGTACGGCCGGAGGTCACGCCTCCGGGGGCGCGTCCGGTGTCCGCCGCGCGCGCGTCAGCCGTTCGAGGTCCGCCGCGCTCACCGGCGCCGCCCCCGTCAGGGTGCCGACCAGCGCCTGCGCGAGGACGGTCGCGGAGCCGAGCCGGGTGTCCTCGCGCTCGTCGCCGGTGACCTTCCCGATGACGGCGTCCCGGACCGCGTACGAGATGGCGAGGTCCCCGAACAGCTCGGGGAAGGACAGCGCCATCATGCAGACGCCCACGTTGGCGGAGAGGATCGACTGGCCGGCCAGCTCGGGGCTCATGCGCAGGCGCCCGGCGTCGCGGCAGCGCTCCACGGCCTTCAGGAGGATCGCCTGCGCCTCCGTGATGGCCTGCGGCTTGGCGTCGCCCGTCGGCGTGAACATCAGGCGGTAGAGGTACGGGTTGCCCAGCGCGAACGCGACGTGGCTGTCCCAGGCCGTGCTCAGGTCCGCCACCGGGTCCTCGGTGAGCGGATTGCGTCGTTTCCCGGCGAGGAAGCGCTCGAAGCCGATGTCGGCGACCGCCGTGAGCAACCCCTGCTTGTCGCCGAACTGGCGGTAGATCTCGGGCATGCCCACCTTCGCCCGGTCGCAGATGGCCCGGGTCGAGATGGCCAGCGCGTCCTTGGTGGCGAGCAGTTCCTCGGTGGCTTCCAGGATGCGCTCTCGTGCCGTCGACATGGCTCCCACGATAACAGCGCTAACACGGCGGACCTGGGTGGATCCCACGTCAGGAGGGCCTGCCCGTAGCACTGCTCCCGCTGACGTTATCGACGCTAACGAACTGTGTTAGCGTGTGAAACATGCCTGGGGGCGGCGCACCCGCGCCGTCCCGCCGTTCGCGACGAAAGGAACCGCCATGACCGTGTCCACCACCCTGCGCGATGTGATCGGCCTGCCCCAGGAGCTGCCGCGACTGGGGGAGTCGGCGCTGATCATGATCGACTTCCAGAACACCTACCGGACCGGCGTCATGCGGCTCGACGGTGCCGAGGAGGCCGTGGCCGCCGGCGCCCGGCTGCTCGCCGCCGCCCGCGCGGCGGGCGCCCCGGTCGTCCACGTCGTCAACGACGGCGGTGAGGGCACTCCGTACGACATCCGGGCCGAGATCGGCTCGATCAGCGACGAAGTGGCCCCGGCCGAGGGCGAGAAGGTCGTCGTCAAGCAGTTCCCCAACGCCTTCCACGCCACGGACCTGGAGGAGACCCTCAAGGAGCTCGGCGTGAGCGGCGACCTGGTCATCGCCGGCTTCATGACCCACATGTGCGTCCTCTTCACCGCCCAGGGCGCCTTCAACCTCGGCTACCGGCCGACCGTGGTCGCCGAGGCCACCGCGACCCGTCCCCTGGAGGCGCCGGACGGCACCGCCCTGCCGGCGGAAGCCCTCCAGGCCGCGAGCCTCACGACGGTCCGGGACCTGTTCGGCACGGTGGCCCGCACGGTCGACGAGCTCGTCGCCCCGGCACCCGTGGGGTGACGCGGGGGCGGCTCGGTCGGGTTCGACCGACGCCCGGAGGACGACACCTTCGGGCCCTTCGGGCCCTTCGGGCCCTTCGGATCCATCAGCGCCTTCGGGTCCTTCGGATCCATCGGCACCTTCGGGTTCGGAGGGCGGCTCCATCGGGTCCGACTGCGCCGCCGGCACCCGGAGTTCACCCGGGGGGCGCCTGAAGAGCGCCTGCTGCTCGGTTGCGGGTCGTCCGCCTCGGCGGTAATGGCGGTCGGCCCGTGACGACCCCTCCGGGCCTCTCCGTACCGTGCGCCCCCTGGAGGACGTGTGCCACCCGCCGTCGAGGCCGTCTGCGCCGAGGACGAGACCGTACGCGACGAGACGGAGCGGCACCGCGGCGAGGACCGGCGACGGGCCGCCCTGCGGGCCCCGGCCGCCGCCGCCCTGCTCACCGCGGTGCTGTTCTGCCTCGCCACCCGGCTCTCCCGCACGTACCCCTTCGGCCCGGTGACCCGGAACACCGTCGACCTCGGCCAGCAGTACCTGCCGTTCCACGCCTACTGGCGGTCCTTCCTGCTCGGCGAGACGCACGGCGACGCCTTCCTCAACTGGAACTCCGGCTTCGGCTCCAACTTCCTCGGCGACATCGGCACGTATCTGAGCAGCCCCTTCGACCTGCTGGTGGTGCTCTTCCCGGCGGACCGCGTCGAACTCGCGCTGTACGTCGTCACCGCCACCAAGATCGCCGCGGCGGCGGCCGCGATGGCGCTGCTGCTCCCGCGGCTGCGCCCCGGCCCGTGGCCGGTCGCCGCCGTGCTCGGCACCGCGTACGCCCTCTCCGGCTGGACCCTCGACCACGGCGCCACCGTCCCGATGTGGCTCGACGGGCTCGTCGCCTTCCCCCTGCTCTGCCTGGTCGGCGAAGGGGCCCGTACCGGCCGCCGTCCCGTCCTCGGCCCCCTCGTCGTGGCCCTGGCCTGGATCGCCAACTTCTACACCGCGTACATGGCGACGCTCGGCGCCGCCGTCGTCCTCGCCGTCCGCCTCCTCACCGCCGAGGAGACCGCCGGTGCCCGGCAGCGCCTCGCCGGGGCGCTGCGCGCCGCCCGGAGCGTCCTCATCGGCATCGGGCTCGCCGCGCCGCTCGTCATGGTCGTCTTCCTCGCCACGAAGGTCGCCGACCCCACCCCCGAGACCGTCTTCGCGCCGGCCCCCTGGACGGACGTCCTCGCCCGGTTCCTGCCCGCCACCGCGAGCGTCGGCAGCCCCGCCCTCTTCATCGGCACGCCCGCCCTCGCGCTCGCGCTGACGCTGCCCTTCAACCGGGCCGTCGCCCCGCGCGTCCGGGCGGCCTGGACGGCCGCGATCGTCCTGGTGACGCTCTCCCTCCAGTGGGAGCCCACGCATCTGCTGTGGCACGCGGGCGCCTCGCCCAACGGCATTCCGTACCGTCAGGCCTTCGTCCTGTGCGGCCTGCTGATCGTCGCCGCATGGTTCTCCGCCGCCCCGGGCGTGCCCCGGCCGGTCGTGCTCCTCGGGGGCGTGGCGCTGCTCGGAGCCCTGGCGTGGGCGGCCCGGGGGAGCGTCGACATCGACCGGTGGACCTTCCCCGCCTTCGGCGCGGCCGCGCTCCTCGCACTCGCCGCCGTCCCCCTCGCCCTGGCCGCCGACCGCCGCGGCCACACGCGCGTGCAGCCGGATCGGGCGCTACGCGCGCGCGTGCTCCCCGTCCTGGCCCTGGTCCTGCTCGTCGCCGCGCAGGCCGGCGAGGTGGCCGTCACCGGGAAGCGGATCGAGGAGCAGCGGCGCAGCGAGGTCGCCTGGTCGCCCCGGATCGGCCCCTGGCAGGAGACCGCCGCCGAGGAGGCGGCCCGCGCGGACGCCTGGCCCCGGTACCGCACGGACCCCGGCGAGATCCCCGGAGGCAACGACGTGCTGCTCGTCGGAGGGCAGGGCGCCGACTACTACAGCAGCCTCACCTCGGACGTGACCTCCCGGACCCTGGCCTCCCTCGGCTTCGGCCACTACGCGAAGGGCCGGCACCCGGTCACCCTCGACAACCCCGTCGCGGACGCCCTCTTCTCCATCGGCACCCGGCTGCGCTCGGATCCCACCGAACCCGTACGGCAGGACGCCGCGCCCCGCGCCACGGTCACCGCCACCACCACCCCCGTGCCGCCCCTGGTCACCGTCCGCCCGCCGGGGCGCCCGGCCACGCACCCCGGGGACTCGGCCTTCGCCCGGCAGGAGCGTCTGCTCGGCGCCGACGTGTACGAGCTGCCCGCCCCGCGCCGTACCGGACGCACCCTCACCGCCAGTTGCCCCGCGGGCTCCCGGGTCTGGTTCTGGGCGCCCGAGTACAAGGGCACGGCGGCCCTGGCCGGGCGGGGGCCCGTGGAGTTCGACGGCAGGCCGCCCGCCGTCCGCGCCCCCATGCGGGCCCTCGGCAGCGTCCCGGACTCCGGCGCGGTACGGATCGAGCTGCGGCCCGAGGGCAAGGTGCGGCTGCCCCGGGAACCGGTCGGCTGCCTGGTCGGCGCCCGGCTCGACTCCGCCGTACGGCAGCTCACCGCAGGCGGCGCCACGCGCGTGCGTGCCACCGGACACACCGTCACGGCCGAACTGCCGCCGGGCAGCAGGGGAATCGCGGTCCTCGCCGTGCCGCGCATCTCCGGCTGGCGCTGCGCCGCCGGTGACGCGGACGCCCGCCCCGCGCGCGCGTACGAGGGCCTCGTCGCCGCCCCCCTCGACGGACGGGCGAGCACCGTCCGCTGCTCCTTCCGGCCGCCGGGGCTGAAGCTCGGCGGCGCGGTCGGCGCGGCGGCGCTCCTCGCCCTCGCCGTGACATGGCTCCCGCACCGCCGACGGGCCCGGCGGTGACGGGGGTTTCCGCCGGAGACGACAAGAGTTCACCCGGAGTGCACGCACGGATCGTTCGCCGGGAAAAGTCGGCCGTTACTGTGCCCGCCGTAACGGTGTTGAATTGTTCGATTCAGTGTGGGGATCCCGAGTGCCGAAACTGTCCGTCGTCGTGCCGTTCCACAATGTCGGGGCATACGCGCCCGACACCTTGCGCAGTCTCGCGAACAACGCGGATCCGGAATTCGAGTTCCTGCTGATCGACGACTGCTCGACGGACGAGACCCCGGAGATCCTCGACCGCTGGCAGGATCGCCTGCCGAACGCCACCGTCATCCGGCACGAGACGAACCAGGGCGTCGCCCAGGCCCGCAACACCGGAATCGACGCGGCGCGCGGCGACTACCTCACGTTCCTCGACGGCGACGACTGGTACGCGCCCGGCCACTTGAGCGCCGCCGTGGCCGGAATCTCCCGCCTGGGCTGCGATTTCGCCCGCACCGACCACGTCCTGTCGGAGGGCAGGAAGCGGCAGATCCGTTATGCCCCCGCCAAGCGGCGCGACACCGTGATGGATCCCAGGGACGGAATCTCGCCGGCCAGCATGGTGACGATGGTCGACTATCCCTTCGTCCCCTTCGGCATTTACAGCGGGCGCCTTTTCGAGGAGGGGGAATCCCGCTTCGAGACGTCGCTGAGAACCGCCGAGGACCGGCTCTGGGTGTGGCGGCTCCACCTCAAGGCGCGCACGTTCGCGGCGCTTTCCCTGCACGGCGTCTTCTACCGGCGGGGCGTCACCACCTCGCTCACCCAGATCGCCGACAACCGGCAGCTGGACTTCATCCCCTCGTACGACCTCCTGCTCGACGAGGTCTCCCGGGACGCGGAGGCCGACCGCTTCCTCCCGAAGGCGGTCCGCACCTACTGCGCGATGATCGCCTTCCACATGGGCAAAGCGGAGAAGTACGAGCCCGCCGTCGCCGCGCGGCTGCGCACCGACGTCCGGGGCGCCCTGCACCGCATGCCGCAGGAGGTCCTCGACGAGACCCTCGCCACCATGGACACCCCGCGCAGCACCCTCCTGCGGAGCCTGCGCGACACCGGAAGGACCGCCTGACCCATGGCCCCCGACGCCGCCCCCGACACACCGGTCCAGATCTTCCAGGTGTCCACCCTGTACGGCGCGGCCACCCTTGCCGCCGCGCTCGACGCCGGACAGTTCGGCCCCCGCGACTCCGCCCGCAGGCTCCTGCTGATCTCGCACAACGCCGAGATCCCGGAGACCGCGCTGCGCCTGGAGACCATGACCGGGTACGAGCGGATCGCCGCCCGCTTCGACGGCACCCTCGACTGGAACGAGACGATCCACCCGTACCACCCCGCCGCCTGGGCCCCCCGCCCCGAGGAGGCCCCGCTCTGGCAGCGCGTCCTGCGCACCGCCTGGGACCTCGGCACCGGCCCGGTCGAGCTGATCGTCGAATCCATCCAGGTCAACCCGGCCAAGGCGCTCGCCGGCGCCTTCCCCGAGAGCACCGTGCACGTCTACGCCGACGGTCTGATGAGCTACGGCCCGACCCGCTCCGACCTCGCGCAGTCGATCGCCTGCCGCGTCCGCCGCGTGCTCCACCTCGACCTGGTCCCGGGCCTCCGCCCCCTCCTCCTCAGCGAGTACGGGGTCGAGCCCGAGCTCGTCCCCGACACCGCCTTCCGGGCCGTCCTCGCCGAGCTCGCCGAGGAGGCGGCCGACGACCCGCGGATCGCGCGGGCGGCCGCCGACGGCCCGACGGCCCTGCTGCTCGGCCAGTACCTCGCCGCCCTCTCCCTGCTCACCCCCGAGGAGGAAGAGGAGCTGCACGTACGGATGCTGCGCGGGGCCGCCGCGGCCGGCCACCGGTCGGTGGTCTTCAAGCCGCACCCGACCGCGCCCGCCCGCTACTCCCAGGCCCTGGACGAGGAGGCCGAGCGGAGCGGCGTGAGGCTCACGGTCCTCGACGGGCCGCTGCTCGCCGAGACCTTCTACGAGCGCTGCCGGCCCGAGCTCGTCGTCGGTTGCTTCTCCACCGCGATGCTCACCGCCGCCGTCTACTACGGCATCCCCATCGCGCGCGTGGGCACCGCCGAGGTCCTCGAACGGCTCACCCCCTTCGAGAACAGCAACCGCATCCCGCTCACCGTCGTGGACCACCTGGTCGCGGACCTGGAGGGCGGCGAGGAGCCCGCCGTGCCCGGAGCGGCCCCCGCCTCGCTCACGCCCCTGGTCAGGGCCGTCGGCTACTGCATGCGGCACAAGGCCCACCCGGGGCTCCGCGAGGAGGCCGCCGCCTTCCTGGCGGAGCACCACGCCGACCCCGGCACCGCGCACCACTTCACCGCGGAACGGCTGACCCAGCTCGGCCTCCCGGGCGGCGGCCCCACCCCGGAGCGAACCGGCACCTCCCGGCTGCGCCGCAGCCTGACCCGGAGCCGACGCGGCTGAGCCCCGGCCGACGGACCGGAGCCGGAGCGGCTGAGCCATGGCCGACGGACCTGCCTCGGCGCGACTGAGCCCGGTCGGAGGCCCGAGCCGGCGCGACTGAGCCCCGGCCGGCAGCCCTGAGCCGTCATCGCCCGCCGGGGGCCGGCGCCCTCGGTGCTCAGTGCCCGGCGGACCTGACCAGGGTGAAGACCGCGCCCTCCGGGTCCGCCACCAGGGCGAGCCGGCCCGCCGTGCCCTCGCGCGGCGGGCGCAGCACCTGACCGCCGAGCTTCAGGACGAGCTCCGCCGCCGCGTCCGTGTCGGCGACCTCGAAGTACGTCATCCAGTGCGGGCCCCGGTCCCGGGGCAGCGCGTTGCCGACGCCGTGCAGCGAGGCCACCGGGGTCCCGGCCACGTGGAGCGTCGCGTAGTCGTGGTCGGCGGAGACGGCCGGCTCCACCTCGTAGCCGAAGACCGTCCGGTAGAACTTGCCGATCGAGGACGTCTCGTACGTGAGGAGCTCGTTCCACACCGGTGTCCCCGGCGGTCCCGCCGCCGCCGTGCCGTGGTGCGCCTCCGCCTGCCAGACGCCGAAGACCGCGCCGGACGGGTCGGAGCAGATGACCAGACGGCCCGCCTCGCCCGCGTCCAGCGGGCCGACGGCGACGGTGCCGCCGCAGCCGCGGATGTCCTCGGCGGTCTCGTCGGCGTCCGCCGTGGCCAGATAGGGGGTCCAGGCGATCCGCAGGTGCCGGTCGGGCGGCAGCTGGCCGATGCCCGCCACCTCCTTGCCGCCGAGCAGCGCGCGCACGTACGGACCGAGCTGCTGCGGACCGGGGACGAAGTCCCAGCCGAAGACCGCGTGGTAGAACTCCTGCGTGGCGTCGATCCCGTGCACCATCAGGCTCACCCAGCAGGGTGTGCCGGGCGGGCGCGGAGTCGCCTCGGTCATCGTCACACTCTCCTCGGACCGTCGTCGTGGCCGTGCTCCGTCCGATGGTGACACCGACGGGGGCGCGACGTGCCCAGGCCACACCGAACGCGGCACGATCCCGTCGGAGGTCGCCGAGTCCGTCCCCTGCGGCCGTGCGGCTGCGCG
Source organism: Streptomyces sp. TLI_105 (assembly GCF_900105415.1). Classification (GTDB taxonomy): domain Bacteria; phylum Actinomycetota; class Actinomycetes; order Streptomycetales; family Streptomycetaceae; genus Streptomyces. Next base: position 2,103,117 of record NZ_FNSM01000001.1, on the reverse strand, counting down.
AGGATGGCTCCCATGAAGCCCATCATCTCCGCAAGCGAACTGCTGAGCGAGTCGACCGGGGCCCGGCCGCCGGTCCTCCTGGACGTCCGCTGGACGCTCGGCGGCCCGCCCGGGCGGCCCGCCTACGAGGCCGGTCACCTTCCCGGCGCGGTCTACGTCGACCTGGACGCGGAACTCGCGGGCCCGCCCGGGAGCGGCGGCCGCCACCCGCTGCCCGACCCGGAGGCCTTCGGGGCCGTGATGCGCCGGGCGGGCGTCTCGGCGGACCGGCCGGTCGTCGTCTACGACGGGGGCCTCGGCTGGGGCGCGGCCCGCGCCTGGTGGCTGCTCCGCTGGGCGGGCCACCCGGACGTGCGGGTCCTGGACGGGGGCCTCGCGGCCTGGACGGGGGAACTCACGGAGAAGGTCCCGACGCCGGAGCCGGGCGACTTCCGGCCGAAGCCGGGCGCACGGGAGCTGCTCGACGCCGACGCGGCCGCGGCGCTGCCCGATACGGGGCTGCTCCTGGACGCGCGGGCGGCCGAGCGCTACCGGGGCGACGTGGAGCCGATCGACCGGGTCGGCGGGCACATCCCGGGCGCGGTCTCGGCCCCGACGACGGAGAACGTCGACGCCGAGGGCCTCTTCCTGGCGGCCGACGTCCTGCGGGACCGCTTCGCCGCGCTCGGCGCGACCGGGGAGACCCCGGTGGCCGTCTACTGCGGCTCGGGCGTCTCGGGCGCCCACGAGGTGCTCGCCCTGGAGATCGCGGGCATCCCGGCGGGCCTCTACGCCGGCTCCTGGTCGGAATGGTCCTCGGACCCCGCCCGCCCGGTCGCCAAGGGCCCCACCCCGCGCTAGCGACCCACACCAGGGCCCGCGCCGCCACACGCCGCGGGCCCTCCCCGCACACGCGACCGCGTACGGGTGCCGGTCCCGCACTCCGTACGCACGCGCATCAGCCTCAGTCCCGCGCCCCGCACACGCGGGCACGTGAGCGGCTCGGTCCCGCCACCTCGTGCCACGGCCGTGTACGAGCGCCGGCCCCGCACCCTCGCGCACGCGCACGCGTACGGCCGTCCGCCCTGCACTCCGTAGGCACACGCGCGCGGCAGGCTCAGTCCTGCGCCCCGCACACGCGGGCGCGTGAGCGGGGCCGGCCCCGCACCCCGCGCCCGCGTACGGCCGTCAGTCCTGCTTCTTCCTGCGGGTGCCGAAGACGATCTCGTCCCAGCTCGGTACGGCGGCGCGGCGGCCCGGGCGGACGCCGTCCGCCTCGGCCTGGCGGTCCGTGGCGCCGTGCAGGCGGTCGCGGTGACCCGAGACCGCGCGCGGCATCAGGACGTCGGCGTAGGCCGAACCCGCGCCCGCCGAGGCGGCCGGGGCCGGCGGCTCCTCCGCGTCCGCCTCCTCCGAGGGCTCAGAGGAGTCCGGCTGCTCGGGCACGACCATGTCGCCGCGGAAGCTCGGCACGGCCTCCAGGAGGCTCGTCAGCGAGTCCCGCTCCTCCTCCGGCTCGACGGGCGCGGGCGCCCGTTCCAGTTGCCGGTCGGAACGGTCGATCTGGCGGTCCAGGGCCCGGTCGAGCGGCCTGTCCCGGGGCAGCCGGGCGATGCGCGGCACGAAGGGGAAGCTCGGCTCCGGCGCGGCGGCGATCGTGTCGTCCGTCTCGCCGATCAGGGCCCGTGCCTCGTCGTCCACGGCCTGGACGAGCCGCCGCGGCGGGTCGTACGTCCAGCTGGCCGTGTGGACCTCGCCCGCGACCCGGTAGACGAGCAGCACCTCCCAGGTGCCGTCGTCGCGCCGCCACGAGTCCCACTGCACGGTGTCCTTCTCGGCGCCGCGCAGCAGCAGCCGCTCCTGCACCGCCTCGCCGAGCTGCGGGCCGCTGTTCTCCCCGGGCCTGCGGACCGGGGTCTTGCGGGCGCGCTCGGCCATGAAGGCGCGCTCCGCGAGCACGGGGCCCTCGAAGCGGCGTACGCGGTCGACGGGGATGCCGGCGAGCTGGGCGACCTCCTCGGCGGAGGCACCGGCTCGTATCCGCGCCTGGATGTCACGGGGGCGGAGGTGGCTCTCCACCTCGATCTCGATCTGACCGAGGCGCGCGCGGTCGTTGCGCACGGCGGCGCGGAGCCGCTCGTCGATCGGAAGCGTGTACTCCGTGCTGTCAGCAGCCTTCAGCACCAGTCGTGTGCCGTCGTTGGAGACGGCCACGACACGCAGTTCGGGCATGGGGACCTCCCGGGTGGTGCCTGCCGACGTCACGTGCGTCGCTGCTTCCGCTAGTCGAGTGTGGCCTGCCCGGGTGCAGCCTGCCACTACCTTGCCGAGTTGCCCGGCGTGTCGGGCATGGACCCTGGAACGCCGTTATGGCACGGTTACCTGTTCGCTACTCGGAGTGACTGGCGGTCACTCTGTGCAGCCGGTTTCCGCGCGATGCCGAGGCGCCGCCGGTTCGAGCGCCATGTACGGCCCCCTCCCCTTGATCCCGGGCACCCGTGAGGGCGTCCGGACCCAGGGTTCGTCAATGTACTCCATTCGGGCCACCTGGGTGGACCGGCGCGCCGCCCAACTTCTCGGGCGATACGGGAGTTGAGTCTCCGTGATCTTCCCCCATACGTGTCACTCTTCACAGAAACAGCAGAAACGGAACTATTCGCTTCGCCTGTTTGTCCCTTCTGGGTGCAAGACGAACGGATGAGCCAGCAGGGGTCGGAGATGCGTCAGAGGCCGGAAATCGACGGGGACGAGCTGGAGGAGGGGAAGAAGAGCCGCGGAAGGATCGAGCTGAGCGTGGCTCAGGTCTCCGGCAGCGCCCTGGCCGCGGTCATCGCCGCCAAACTCGCCTCGACCCTCGGCGTGTACGGCACGATCCTCGGCGCCGGTGTGATCAGTGTCATCGCGACCTGCGGCGGCCCGCTCTTCCAGCAGCTCTTCAAGCGCACCGGCGAACAGGTCCGCGACGTGACCGCGGCGGCCAAGCCGAAGGCGCGTCAGGTCCCGGTCCCGGCCGGGCCGCAGGACGACCGCACCCTCATGCTGGGCACCCTCCCGGCCCCGCAGCCGTCCGACGAGGAGTTCGGCGCGGCGACCACGCACGGCACCCGCGTCCGGGGCTGGAAGCGCCCGGCGATCGCCGCCGCCCTGGTCTTCGGCGTCACCATGGGCGGCATCACCGCCTACGAACTGGTCGCCGGACAGGACTTCAGCGGCAAGCAGGGCACCACCACCTTCGGCTCCGTCGTCCGGGGCGGCGGAAGCGCCGACCACCACACGCCCGAGCGGGACCAGGAGCCCACGCCGACGCCCTCGGGGTCCGCCGACGGCACCGGGCGGCAGCGGGACGGCGTCGGCACCCCCACGACGGGGTCCACACCGACCCCGGGCGGCGGGGAGACCGACACGGGGACGCCCTCGGCGGATCCCACCTCCTCCGGCTCCGCCGGTGACGGGACCACGCCCGCCCCGACGCCGACCGGCCCGACGACGGAACCGACGGTGCCGACCCAAGAGCCGACCACCGGCACGGAGCAGCCCGAGGCACCCCCGGCCCCGACGACGGCCGCAACCGAGGCCGGGACCGGCACGGGAGCCGAGTGACCGTCAGTCGCCCAGCACCCGGCGCAGGTAGTCGTTGGCGAACAGCCGGTCCGGGTCGAGCCGGTCGCGCAGCGCCGTGAACTCGGCGAAGCGCGGATAGACCTCGGAGAAGTAGGCGGCGTCGCGGGTGTGCACCTTGCCCCAGTGGGGCCGGCCCCCGTGCGCCGTCATGATGCGCTCCACCGCGGTGAAGTACGCCCGGTGGGGCGTTCCCTTGTAGAGGTGGACGGCGATGTACGCGGTCTCCCGCCCCGAGGCCGTGGAGAGCGCGATGTCGTCCGCCGGGGCCGTGCGCACCTCCACCGGGAAGCTCACCTTGAGCGGCGAACGCTCGACCATCGCCTTGAGCTCGCGCAGCGCGGCGACCGCCGCCTCACGCGGAAGCGCGTACTCCATCTCCAGGAAGCGGACCCGGCGCGGCGAGGTGAAGACCTTGTACGGGATGTCGGTGTACGTACGGGCCGACAGGGCCCGGCTGGAGACCTTGGCGATCGACGGGATCACCGGCGGCACCGCGCGGCCCAGCGAGCAGGCGAGCTGGAAGATCCCGTTGGAGAGGAGCTCGTCCTCGATCCAGCCGCTGATCCGTCCGGGGGGAGCGGCGGGGCCCGCGCTGCGGTTGTTGCGCTTGGTGTTGCAGTTGTCCGTGTGGGGGAACCAGTAGAACTCGAAGTGCTCGTTCTCCGCGTGCAGCGCGTCGAACTCCGAGGTGACCCGGTCGAAGGTCATCGGCTCCTCGCGCGCGGTGAGCAGGAAGACCGGCTCCACCGCGAAGGTGATCGCCGTGACCACCCCGAGGGCGCCGAGACCGATCCTGGCGGCCGCGAAGACTGCTCGCTCCTCGTCGGTCCCCTTCTCCGAGCAGGTGAGCAGCTCGCCGGACGCCGTGACCAGCTCCAGCTCGCGGATCTGCGCGGCGATGGACGCCGACTCGCGGCCCGTGCCGTGCGTGCCGGTGGAGGTGGCGCCGGCGACGGTCTGCTCCATGATGTCGCCCATGTTCGTGAGCGAGAGGCCCTCCCGGGCCAGCGCCACGTTGAGCCGCTTCAGCGGTGTGCCCGACTCGACCGTCACGGTCATCGCCTCGCGGTCGATCCGCCGGATGCCGGTGAGCAGGCCCGGCCGGATCAGCACGCCGTCGGTGGCCGCGATCGAGGTGAAGGAGTGGCCGGTGCCGACCGTCTTCACCCGCAGCCCGTCCTCGGCCGCGCGGCGCACCGCCTCGGCGAGCTCCTCGGCCGAGGCCGGACTCACCTCGCGCGCCGGGCGGGAGGTGACGTTCCCCGCCCAGTTACGCCACGGGCTGCCCGCCGTCCTGACGCTCCCCGACCCCGCTGTTGTCGTCCCGCTCACGCTGCCCCTCCCGGTTCGGCGCCGGCCTGCGCAGCCGGCGGTGTCCGAGGAGACCCACCGCGACCGCGAGCGCACCCGAGACGACGGGCACCACGTACCCCGCCTCGGCACCCGACGCGTCGACCACCCAGCCGGCGGCCGAGGAGCCGAGCGCCACACCGATCGCGAGGCCGGTACCCGTCCAGGTCATGCCCTCGGTCAGCTTGGCGCGCGGTACGTGCGCTTCGACGAGGGCCATGGTGGTCACCATCGTCGGTGCGATGGACAGGCCCGCGACAAAGAGCGCCACGGCCAGCAACGGCAGGTTCCCGGCCAGTAGGAGGGGGATCATACTCACGGCCATCGCACAGATGCCCAGGAGCCACCTGTGGGACGGCTCGCCCTTGAGGTGGAGCAGTCCGAAGACGGCGCCGGCCACGCCGGAGCCCAGCGCGTACACGGCCAGGACGAGGCTGGCGGCGGCCTTGTGGCCCTGCTCCTCGGCGAAGGCCACGGTCACCACGTCCACCGAGCCGAAGATCGCGCCGGTGGCGACGAAGGCGAGGGTGAGGACCTGGAGGCCGCGGGAGCGGAGCGCGGAGGCGCCCCGGGTGCCGCGCTGCGGGTGGGGGACCGGCTCGGTGGCGCGCTGCGAGGTCAGCCAGAACGCGCCGACGGCCAGGAACGCCCCGGCGAACAGCGGACCGGCCTCGGGGAACCAGGCCGTCGACAGGCCGATCGAGAGGATCGGCCCGAAGATGAAGCACACCTCGTCGACGATCGACTCCCAGGAGTACGCCGTGTGCAGGCGCCGCTCCTCGCCCCGGTAGATCTCCGCCCACCGGGCGCGGATCATCGCGCCGAGGCTCGGCACGCAGCCGATCACGCCCGTGAAGACGAAGAGGGTCCAGTCCGGGGCCTTCTGCTGCACGCAGAGGAGGAGTCCGGCGGCCGCGGCGAGCGAGACCAGCGTCACCGGGCGGAGCACCTTGCGCTGTCCGTGCCGGTCGACCAGGCGCGAGACGAGCGGGCCGAGGACCGCGGCGGACATCGCGAGCGTCGCCGAGAGCGCTCCGGCGAGGCCGTACCGGCCGGTGACCTGCGAAATCATGGTCACGATGCCGATGCCCATCATGGACAGCGGCATCCGGCCGAGGAAGCCCGCGACGGAGAACGAGACGGTTCCGGGCGCCGCGAAGATCGCGCGGTAGGGACTGGGCAAGAGAGGTCCTTGGTCAACACGTGTAATTAATAGCTAAAGCCTACGGTGTTGAAGTCGATCGGTCATCCTCCTTTTTCGGACGAAGGGCCGCGCGGACGACAGGCCGAGCCCGCCACCGTCGGGGCGGGTGGGAGGATCGGTGCCATGTCCGATCAGCACGATCCCGCCCCGTACGACGCCCTGCTGCTGCTCTCCTTCGGCGGCCCCGAGGGCCCTGACGACGTGGTCCCGTTCCTGGAGAACGTGACCCGCGGCCGCGGCATCCCGAAGGAACGGCTCAAGGAAGTGGGGCAGCACTACTTCCTCTTCGGCGGCGTCTCCCCGATCAACGACCAGAACCGCGCGCTCCTCGACGCGCTGCGGACGGACTTCGAGCAGGCCGGACTCGACCTGCCGGTCTACTGGGGAAACCGGAACTGGGCGCCGTACCTCACCGACACCCTCCGCGAGATGATCACCGACGGACGGCGCCACATCGCCGTCCTCACCACCAGCGCGTACGCCTCCTACTCCGGCTGCCGCCAGTACCGCGAGAACCTCGCCGACGCGCTCGCCACCCTGGAGGCGGAGGGGCTCCCGCTGCCCCGGGTCGACAAGCTCCGGCACTACTTCAACCACCCCGGCTTCGTCGGGCCCATGGTCGAGGGCGTCCTCGCCTCGCTCGCCGAGCTCGACCCGGCCGTGCGGGACCGCGCCCACCTCGCCTTCACCACCCACTCCATCCCCGACTCCGCCGCCGACACCTCCGGCCCGGTCGCCGAGCACGGCGAGGGCGGGGCCTACGTGCGCCAGCACCTCGACGTCGCACGGGTGATCGTCGACGCCGTCCGCGAGGAGACCGGCGTCGACCACCCGTGGAAGCTCGTCTACCAGTCCCGCAGCGGCGCCCCCCACATCCCGTGGCTGGAACCCGACATCTGCGACCACCTGGAGGAGCTGCACGAGGCCGGCGCGCCCGCCGCCGTCATGGTCCCGATCGGCTTCGTCTCCGACCACATGGAGGTCCTCTACGACCTCGACACCGAGGCCACGGCCAAGGCGGCCGAGCTCGGCCTGCCCGTCCGCCGCTCGGCGACCGTCGGGGCCGACCCGCGCTTCGCCGCCGCCGTCCGCGAGCTCGTCCTGGAGCGGGCGGCGCACCAGCGGGGCGGCAAGGCGGAGCGGTGCGCCCTGGGCGCGCTCGGGGCCTCCCACGACCTCTGCCCGATCGGCTGCTGCCCGGCCAGGGCCGAGCGGCCGGCGGCGGCCGGCGCCGACAGTCCGTACGCGTAAGGAGCCGACGTGACCGACCCCCTGCTCACCGAACTGCTCGACCTCGCCCTGGAGGCCGCCCTGCGGGCCGGAGCGCTGCTGCGCGACGGCCGGCCCGACGACCTGGCCGTGGCGAGGACCAAGTCGAGCCCCATCGACGTGGTCACCGAGATGGACATCGCGGCCGAGAAGCTGATCATCGGCTTCCTCGCCGAGCACCGCCCGCACGACGGCTTCCTCGGCGAGGAGGGCGCGTCGAGCCCCGGGACCAGCGGGGTCCGCTGGGTGATCGACCCGCTCGACGGCACCGTGAACTACCTGTACGGCCTGCCCACCTGGGCGGTCTCGATCGCCGCCGAGCGGGACGGCGAGACCGTCGTCGGCGTCGTCGAGGCGCCGATGCGCGGCGAGACCTACCGGGCGGTCCTCGGCGGCGGGGCGTACGCGGGGGAGCGGCGCCTCGCCGTCCGCCCCTCGCCCGCGCTCGACGAGGCCCTCCTCGGCACCGGCTTCGGGTATCTCCAGGCCCGCCGCGCCCACCAGGCCGACGTGGCCCAGCGCGTCATCCCGCGCGTCCGCGACATCCGGCGCGGCGGCTCGGCCGCCATCGACCTCTGCGACGTCGCAGCCGGCCGCCTCGACGCGTACTACGAGCGCGGCCTCAACCCCTGGGACCTCGCGGCGGGCGCGCTCATCGCCCGCGAGGCCGGCGGCCTCACCGGCGGCCGCCCCGGGGAGCCGGAGTCGGGCGAGCTGACGCTCGCCTCCTCCCCGGGCCTCTTCGAGCCGCTCCAGGAGCTCCTGGAGGAGCTGGGGGCCTGGCACGACTAGGGCCTTGCCCTTCGGATCAGGTCGGATCAGGGCCTTCGGATGAGGCCGGGTCAGGGCCGAAGAGGTCGGGAGACGGACGCACGAGGGCCCCGGTGCCGGGACGGCGCCGGGGCCCTCGCGTGCGTGTACGGGTCAGACGCCCGGCGAGGCCACCTCCACGCCGTGCTCGGCGGCCAGCCGGTGCAGGTCTTCCAGCTCCGCCTGCTCCACCTCCGCCAGGTAGTCGTCGCCCGTCTCACGGGCCCGCGTGAGGTCCGTCTGCGTGGTCCTGATGCGGTGCAGCAGTCCTGCGGTGAAAGCGTCCATCGTGCGCCCCCTCCTCGTGGGTCCGGTGGCACGGGGGTGTGCCGAGGGTGGGTGGATCACGCACTGCGAACTCTGGGGGACAGAGAGCGGTAGGTGGCGCGCCACATACAGGGCGTGATCACGGGGTGTGCAGTCGTCCTCCCCAACCCCTTCCTCAGAGAAACCTCAACTGGCCCGCGAATCCGGTGAATTCTTCGTTCCGGCCCGCGCGCCCCACCGCGCGCCCCCGCCCGCCCGAGGCCCCGCACCCCCGTCTTACAGCCGGTTTACGCGCGTACGGGGCAGGATGGACACGCACAGTCAGTGCTCGGATTTCAGCCGGTCCCACCCCGGACAGCGGCTCAACGGGAAGGATGTACGACGTGCGCGTACTCGTCGTCGAGGACGAGCAGCTGCTCGCCGATGCGGTGGCCACCGGACTGCGCCGGGAGGCCATGGCCGTCGACGTCGTGTACGACGGCGCCGCGGCCCTGGAGCGCGTGGGGGTCAACGACTACGACGTCGTCGTCCTCGACCGCGACCTCCCGCTCGTCCACGGCGACGACGTCTGCCGCAAGATCGTCGAGCTCGGCATGCCCACCCGCGTCCTGATGCTCACCGCCTCCGGCGACGTCAGCGACCGCGTCGAGGGCCTGGAGCTCGGGGCGGACGACTACCTCCCCAAGCCCTTCGCCTTCACCGAGCTCACCGCGCGCGTGCGCGCCCTCGGCCGCCGCACCACCGTCCCGCTCCCGCCCGTCCTGGAGCGCGCCGGCATCAAGCTCGACCCCAACCGCCGGGAGGTCTTCCGCGAGGGCCGGGAGGTCCAGCTCGCGCCGAAGGAGTTCGCCGTCCTGGAGGTCCTCATGCGCAGCGAGGGCGCCGTCGTCTCGGCCGAGCAGCTCCTGGAGAAGGCCTGGGACGAGAACACCGATCCGTTCACCAACGTCGTGCGCGTCACCGTCATGACCCTCCGGCGCAAGCTCGGCGAGCCGCCCGTCATCGTCACCGTCCCCGGCTCCGGGTACCGGATCTGACCTGATGGCCACGACCCCCGCGCCCCACCCCCAGGCGCCCCCGAAACCGACCTGGGACCCCCGGGACCCCGTCCGGCCGCTGCTGCGCCCGACCATCCGGATACGGCTCACGCTGCTGTACGGCGGGATGTTCCTGATCGCCGGCATCCTGCTGCTGTCGATCATCTACCTCTTCACCGCCCAGGCCCTCAGCGACAGCACCTCCCAGCTGCCCTTCAAGGTCGTCAACGGCACGGTCCAGCCCACCACCTCCTGGTGCCGGCTGCCCGAGTCGCCCACCGGCGACCAGCTCAACGACGCCGTCACGCTCTGTCTGCGACACCAGAGCGACCTGGCCCTGGACGACCTCCTGCGCCGGTCCCTCTTCGCCCTGCTCGGCCTGAGCATCATCGCCTTCGCCTTCGGCTACGCCATGGCGGGACGGGTGCTCTCCCCGCTCGGCCGGATCACCCGGACCGCCCGCCAGGTGGCCGGCTCCGACCTGTCCCGGCGGATCGAGCTGGACGGCCCCGACGACGAGCTCAAGGAGCTCGCCGACACCTTCGACGAGATGCTGGACCGCCTGGAGCGGGCCTTCACGGCCCAGCAGCGCTTCGTCGCGAACGCCTCGCACGAGCTGCGGACCCCGCTCGCGATCAACCGCACCCTCCTGGAGGTCCACCTCTCGGACCCCGGGGCGCCGGTCGAGCTCCAGCAGCTCGGCAAGACCCTGCTCGCCACCAACGAGCGCAGCGAACAGCTCGTCGAGGGCCTGCTGCTGCTCGCCCGCAGCGACAACCAGATCATCGAGCGCAAACCCGTCGACCTGGCCGAGGTCGCCGAGCGCGGCGTCGACCAGGTGCACGCCGAGGCCGAGGCCAAGGGCGTGGAGATCCGGGGCGAGCGCGCGCCCGCCGTCGTCCAGGGCAACGGCGTGCTCCTCGAACGGATCGCACTGAACCTGCTCCAGAACGCCGTGCGGTACAACGTGCCGGAGGGAGGCTGGGTGGAGGTCACCACCGAGGCCAAGGACGGCCAGGCGGTCCTGGTCGTCTCGAACACGGGTCCTGTGGTCCCCGCGTACGAGATCGACAACCTCTTCGAACCGTTCAGGAGGCTCCGGCAGGAGCGGACGGGCAGCGACAAGGGGGTCGGTCTCGGCCTGTCGATCGCCCGGTCCGTGGCCCGCGCCCACGGCGGCCGTATCATCGCGGAGCCACGCGAGGGCGGCGGGCTCGTGATGCGCGTCACTCTGCCGATCTGACACACTGCACGGGCCGACCGGTTCCGTTCGCTTTGCGCGGAATTCCGGAGCCCCGATCCTGAGACGCTCATGTGTGATCGATCACAGGAGGGGGTGTTCGGCCCTCCACTCTCCGTGACCGGGAAAACCCTCGGAAAACCAGGAAAAGTCCGGGTTTCCGGGGCCCGGAATGACGGGAAGTACACGGGGTGGCGCCTGCGAGGGCCGCCCGGAGGACCGTGTACGGTCCGGTTCGCCACCCCAAGCCGATCACTCGTGAGAGGGCGCGACGGGTGTCGATTGAGTAACAGACCTTGATGTGAGGCAAAATCTCCGCCTCAGGTCGGGCACAAGTCCGACCTCTCACGCGTTACGTGCGCTGGAGACACCGCAACCACCCAGAGGGGGAGAGCGACATGGCAACGGATTACGACACCCCACGCAAGACCGACGACGACGTCGACTCGGACAGCCTTGAAGAACTGAAGGCCCGCCGGAACGACAAGTCGACCTCGACCGTCGACGTCGACGAGTTCGAGGCCGCCGAAGGCCTGGAGCTTCCGGGCGCCGACCTCTCGAACGAGGAGCTGGCCGTCCGGGTCCTGCCCAAGCAGGCCGACGAGTTCACCTGCATGAGCTGCTTCCTCGTGCACCACCGCAGCCAGCTGGCGCGGGAGAAGAACGGCCAGCCGATCTGCCGCGACTGCGACTGAGACCGCTCGGCCGTGGCAGGCGACACACCGTCCCGGAAGCGGCGTCTGCGGCTCCCCTGGAGCCCGGAGACGCACAAGGGCGGCTCGGGCCCGGCAGAGGGTGCCCAGGAGGCCCCTGAAGCCGAGCGCACCGCCTCCCTGCCCTCCCTCGGCGCACGTGACGACGAGCGAGGCCTCCCGGCCTCGCTCGAAGCAGTCATCGAGGCCGCCGAGGCGGATCCGGCGCGCCTGCCGGCGGGGCAGGGCGACGCGTCGGCCGATGCCCGGAAGGGCGGACGCCTCGGCGCCGTCAGGCGGCTGGCCAACCCCGCGCGGGCCCAGCTCGACCGGATCAGGATCGACTCCGACCGGATCGACGCCGTCCGGCGCGGCGTCACGCAGGGCGTCCGGCAGGGCGTGAGGCGTGGCGGAGACAGCGCCAAGGCCGGTCTCGGCCATCTGGCCGACCGGCTGATCGACCTCGCCCCGCGGATCCCCGTCCGCGACCTGGCGACCCTGCGCGGACAGTTCCCCGGGCTCGGCCCCGAGGAGCTCGCCGACAAACTCGTCGCCGGCGCGGCGAACGCGAGCTCGACCGTGGGCGCGGGCGTCGGCGCAGCCGCCATGCTCCCCGTCCCCCCGGCCCTGCCGGCCGAGCTGGCGGCCGAGATCACCGGCGTCGCCGCCGTGGAGCTCAAACTCATCGCCGAGCTGCACGAGGTCTACGGGCAGCGGCCCCCCGGCCGGCTCACCCAGCGCTCGGTGGCCTATCTGACCTCCTGGGCGGAGGAGCGGGGCATCGACCCCACCAAGCCCACCACGGTCAACGCCGCACTCGGCGGTCAGCTCAAGCGCGAACTGCGCCAGCAGATCATGAAACGCATGGTGCGCAACCTGCCGAACCTCGCGCCCTTCATGGTCGGCGCGGCCGTCGGCGCCGTCATGAACCGCCGCGACACCAAGAAGCTCGCCGCGCACATCCGCAAGGACCTCCGCGCCCGCCAGATCCCCTGGGACGCCCTCCCGGAGCTGCCCCCGCTGGAGCAGCCCGAGAACCCCAAGGAGCTGGGCTTCTGACGCGGGCGGGCGCGCCGGGTCAGGCGCGCTCCGCCTCCAGGGCCGCGATCAGCGCCTCCGGATCACGGCTGGACAGGTACACGTACGGCGTCGGGTCCGCCGGGTCGATGATCTCGACCCGTACCGCCCCCGGCACGTAGCTGCGCATCAGCATGAAGGCGCGCGGGTCCGCCTTGTGGGTGCGCCAGGCGCGCGCCTCCTCCGCGTCGAGCGCCTCGGCCGCACCGAGCGCCGCCACCGGGATCCGCGCGTCGCCCGCCACCAGCGAACCGGCCACCACCCGGATCCGGGCGGAGCCGTACGAGGAGACCACCACTCCGGCGATCACCGCCGCCGCGATCAGGCCGCCCAGCATCGGGACCGTACCCAGCGGGAACATGATCAGGGCGCCGGACAGGCCGATCAGACCCACGATCACCCACCACGAGCGGGGCGCCGTCAGCCGCTCGTCGAAGCGCGGCGCGGCGGAGGCCGCGGGGGAGGGGTCCGGGGACGGTGCGGAAGGCTGCATGCGTCCAAGCTTGGCACGGCGCGACCTGCGCCCATCCGCGCGGGTAAGGTCTGCGGCTGTGACTGCAACATCTGCCGCCCTCACCCCGCCGGCCGACGCCATACCGCCGGTACGCCACCCGGACGCGCCGGCTCCCGGCGAGCTGCTCGGCGCGCACTACGAGTACTGCTTCGGGTGCGGCGGCGGACAGCCCCACGGCCTCCATCTGGAAGCGCGCGCGGGCGAGGGCGTGACCGTCACCGCCGAGTTCACGGTGACCCCCGACCACCAGGGCGCCCCCGGCCTCGCGCACGGCGGCGTCCTCGCCACCGCGCTCGACGAGACCCTCGGCTCCCTGAACTGGCTGCTGCGGGTCATCGCCGTGACCGGCCGCCTGGAGACCGACTTCGCCCGGCCCGTCCCGGTCGGCACCGTGCTCCACCTGGAGGCCGCCGTCACCGCCGTGCACGGCCGCAAGATCTACTCGACCGCCGTCGGACGGATCGGCGGGCCCGAGGGCCCCGTCGCCGTCCGCGCCGACGCCCTCTTCATCGAGGTCAAGGTCGACCACTTCATCGACAACGGCCGCCCGGAGGAGATCCAGGCCGCCATGTCCGACCCCGACCAGGTCCGGCGCGCCCGCGCCTTCGAGGTGAACCCCTGATGCGCAACCCTGTCGACGTACTGATCCGGCGAGTGGACCCGGACGTGCCGATCCCGGCCTACGGGCATCCCGGCGACGCCGGGGCCGACCTCGTGACCACCGAGGCCGTCGTGCTGGCCCCCGGGGAGCGCGCCGTGCTGCCCACCGGGATCTCCATCGCCCTGCCGGACGGGTACGCGGCCTTCGTGCACCCGCGCTCCGGTCTCGCCGCCCGCTGCGGAGTGGCGCTCGTGAATGCCCCGGGGACGGTGGATGCCGGGTACCGTGGAGAGATCAAGGTGATCGTGGTCAATCTCGACCCGCGCGAGGACGTGCGGTTCGAACGATTCGATCGGATTGCCCAACTTGTCGTCCAGCAGGTCGAGAAGGTCCGCTTCCACGAGGTGGCGGAGCTTCCCGGTTCGGCGCGGGCCGAGGGGGGCTTCGGGTCCACCGGCGGTCACGCCGCCGTGGACGGCACAACGGGTGGGAATCGATACGCTTCGGTCGTATCCGACCGGGAAGGACAGTGACGTGTTCGGACGTCGCAAGAAGAGCGGTGCCGCCGAGGACGCGGCGGGCGAGGCCGAGCAGGTCGTCGACGCGGTGGAGGGCGAGGACGCGGCCGAGCCGCGCCGCGTGAACCTTCCGCCGGCGCCCCGGCCCGACGGGCCCTGGGACATCTCCGAGGTCGCCAAGCCCGACGAGGGCCGCGTGGACCTCGGCGGAATCTTCGTGCCCGGAGTCGAGGGCATGGAACTGCGGGTCGAGGTGGCGGGCGACGCGATCGTCGCGGCCACCGTCGTCCTGCGCGACAGCGCCGTACAGCTGCAGGCCTTCGCCGCGCCCAAGAACGAGGGCATCTGGGGCGAGGTCCGCGACGAGATCGCCACCGGCATCGTCCAGCAGGGCGGTGCCATCGACGAGGTCGAGGGCCCGCTCGGCTGGGAGCTGCGGGCCCAGGTCCCGGTGCAGCTGCCGGACGGCAACCGCGGCGTGCAGCTGGTCCGCTTCGTGGGCGTCGACGGACCCCGCTGGTTCCTGCGCGGAGTGATCTCCGGGCAGGGCGCGGTCCAGCCCGAGGCCGCCGGCCTCCTGGAGCAGATCGTCCGGGACACCGTGGTCGTCCGCGGCGACGGCCCGATGGCCCCGCGCGACCCGATCGTCCTCAAGCTGCCGAACGACGCGCAGATGGTGCCGGACGGCGTGCAGCAGGAGGAGCAGGAGAACTCCCGCTTCTCCGGCGGCATGGGCCAGCTCCAGCGCGGTCCGGAGATCTCCGAGATCCGCTGAACCCTGTCGGGCCGCCCGGGCGGCCCGGCCGATCGAGACACGGCCGGTGGGCCGCTTCCCGTACCTCTCGTACGGGAAGCGGCCCACCGGCGTTTTCCACAGGTCCGGACACCGACCCGCCCGCCGTTTTCCACAGGCCCGGGCCCCGGCTCTGGCCCCCGGGCCCGGCCGCGGACCATACTGACCGCGCAGATGATCGAGGAGGGGGAGCACGGGATGAGTGAGAGCAGCACCAGGTCCGCCACGGCCGTCGTCGAGGACCCGGCCGGACCGCCGATGGTCCGCGTCGAGGGCCTGCGCCGCTCGTACGGCACGGGCGAGGCCGCCGTCCACGCCCTGCGCGGCGTCTCCTTCGAGATCCCCCGCGGCGAGCTCGTCGCGCTCAAGGGCCGCTCCGGCTCCGGCAAGACGACCCTGCTCAACCTCGTGGGCGGACTCGACACCGCCGACGGCGGCCGGATCGTCATCGACGGCACCGACCTCTCCACGCTCGGCGAGAGCGGGCTCCTGGAGCTGCGCCGCGACCGGATCGGCTTCATCTTCCAGTCCTTCGGGCTGCTCCCGATCCTCTCCGCCGCCGAGAACGTGGGCGTGCCCCTGCGGCTGCGCAAGACGGACCCCAAGGAGCGCGAGGAGCGGGTCGCCCTGATGCTCGGTCTTGTGGGCCTCGCCGACCACGCGAACCAGCGGCCGGGCGAGCTCTCCGGCGGCCAGCAGCAGCGCGTCGCCATCGCCCGCGCCCTCGCCAACAAGCCGGCGCTGCTGATAGCCGACGAGCCCACGGGCCAGCTGGACGCGGAGACCGGCCTCGCCGTCATGCAGCTGCTGCGCGCGGTGGTGCGCAGCGAGGGCTGCACGGCCCTCGTCGCCACCCACGACCCCCAGCTCCTGGGCCTCGCGGACCGGGTCCTGGAGCTGAGCGACGGCGAGATCATCGAGCACTGACGCGCGGGGCGCGCCGACTGCGGAGGGCATGCCGTCGGCGGGGCAGGTCGACGGCGGAGAGCATGCCGTCGGCGAGGCGGGTCGCGGGGCACATCAGGATCACGTCAATACCGCCCCCGGCCTCTCCCCGCGTACCGAATGTCCGATTGGCTGGACGTATGGTCGAGCCATGGGACGCGGCAAGCTTCGGATCTACCTCGGCGCTGCGCCGGGCGTCGGCAAGACCTACGCGATGCTCGCCGAGGGCCGCCGCCGGGTGGAGCGCGGCACGGACTGCGTGGTGGCGTTCGTGGAGCACCACGGGCGGCCGCGCACGGAGGCCATGCTGCACGGCCTGGAGGAGGTCCCGCGCCGCGCCCTGGAGCACCGGGGGGCGGCCTTCACGGAGATGGACGTCGACGCCGTCCTCGCCCGCCGTCCCGCCGTCGCCCTCGTCGACGAGCTCGCCCACACGAACGTGCCGGGCTCCCGCAATCCCAAGCGGTGGCAGGACGTCGCCGAGCTGCTCGCGGCCGGCATCGACGTCGTGTCGACCGTCAACATCCAGCACCTGGAGTCCCTCGGCGACGTCGTCGAGGCGATCACCGGGGTACGGCAGCGGGAGACCGTCCCCGACGAGGTGGTGCGCCGGGCCGACCAGATCGAGCTGGTCGACATGTCCCCGGAGGCGCTGCGGCGGCGGATGGCCCACGGCAACGTCTACACCTCGGACAAGGTCGACGCGGCCCTCTCCAACTACTTCCGCCCCGGCAACCTCACGGCCCTGCGCGAGCTGGCCCTGCTCTGGACCGCCGACCGGGTCGACGAGTACCTCCGGCAGTACCGGGGCGAGCACGACATCCGCTCCACCTGGCAGGCCCGGGAGCGCATCGTCGTCGGCCTGACCGGCGGCCCCGAGGGCCGCACCCTCATACGCCGCGCCACCCGGCTCGCCGAGAAGGGCGCCGGCGGCGAGGTCCTCGCCGTCTACATCGCCCGCAGCGACGGGCTCACCGCCGCCTCGCCGAAGGAGCTGGCGGTCCAGCGCACCCTCGTCGAGGACCTCGGCGGGACGTTCCACCACGTCATCGGCGACGACGTCCCCTCGGCGCTCCTGGAATTCGCCCGCGGGGTCAACGCCACCCAGATCGTCCTCGGCTCCAGCCGCCGCCGGACCTGGCAGTACGTGCTCGGCCCCGGCGTCGGCCAGACCGTGGCCCGCGACTCCGGGCCCGACCTCGACGTCCACATCGTCACCCACGGCGAGGTCGCCAAGGGCCGGGGCCTGCCCGTCGCGCGCGGAGCCCGCCTGGGCCGCTCCCGGATCCTCGGCGGCTGGCTCGTCGGCGTCGCGGGCCCGGTCGCCCTGGCCCTGCTCCTCACGCACGTCGACGCCGACCTCGGGCTCGCCAACGACATGCTGCTCTTCCTCGCCCTGACCGTGGCCGCCGCGCTGCTCGGCGGGTTCCTGCCGGCGCTCGCCTCGGCCGCCGCCGGCTCCCTCCTCCTCAACTGGTTCTTCACCCCGCCGGTCCACCGCCTGACCATCGCCGACCCCCTGAACATCGTCGCCATCGCCGTCTTCTTCGGCGTCGCGATGTCGGTCGCCTCCGTGGTGGACCTGGCCGCCCGGCGCACCCACCAGGCCGCCCGGCTGCGCGCCGAGTCCGAGGTGCTCTCCTATCTGGCCGGCAGTGTGCTGCGCGGCGAGACGAGCCTGGACGCCCTCCTGGAACGGGTCCGCGAGACCTTCTCCATGGAGTCGGTGGCCCTCCTGGAGCGCGCGGGCGGGGCCGAGCCGTGGACACGGGCGGCGAGCGTCGGCCCCCACCCCGCGGCCCGGCCGGAGGACGCGGACGTGGACATGCCCGTCGGCGACCACCTGGCGCTCGCCCTGACCGGCCGGGTGCTGCCCGCCGAGGACCGGCGGGTGCTCGGTGCCTTCGCCGCCCAGGCCGCGGTCGTCCTCGACCGGCAGCGGCTCGTCGGCGAGGCGGAGGAGGCCCGGAAGCTGGCCGAGGGCAACAAGATCCGCACCTCCCTGCTCGCCGCCGTCAGCCACGACCTGCGGACCCCGCTCGCGAGCATCAAGGCCTCCGTCTCCTCCCTCCGCTCCGACGACGTCGAGTGGTCCGAGCAGGACCGGGCCGAGCTCCTGGAGGGCATCGAGGCCGGCGCCGACCGCCTCGACCACCTCGTGGGCAACCTCCTCGACATGTCCCGCCTCCAGACCGGCACCGTGAGGCCCCTGATCCGCGCCGTCGACCTCGACGAGGTCGTCCCCATGGCCCTCGGGGGAGTGCCGGACGGCAGCGCCGAGCTCGACGTCCCCGAGACGCTGCCCATGGTCGAGGTCGACAAGGGCCTCCTGGAGCGGGCCGTCGCCAACATCGTGGAGAACGCCGTGAAGTACAGCCCCGAGGACGTGCCCGTCGCCGTCGCCGCCAGCGCCCTGGGGGGCCGGGTCGAGCTGCGGGTCGTGGACCGCGGCCCCGGCGTCCCCGACGAGGCCAAGGACGGCATCTTCGAGCCCTTCCAGCGCCTCGGCGACGCCCCGCGCGGCTCCGGCGTCGGCCTCGGCCTCGCGGTCGCCCGCGGCTTCGTCGAGGCCATGGGCGGGACGCTCGGCGCCGAGGACACCCCCGGCGGCGGCCTCACCATGGTGCTCACCCTGCGCGCGGCGCCGGGCGGGCCCCGGGCCCCGGCCGCCGACCTCCCGGCCCGCGCCGTGACCTGACCCGCGGGCCCGTGCCCTCGGCCGCCGGGCCCATGACCCGACCCGGCCGCCGGGCCCGTGCCCGTATTCACCACCGTGACTCACCTCCGTACCTACCGACACGACGAAGAAGGCAGGCCCCCTCCATGACCCGGGTCCTCGTGGTCGACGACGAGCCGCAGATCGTCCGCGCCCTGGTGATCAACCTGAAGGCGCGGAAGTACGAGGTCGACGCCGCGCCCGACGGCGCCACCGCCCTCCGGCTCGCCGCCGAACGCCAACCCGACGTCGTCGTCCTCGACCTCGGACTGCCCGACATGGACGGCGTCGACGTGATCAAGGAGCTGCGCGGCTGGACGAGGGTGCCGATCCTGGTCCTGTCCGCCCGGCAGACCTCCGACGAGAAGGTCGAGGCGCTCGACGCGGGCGCCGACGACTACGTCACCAAGCCCTTCGGCATGGACGAGCTGCTCGCCCGGCTGCGCGCGGCCGTGCGCCGCGCCGAGCCGGTCGGCGGCGCCGAGGACGGGGTCGCCGTGGTCGAGACCGAGGGCTTCACCGTCGACCTGGCCGCGAAGAAGGTGCACCGCGACGGGCGCGACGTCCGGCTCACCCCCACCGAGTGGCACCTCCTGGAGGTCCTCGTCCGCAACGCCGGCCGACTCGTCAGCCAGAAGCAGCTGCTCCAGGAGGTCTGGGGACCCTCGTACGGCACGGAGACCAACTACCTCCGGGTCTACATGGCGCAGCTCCGCCGCAAGCTGGAGTCCGACCCCTCGCACCCGCGCCACTTCGTCACCGAACCGGGCATGGGGTACCGCTTCGAACGCTGAACCGGGAGCAGTACGAGCGGGTGGTCCGGGGCCGCTTCCGGTGACAGCGGCGGCCGGTACGCTTTCTGTATGAGTGCTGCACCACGTACAGAGAAGCCGGCCGGAAGGTTCCGCCGGATGCTCGACCGGCTCTCCTCCTCCCCGGAGGACCTGGAGTCGGAGGAGCTCCAGGAGGACGCCCAGGCCTCGGGGTGCACGCGTATCTCCGACTGCTCCGACCGACAGATAGTCAAGGTGACTGGTACCTTGCGCACGGTCACGCTGCGTCCCCGGGCCGGTGTGCCCGCGCTGGAGGCCGAGCTCTTCGACGGCACGGCACCGCTCGACGTCGTGTGGCTCGGCCGGCGCTCCATCGTGGGCATCGAACCGGGCCGCAAGCTGATCGCCTCCGGCCGGATCTCCATGAGCCACGGCCGGCGGGTCCTCTTCAACCCCAAATACGAGCTCCGACCGCTCGGACAGGAGTAGCCGGTGACGTCCCTCGACAAGCCGACCGCGGACCGGTCGACCCCGGACCAGGACGCCCAGGCGGACAAGGCCGTGACCGAGGCCGCGCTCTTCGAGGCCTTCGGCGGTCTGCGGGGCATGATCGAGACGGTCCTGCCCGGCCTGCTGTTCGTCACGATCTTCACGATCAACAAGGACCTGCACGTCTCGGCCATCGCCGCGCTCGCGGTCTCGCTGGTCCTGGTGGCCGTCCGGCTGATCCGTCGGGACACCGTCAAGCACGCCTTCAGCGGCGTCTTCGGCGTCGCCTTCGGCGTGGTCTTCGCGATGATGACGGGCAACGCCAAGGACTTCTACCTGCCGGGCATGCTCTACACCCTGGGCCTCGCCCTGGCGTACATCATCACCGCGCTCGCCGGAGTGCCCCTGATCGGCCTGATCCTCGGCCCGGTCTTCAAGGAGAACCTCTCCTGGCGCACCCGCAACCCGGGCCGCAAGAAGGCCTACACCAAGGCCAGCTGGGCCTGGGGCCTGATCCTGCTCGGCAAGTGCGCGATCCTCTTCCCGATGTACTGGTGGGCCGACACCACCAAGTTCGGCTGGGTGCTCGTCGCCCTCAAGATCCCGCCGTTCCTGCTCGCGGTGTACCTCACCTGGGTGTTCCTCGCGAAGGCCCCGGCGCCGATCGACGTCTTCGCCGAGATGGAGGCCGAGGAGCGCGCCGAGAAGGAACGCAAGGCGGCCGCCGCCGCGCAGCGCCACCCGGAGGCCTGAGAAGCGGTACGCGAAAGGGCCCGGACCTGTCCGTCAGGTCCGGGCCCTTTCGCGTACGCACCCAGGAGGCCAGGCCTCCGCGTACGCACTCACTCAGGAGGTCAGGCCTCCGCGTACGCACTCAGGAGGCCAGGCCTCCGAGTTGCGCACCCAGTCGGGAGGTCAGGACTCCGACCCGGCCTCGCGGCGGACCTGGAGGAGGTCCTCCAGCTGCTCCTCGCGGGCCTGCGCGGCCACGAACAGCAGCTCGTCGCCGGCCTCCAGGGTCTCCTCGGGGCTCGGCGTCAGCACCCGCGAACCGCGGATGATCGTCACCAGCGAGGTGTCCTGCGGCCAGGCCACGTCCCCGACGGCGGTGCCGGCGACCGCCGACTCCGGCGGCAGCGTCAGCTCGACCAGGTTCGCGTCGCCGTGGCTGAAGCGGAGCAGCCGGACCAGGTCGCCGACGCTCACCGCCTCCTCGACCAGGGCCGACATCAGTCGCGGCGTCGAGACGGCCACGTCCACGCCCCAGGCCTCGTTGAACAGCCACTCGTTCTTCGGGTTGTTCACCCGGGCGACCACGCGCGGCACGCCGTACTCGGTCTTGGCGAGCAGCGAGACGACCAGGTTCACCTTGTCGTCACCGGTCGCCGCGATCACCACGTTGCAGCGCTGCAGCGCCGCCTCGTCCAGCGAGGTGATCTCGCAGGCGTCGGCGAGCAGCCACTCCGCCTGCGGCACCCGCTCCACCGAGATGGCGGTCGGCGCCTTGTCGACCAGCAGGACCTCGTGGCCGTTCTCCAGGAGCTCGCCCGCGATGGAACGGCCCACCGCGCCCGCGCCCGCAATAGCGACACGCATCAGTGACCGCCCTCCTCGGGACCCTCGGCGAAGGCCGCCTCGACCTTCGCGATCTCGTCCGTACGCATCATCACGTGCACCAGGTCACCTTCCTGGAGCACCGTCTGCGAGGTCGGCAGAATCGCTTCGCCCAGTCGGGTGAGGAAGGCGACGCGGACGCCGGTCTCCTCCTGGAGCCGGCTCACCTTGTGACCGATCCACGCCGGGGAGGTGTGCACCTCGGCGAGCTGCACGCCACCGCTCGGGTCGCGCCACAGCGGCTCCGCGCCCGAGGGCAGCAGCCGGCGGAGCATCTGGTCGGCGGTCCAGCGGACCGTCGCGACCGTCGGGATCCCGAGGCGCTGGTAGACCTCGGCGCGACGCGGGTCGTAGATCCGCGCCGCCACGTTCTCGATGCCGAACATCTCGCGCGCGACCCGCGCCGCGATGATGTTGGAGTTGTCGCCGCTGCTCACCGCGGCGAAGGCACCGGCCTCCTCGATCCCGGCCTCGCGCAGCGTGTCCTGGTCGAAGCCCACGCCCGTGACCCGCCGGCCGCCGAAGCCCGAGCCCAGACGGCGGAAAGCCGTCGGGTCCTGGTCCACGACCGCGACGGTGTGCCCCTGCTGCTCCAGGGTCTGCGCGAGAGCGGCTCCCACTCGCCCGCAGCCCATGATGACGATGTGCACGTCCCCTTACCCCGCACTCCTGATCGCCCTGCTGACCTGCGAATCCACCCTGCTCACAACTTTCCTCGCCCGATCGGCCCGGGCCGTGGCGGGCAACGCCCTGACGGGTCGCCCGGTCCGAGCTTAAGCGGCAACGCTGGCGGGGACCGCATCCGAGGTGGTACTCAGGGAGATTCGGTGCCGATCGGGGGTGCCGGTGCGCGTGGCTCTTTTCGAACGCTTACGATCCTCTCCGTGTCCAAACTGACCGACGTGCCCAAACGGATCCTGATCGGGCGGGCCCTGCGCAGCGACAAGCTGGGAGAGACCCTTCTCCCGAAGCGGATCGCCCTCCCCGTCTTCGCCTCCGACCCGCTGTCCTCGGTGGCGTACGCCCCCGGCGAGGTGCTGCTCGTCCTCTCCGTCGCCGGCCTGTCGGCCTACCACTTCAGCCCGTGGATCGCGCTCGCGGTCGTCGTCCTGATGTTCACGGTGGTCGCGTCGTACCGGCAGAACGTGCACGCGTACCCGAGCGGCGGCGGCGACTACGAGGTCGCCACCACCAACCTCGGGCCGAAGGCCGGACTCACCGTCGCGAGCGCCCTGCTCGTGGACTACGTGCTGACCGTCGCCGTGTCGATCGCCTCGGGCATCGAGAACCTCGGCTCGGCGGTCCCCTTCGTCGTCGAGCACAAGGTCGCCTCGGCCATCGCCGTCATCCTGCTGCTCACCCTGATGAACCTGCGCGGAGTGAAGGAGTCGGGCAGCCTCTTCGCCATCCCGACGTACGTCTTCGTCGCCGGCGTCTTCATCATGATCATCTGGGGCGCGTACCGGGGACTCGTCCTCGACGAGACCATGAGGGCCCCCACCGCGAGCTTCGAGATCAAGGCCGAGCACCAGGGCCTGGCCGGCTTCGCGCTGGTCTTCCTGCTGCTGCGGGCGTTCTCCTCCGGCTGTGCCGCCCTCACCGGCGTCGAGGCCATCTCCAACGGCGTCCCCGCCTTCCGCAAGCCGAAGTCGAAGAACGCCGCCACCACGCTCGCCCTCATGGGCGGCCTGGCCGTCACCATGTTCTGCGGCATCATCTTCCTGGCCATGGCCACCGACGTCCGGATGGCCGAGAACCCCGGCGAGGACCTGCTGCACAACGGCGTCCCGCTCGGCGCGGGCTACGTCCAGGACCCGGTCATCTCCCAGGTCGCGGCCGCCGTCTTCGGCGACGGAACGTTCTTGTTCGTCGTCCTCGCCGCCGCCACCGCCCTCGTCCTCTTCCTGGCCGCCAACACCGCGTACAACGGCTTCCCGCTCCTCGGCTCGATCCTCGCCCAGGACCGGTACCTGCCGCGCCAGCTGCACACCCGCGGCGACCGCCTCACCTTCTCCAACGGCATCGTGCTCCTCGCCGGCGCCGCCGCCCTCCTCGTCTGGATCTACGGAGCCGACTCCACCCGACTGATCCAGCTCTACATCGTCGGCGTCTTCGTCTCCTTCACCCTCAGCCAGATCGGCATGGTCCGGCACTGGAACCGGCACCTGACGACGGAGCGGGACCCGGCCAACCGCCGCCACATGATCCGCTCCCGCGCGATCAACGCCTTCGGCGCCTTCTTCACCGGCCTCGTCCTCGTCGTCGTCCTCGCCACCAAGTTCACGCACGGCGCCTGGGTCGCCCTGCTCGGCATGGTGATCTTCTACGGGACGATGACCGCGATCCGTAAGCACTACGACTCCGTCGCCGAGGAGATCGCCGCCGCCGAGGAGCGCCCCGACGAGTACGTGCGCCCCTCCCGCGTCCGCTCGGTCGTCCTCGTCTCCAAGCTCCACAAGCCGACCCTGCGCGCCCTGGCCTACGCCAAGCTGCTGCACGCCAGCGAGCTGGAGGCGCTCACCGTGAGCGTCGACCCCGTCGAGACCAAGGCGCTCAAGGAGGAGTGGGAGCGGCGCGGCATCAACGTCCCGCTCAAGATCCTCGACTCGCCCTACCGGGAGATCACCCGCCCGGTCGTCGAGTACGTGAAGAACATCCGCCGCGAGAGCCCGCGCGACGCCGTCTCCGTCTACATTCCCGAGTACGTCGTCGGCCACTGGTACGAGCACCTGCTCCACAACCAGTCCGCACTCCGCCTCAAGGGCCGGCTGCTCTTCACCCCCGGCGTGATGGTCACGTCCGTCCCGTACCAGCTCCAGTCCTCCGAGGTCGCGAAGAAGCGGGCCAGGAAGCGCCAGGAGTGGAACGCGCCGGGCTCCGTCCGCCGCGGCCCGGTGGAGAAGCGCCAGAAGGAACCCACCGCAAAGAACAACTGAGAAACAGCAACTAGACTGGTGGGCTGCCGTCGGACCGTGGTCCGAGCGGCAGCCCACCTTCTTCTTCCCCCTGGAGTCCCCGGTCATGCAGAACACCCCTGTTACGTCGCTGGTCGGGGCGGAGTACGAGGTAGAGGTCGGCCCGGTCGCCCACGGCGGCCACTGCATCGCCCGTACGGAAGCCGGCCGGGTCCTCTTCGTCCGCCACGCCCTGCCCGGCGAGCGCGTCCGGGTGCGGGTCACCGAGGGCGAGGAGACCTCCCGCTTCCTGCGCGCCGACGCGATCGAGATCCTGGACGCCTCCAAGGACCGCGTCGAGGCCCCCTGCCCCTTCGCCGGACCCGGCAAGTGCGGCGGCTGCGACTGGCAGCACGCCAAGCCCGGCGCCCAGCGCCGCCTGAAGGGCGAGGTCATCGCGGAACAGCTCCAGCGCCTGGCCGGGCTCACCCCGGAGGAGGCCGGCTGGGACGGCACCGTCATGCCCGCCGAGGGCGACAAGCTCCCCGCGGGCGAGGTCCCGCAGTGGCGCACCCGCGTCCAGTACGCGGTCGACGCCGAGGGCCACGCGGGCCTGCGCAAGCACCGCTCCCACGAGGTCGAGATCATCGACCACTGCATGATCGCGGCGGAGGGCGTCTCGGAGCTGGGCATCGAGAAGCGCGACTGGGCGGGCATGGCCGCCGTCGAGGCCATCGCGGCCTCGGGCTCCAACGACCGCCAGGTCATCCTCACCCCCCGCCCGGGCGCCCGCCTGCCCCTGGTGGAGCTGGACAAGCCGGTCTCCGTGATGCGCGTCGACGAGAAGGACGGCGGCGTCCACCGCGTCCACGGCCGCGCCTTCGTCCGCGAGCGCGCCGACGACCGCACCTACCGCGTCGGCAGCGGCGGCTTCTGGCAGGTCCACCCGAAGGCCGCGCAGACCCTGATGCTCGCCGTCATGCAGGGCCTCACCCCCCGCAAGGGCGAGACGGCCCTCGACCTCTACTGCGGCGTCGGCCTCTTCGCGGGCGCCCTCGCCGACCGCGTCGGCGACCAGGGCGCGGTCCTCGGCATCGAGTCCGGCAAGCGCGCGGTCGAGGACGCCCGCCACAACCTGGCCGGCTTCCCGCGCGTCCGCATCGAACAGGGCAAGGTCGAGTCGGTCCTCCCGCGCACCGGCATCACCGAGGTCGACCTCATCGTCCTGGACCCGCCCCGCGCGGGCGCCGGCAAGCAGACGGTCCACCACCTGGCCGGCCTGGGCGCCCGCCGCATCGCCTACGTGGCCTGCGACCCGGCAGCCCTGGCCCGAGACCTCGCCTACTTCGCGGAACGCGGCTACAAGGTCCGGACCCTGCGGGCGTTCGACCTGTTCCCGATGACGCATCATGTGGAGTGCGTGGCGATTCTGGAGCCGGCGAAGAAGGACGCATGACCTGCTGTTTTGCGGGTGCGCTTTATGTGTGGTGTGGGCGTTACGGGCGATGTCTTGACGCTGAGATCAAGCTCGTGACGCCCATGTGACGCTCGTTCTGATGGGGAGTCAGGACGGGGGGTCTGCCAGGCCCGACCAACACCATGCACTGCCCTCCCCTCCGGTGGAGTGAGTCAGGCTCCTTCCATGACCGAGAGGTGGTGGCGGAGCTCGTCGGCCACTCGTGCCGTGTCGCCGTCGGCGGGGAGGCGCCAGTCCGTTTCGATGCCCTGTTCCACGGCCGACTCGCTGCTGAAGCGGACGAGGTCGGGGGTGGGCAGGTAGGTGTCGCGCAGCCAGAGAAGGAAGGGGGCCGCCTCGCCCGCCGTGGTGTCGGCCAGCATCACGCAGTCCCGCCCGTGGACGGTGGCGGTGCCGTCGTACTCGGTGCCTTCGTCGGTGGCCGCCCAGAAGGAGAGGTACGGCTCGCCCTGGTGGGTGCGGTCCTGGCGGACCTTGTAGCGGACCTCGGAGAACGATTCCCGCAGGGCTTCGCCCAGGGCGGCCAGGTCGAGGCCCCAGGCATGCGGCTCCCGCTCCGGGGCGTAGAACAAGAACGTGGTCCGGCCGTCGTCATCGTGCGTCATCGGATACATCCTTCCTGGGACGGGTCACTTCACGTACCGGGCAGTGCCGGGAAGCTGCTGGAGGCCGTGAGCGTCTGCCAGTACGCCGCGGCGGGTGCTCACCCAGGCGGCGAACTCCTTGCGCTCCTCGCCCGCGCCGCCGAGGCCGACCGCGCCCCTCCCCTGGTCGGCGACAGCGTCGGCGTCCTCTGCGTCGGGCCGCGATAGGCACGCGGCGTCCTTCTCGCGGTGCTCCACCGTCCGTCCGTGGAGCGGGATGAGGAGTGTCTCCTGGACCGCGTCCCGGAAAGGGCCGTGCCTCGTCCTTCATGCCTTCCTCCACCTTCATGCCTCCCTCCACGAAAAGGCCGGGCCGGACGGTGCCGTGGCTGCGACCACCGTTCGGCCCGGAGTGTGTGGGGCCGATGTGTCAGGCCGCCTGTTCGTGCTCGCAGGCGTCCTCGATGCCGTACGTTTCCCACGCGGGGAACTCGTCGTCGGCGGGAACGGCCTCGCCCGGCACCAGCAGGCAGGCTTCCAGCGCCGCGCGCAGGGCTTCGGCGCGCAGGCCGGTGCCGATGAAGACCAGTTCCTGGCCCTGCGTGGTCTCCGGACCGAGGGCACCGGACGGTTCGAACCGGGCGACGGCACCGGCCTGGGACCACAGGCCCGTCACCCGGGGCCGGCTGGCGAGCCGGAAGAATCCCTTGGAGCGCAGGACGCGGCCGAAGGTGCCGCTGTCAAGGCCCTTGGTGACGAAGGTCCACAGCCGTCCGGGATGGAACGGCAGATCGGAGCGGAACACCAGCGAGGAGATGCCGTACTCCTCGGTCTCCGGCACGTGGTCCCCGTTGAGCTCCTTCACCCAGCCGGGGGCCTGCTGGGCGCGTTCGACGTCGAACAGGCCGGTGCCCAGGATGTGTTCCAGCGGGATCTGTCCGCGCACGGCCGGGACGATCCGCGCCTCCGGGTTGAGCCGGGACAGCGTGGCACGGAGCCGACGCGCCTCCTCCGGGCCGACCAGGTCGAGCTTGTTGAGGACGAGGACGTCCGCGAACTCGACCTGGTCCATGAGGAGATCGCTGACGGTGCGCTCGTCGTCCTCGTACTGATCGAGGCCGCGCGCGACGAGTTCGTCGCCGCCGTCGAGCTCCGGCAGGAAGCCGGCGGCGTCCACGACGGTCACCATCGTGTCCAGGCGGGCGAGGTCGCCGAGGGTGGCGCCGTCGTCCCGGGGAAAGGAGAAGGTCGCGGCGACCGGCATGGGCTCGGAGATGCCGCTGGACTCGATGAGCAGGTGGTCGAAGCGGCCCTCGCGGGCGAGCCGGTCGACCTCCTCCAGGAGGTCGTCGCGCAGGGTGCAGCAGATGCACCCGTTGGTCATCTCGACCAGTCGCTCCTCGGTGCGGGACAGGGCCGCCTCTCCGCCCCGCACGAGCGCCGCGTCGATGTTGACCTCGCTCATGTCGTTGACGATGACCGCGACGCGCAGTCCTTCGCGATTGCCGAGCACATGATTGAGGAGGGTGGTCTTCCCCGCGCCGAGGAAGCCGGACAGCACGGTCACCGGCAGGCGGTCGTACGAGGCCATGCGCTCAGCCCTCGGGGCGGACGAGGCCGCGCTCGTACGCCTTCACCAGACGCTGCGGGACCTGGTGGACGACGCCGTCGACAGTGATCGGCACCAGCTGGGGCGTGGTCGCCTTCCACTGGGCGCGGCGGTGGCGGGTGTTGCTGCGGGACATCTTCCGCTTGGGGACGGCCATCGTGAGACTCCTCGGTCCGGTACCTGACACGGAGACGCTATATGAAAATGGATGCCATTATCAATATGACGTCGCGTGGCTGAAGGCTGTGCGGCTGGAGAGGGGGCCCGGCCGCCCGCTCCACCTCGCGCGGCCCGGCGACGGCTCGGCGTCCGTGACCCGTGCGCCGTCCGGGGCGGCCATGAGGAGTGCGTCGGCGGCCGCGGCCCTGTTGCGCCACAGCCGCGACAGGAAGGGGATGCTGTCGATCTCCTGGGGGAGGGCGGGGGGTGCGTGTGTCCTTCTTGGCCCGCCGCAGCGCGGCCAGGTCCTGTCGCGGGATCGCCGTCGGGGCCCCTGTCGCCCGGATGGGGCGCGCGCCCCCATGGAGGGGGAGGGGTGTCCGGCGGTCATGGGTGCTGGGCGGCCTCGGCCTCTCGGGTGTCCGCGCGCGGCCCCCCTGGTCCCCCTCGCGGGTCCGCGGGGTGCCGCACGCGGACGAGAGCGCCCTTAAACGCTCATGGCATCCATTTTCAATGGGCGGTCGCGGTCGCGTTCTCGTCTACCAGGACGACTTGGTCACTCCCGGCAGGAGTCCGGCGTGGGCCTGCTGCCTGGCCCGGACTCGGGAGAGTCCGAACTTGCGAAGGTGGCCGCGGGGGCGGCCGTCCACGCTGTCGCGGTTGCGTACGCGGGTGGCACTGGCATCGCGCGGTTGCCGGCGGAGCTCCGCCCGGGCGGTCTCGCGTTCGGCCGCGGTGGATGAGGGGTGGCGGATGATCTCCTTGAGTTCCGCCCGCCGTTCGGCGTGGCGCTCGACGATCTCCTTGCGCTTCTCGTTCTGCGCGATCTTGCTCTTCTTCGCCATCAGACCTTCCCTCCGCGCGCGCGGATCCGGGCCACGGCGGCCTCGATGCCGATCACGTCCACCGTCTTGATCGCCTTGGTGCTCAGCGTCAGACGGACGTGCCGTCCCTCGCTGGGCAGCCAGTAGCGCTTGCGCTGGATGTTCGGGTCGAAGCGCCGGGAGGTGCGCCGATGCGAATGGGAGATGGTGTTGCCGAATCCCGGCTTGGTGCCGGTCAGTTGGCAGTGGGCCGACATGGGTGGTGCCGCCTCTCTCGCTGGTGCGCGTGACCACGCGCGTATTGGTAATGAAAACCGTTGTCATATACTACCCAGCATGGCACGCACCGAGATCCGCCCCGTCCTCAAGCTCCGCTCCACCGCGGGCACCGGTTTCACCTGCGTCACGCGCAAGAACCGGCGCGACGACCCCGACCGGCTGGTGTTGCGCACGTACGACCCCCTCGTCGGCCGGCACGTCGACTTCCGCGAAGAGCGCTGACCCCGCCCGGTCCCGCGACCCCACCCGCCCCCCGACTGTCGAACGACCATCGAAAGGCCCTGTCATGAAGCCCGGAATCCACCCCGC
This sequence comes from Streptomyces sp. TLI_105, assembly GCF_900105415.1. Classification (GTDB taxonomy): domain Bacteria; phylum Actinomycetota; class Actinomycetes; order Streptomycetales; family Streptomycetaceae; genus Streptomyces. The sequence continues at coordinate 2,073,473 of NZ_FNSM01000001.1, read as the reverse complement.
CTACGAGCCCGTCGTCTTCCGCGACTCCGCCTCCGGCACCGCTTTCCTCACCCGCTCCACGATGACGAGTGACAAGACCGTCGAGTGGGAGGACGGCAACGTCTACCCGGTCGTCGACGTGGAGATCTCCTCGGCGAGCCACCCCTTCTACACGGGCACGGCGCGCGTCCTCGACACCGCCGGCCGCGTCGAGAAGTTCCAGCGCCGCTACGGAGCCCGTTGATGGAGCGCCACGATCACCAGCTCCCCGTCGTCATCGTCGCCGGCCTGCACGCCGACGCCCGGACCGAGGTCGTCGACCGCCTCCTGAAGGCCGTCCCCGGGAGTGTGGCGCTGCACCACGACCTGGCGGGGGCGCCCGACGGCAGCGTCCTCCGGCTGATCCGCGACGCCGCCGGTACGGTCTCCCGCGATGAGACGCCCCTGGTCGACGACTGCGCGTGCTGCGCACTGCGCGAGGACCTCGTCCCGGAACTGGAGCGGATGGCGGACGGCGGCCTGACCCGGCTCGCCGTGGTCGAGTTGTGGGACTCCGTCGAACCGAAGGCCATGGCGGAGGTGATCGCCGCTCACGGCGGCGACTGCCTGGCCCTGACGAACGTGATCACCGCCGTGGACCCCGCGCTCGTCCTGCCCTACCTCGCCAACGGCGACGACCTGGCCGAAGCCGGCCTCGCGGCGGCCGCCACCGACCAGCGGACCGTCGGGGACACCTGGGCCCGTCAGCTGGAGTACGCGCCCGTCCTCGCCGTCGTCGACAGCGACGCCGCCGACGACGAAGACCGTGCCCTGCTCGCGCAGTTGCACCCCACCGCGCGGCGAGTACCAGCGGGTTCCGTCGAGCTCGCCCGGGCCGCGTTCGCCGGCTTCGACGTGGAGGCCGCCGCGGCCGCCCAGCACCCCGCGTGCGCGCTGCTGCCCCAGGAAGCCGAGGACGCCGGCGTCGCCACCTTCGTGTGGCACCGTAGGCGTCCGTTCCATCCCGAACGCCTCTACGAGGCGCTTGAGGACCTGTGCCGCGCCGCCGCCCGCAGTCGCGGCCGGTTCTGGCTCGCCGACCGCCCCGACACCCTTCTCGCCTGGGACGCGGCCGGGGGCGCGCTGTGCGTGGAGAACGCAGGCCCCTGGCTGGCGTCGCTGCCGGACGCGGCCTGGGAGCTGGTCCCTCCCGTGCGCCGTGCGGCAGCCGCGCTCGACTGGCATCCCGACCACGGCGACTGCTGCCAGCACCTCGTGTTCACCTCGCCCGGCCTCGACCGTGACGGACTGGAACGGCTCCTCGACTCCTGCCTGCTGACGGACGCGGAGTACGGGTCGGGGCGCGAGGCCTGGAAGCGCCTGCCCGCCGCCTTCGACTCGCTCCTCGACGCCGCCTGACACCCACCCCGTACGACCATCCCCACCGCCACCTCACAGGAGACGCCGCCATGGCCCGACGCACCGACCCCCGAGAGCCCGTCAAGTCCCGGCCCAACCCGCTCGACGCGGCCGGCATCACGTACATCGACTACAAGGACACCGACCTGCTGCGGAAGTTCGTCTCCGACCGCGGCAAGATCCGCAGCCGCCGCGTCACCCGCGTGACCGCCCAGCAGCAGCGAGCCCTCGCCACCGCCGTCAAGAACGCGCGCGAGATGGCCCTGCTGCCGTACGCCGTCCGCTGACGGCACCCGCCCGCCCGCACGAGGGCGCTCGGCCCGCTGAGCTCGGCTGCTACCTTGCGGGCCCGGTCCTCACCGCTGGTGTAGTGCAACGCCAGCCGGTAGCCACGGTGGTCGAGGACCAGTGCCACGGCGGCGCCGAGCGCTCCCGAAGCGCCGGTGACGAGAGCGACACGGCCGTCGGTGCCCGCCGCCACCAGACCGGCACTCCCGTACGCGCGCCGGCCGACCGGCGCGGCGCGGGGGCATCCGGGCGGGGTGTCGCCTTCGACCGGCTCCACCTCGCCCGGAGCTCCCGTTCCGTACCCGTGCCGTTCCCGTTCCGGGACCCCACCGCTGTCGGCCGGCGTCCGCGGACGGACGCGGTCGGTTCCGCTACGAGGCGACGGACGATTCGTCGGCGGCTTCCGCCACGAAACGCTCGGCCGCCGCCGCGTCGACGCCCAGCGAGGACAGGACCCCGGCGCCGTCCTCCTGCTCCAGCAGCCCCAGCAGGACGTGGCCGGTGCTGACACTGTCCTGGCCGAGCCGCAGGGCCGCCCGCGGCGCCAGTTCCAGCGCCTTCTTCGCGTGGGCGTCGTACGGAATCAGCACCGGATCGGCGTCGCTGCGCGCCGGCAGGGCGGCCACCGCGGCGTTCCGCGCCTGGTCGAGGTCGATGCCCTGCGCCCGCAGGGCGCCGACCGCACTGCCCTCGGTGCCGAGCAGGCCGAGGAAGACGTGCGCGGGGACGATCTCGGCGTTGCCGGCCGCCTTGGCCTCGTTCATGCCGGCGATGACGGCGCTGCGGGCGGGCTGGGAGAACTTCTCGAAGGCGTTCGACGGCTTGGCGTCGGGCTTGCCGACGAACCGCTTCTGGGCCGCCTGCCGGGTGACGCCCATGCTGCGGCCGATGTCGGTCCAGGACGCGCCGGAACGACGGGCCTGGTCGACGAAGTGGCCGATGAGGTGGTCGGCGACCTCGCCGATGTGGTCGGCCAGCAGGATGGCGCCGGTGAGCTGGTCGAGTGCGGTGGTGTGGTTCTCGGTGATCGCCGTGATCAGCTCATCGAGCTTGATCGGCGGAGTGATCTGCGTCATGGTGTCAACCTTAGGTTGTCAGTCGGGCGGCGTCAACCCGAGGTTGTCACTTCTCTCGCTCGATCCCTGCCTCGCCGCCCACGGCAGGGACACCCGGATGTACGCCACCTGGACCAGCCAGGCCGCCGAGGCCCACTGAGAAACCTCGCGAGTCCCGCTCCCGGCCGCGGAGCGGGCCGCGAGCGTCCGGGCCGCGGGCACGAGGACACGGGCCGGCCCCTCTCTGCGCAATCGTGCTCGGCAGGGTCGGTCGGGCGCCGGATCGTGGGCCGGTACGTCCTCGACGGCCGTGAGGTCGACAGCGGTGCCCTTACGGACCGGACCGCCGCCGACGGGCCCGGCGCTCGACCCCGGTTTCGAGAACCCGGACGACTGACGCCGAGGAGGCGGGCGCCGGCCCGTGTGCGGCTGCCTGCCCGTCCGCGCCCGCCTTCTTGAATAGGGTGGCAAGTGTCGGTCCAGGGGCCGGTGTTGCGTCCGGAGGGTGGGGGAGAATGCGGCGTGGGCGGGTGAAGGGGGCTTCTGCTGCCGTGGTGTGGCCTTCGGCGGTACGGGTGGGGCTCGGAGGGATCGCGGGTCTTGCCGCGGTGGTGGTCGCCGCACTCGGGGTGCTGTACGCCGGCGACGGTCAGCCCGGTGTGGTGGACGCACGGGTCTGGACGGTGGTCGGCGGGGTGGCGTCGCCTTGGCGGGACGTCGCTCTGGGCTTGGACTTCCTGGGGGAGCCCGTGGGCGCGGCCGCGCTCGTCCTGGCCGCCGTGATCGGGTGCCTGCTGCTTCGGTGGCCTCGGGCGGCCGTGCTCCTCGGTGTCGGGGTCGGTGTGGCCGTGGGGGTGGCCAGGCTGCTCAAGTTCCTGGTGGGGCGCACCATTCACGGTGACAACCTGTCTTTTCCGAGCGGGCACACCGCCTTTCTCACCGCCTTCGCCGTTGTGGTGGCGCTGCTCCTGGCCGGGCGGCTCGGCCTCGGCAGGACGGTGGGCGTGTTGTTCGTGTTCACCGCGGCGCTCGTTGCCGGCACCGCCATGGGCTGGGCGCAGGTCGTCCTGGGCGCGCACTACCCGACCGACGCCCTCGGCGGCTGGTGCACCGCGCTCGCGGTGGTGCCGGCGGTCGCGTGGGGCGTCGATCGGGTCGTCGACTCCGGTCGGTGACGTCGCGTCATGCTCGGCGGCGGAAGACCGGTTTCACCGGTCGGCCCGCCAGCCAGGGAGTCGGGTCTCCGGCGTCCAGTGCCTTCCGGTACACCGCGCAGGCCTGGGACACCACGTCGACGGTGTGGTCGATGTCGGTGTCGTCCAGCGCGCTGCTCACCACGAACGACGGGGCCAGTACCCCGCCCGAGAGGAGTCGCCGCAGGAACAGGGTGCGGTACTCCTGAGAGGGCTGTCCGTTCTCGTCGAGGGTGGCGAAGACCAGGTTGCTGGCCCGGCCCCGTACGACCACGTGGTCACCGACGCCCATGGCGGTCGCCGCTTCGCGGACCCCGGCGGCCAGGCGCTCGCCGAGGGCGTGCAGTCGGGCGGTGACGCCCTCTTCCGTGTAGGTGGTCTGCACGGCCATCGCGGCCGCCAGGGAGTGCGTCTCCGCGCCGTGCGTGGTGGAGAGGAGGAACACCCGGTCGCCGGAGTGACGCAGGCCGCCCCACTCCATCAGCTCGCGGCGGCCCGCCAGCGCCGAGACCGCGAAGCCGTTGCCCAGCGCCTTGCCGAAGGTGGAGAGGTCGGGGACGACTCCGTACAGGCCCTGGGCGCCCGCCTCGGACCAGCGGAAACCGGTGATCATCTCGTCGAAGACCAGGACGCAGCCGTGCCGGTCCGCCAGTTCGCGCAGGCCTGCGAGGTAGCCGGGCGGCGGCTCGGCGTGGGTGGCGGGTTCGAGGATCAGGCAGGCTATCTCGCCCTCGTGGCGGGAGAGGAGCTCCTCCGTGGCGGGCAGGTCTCCGTAGGGGAACGTCACCGTGAGGTCCGTGGCCGGAATGCCCGCCGACATCGGTGTCGTGCCGATGAACCAGTCGTCGACCGAGAAGAACGGGTGGTCGGCGCAGAGCGCCACCCGCGTGCGTCCCGTGGCCGCGCGGGCCAGGCGTACCGCCGCCGTGGTGGCGTCGGAGCCGTTCTTCGCGAACTTCACCATCTCGGCGGTCGGGACGGTGGCGAGGAAGCGCTCCGCCGCCTCGGCCTCCATGATCGACGGCCGGACGAAGTTGCTGCCCCGGTCGAGTTCCCGCCGCACCGCCTCGATCACGCGCGGGTGGGCGTGGCCGAGGCTGACCGACCGCAGGCCGGAGCCGTACTCGATGTAGCGGTTGCCGTCGACGTCCCACACATGGGCGCCGTGGCCGTGGCTGATGACCGGGGCCAGGTTCTCGGGGTACTGGTCGTCGCCCTTGGCGTAGGTGTGCGCGCCCCCGGGGATCAGGGCGTGCAGGCGCTCGTTCGCCCTCCGCGACCCGGGGAGCTCGAACTCTTCGGTGTCCACGCCGACCTCACTTCTCTCCGTGCTTCAGGACCTCGGCGAGGCTCGGCGCCTCCCGGTCCCGTGGGGACATCGACGTGACCGGCAGCGGCCAGGGGATGGCGAGCTCCGGGTCGTCGAAGGCGATCGTCACGTCCTCCGTCGGATCGTGCGGGCGGTCGATCCGGTAGGAGGTGTCGGCGGTCTCGGTCAGCGCCTGGAAGCCGTGCGCGCAGCCCGCCGGGATGTACAGCGTCGCCTGCGTCTCGCCGGACAGCTCGAAGAAGGCCCGGCCCAGGTACGTCGGCGAGTCCGGGCGCAGGTCGACGACGACGTCGAAGACCTTCCCGTACGAGCAGCGCACCAGCTTGGCCTCGCCCTCGCCGGAGCGCAGGTGCAGGCCGCGCAGCACGCCCCGGACCGAGCGGGACAGGCTGTCCTGGACGAAGGCGGCCGGGTCGATGCCGACCGAGCGGACCACGTCGGCGTCGAAGGTGCGGCAGAAGAAGCCGCGCTCGTCGGCGTACGGCGTCGGTTCGAACAGGTATGCGCCGGCGATCTCCGGGACTTCGGTCGCTTTCATGGAGCCTTCCGCGTGGTGGGGGTGGTCGTGGGGAACAGGGCCGCCGTCAAGGCGGTGAACTGGTGGTCGAGTCGCCGGGCGGCGGTCTCGTTCCGCTCGGTGAGCGTCTGCCGCAGCTCCGCCGAGCGTTTCTCCAGCTCCCGGAACTGTTCGAGCAGCCGGTCGGCGTCGACCTCGCGCGCCGGGTGGCAGTACTCGGCGAGGCCCATCTGCGCCATGAGGGCGTCGCTCTTCGCCGCGTAGGTGACCGCGAGCACCGGAGTGCCCGTCTTCAGCGCGCAGATCAGGTTGTGGTAGCGGATCGCCACCACCGTGTCGGCAGCCGCCATCTCCTTCATCAGATCGGCCAGTGAGGCCGTCTCGGCGGCGGTGACCAGCGGCGAGTCCACCGCGCCGAGGATCGCGGCGACCACCGTCGCGTCGACGTCGTCGCCGGTGAGCAGCCGGACCGGCCTGCCGTCCTCGACCAGCGCGCGGACGAAGCGGATCGTCCCGTCGAGGTAGCGCCGGTGGATCTCCTCGGCCCGGGCACGGTCGTCGTTGCCGCCGTGGAAGGCCATGACGCCGACGCAGACCGGACCCGGCGTGCCCGCCGGGGCGGGGGCACCTCCCTGCTCCGGGGGTCCCTCCCGGCCGGAGGCTGGGGGAGAAGCCGGGCGCTCGGGGGACGGCGGCGTCGGCAGGGAGAACGCGAGGTCCGGATACACCTCGTCGCGTGCGGTGTCCACGCCCATCGCGCGCATGGCGTCGCGGGACTGGGCGTCCCGGTACGAGCGGTACGCGGCGAGCCGCGCCGACCAGCGGACCAGGGCCCGGGTCGGCCGGTCGCGGATCGCGGCGGCGCCGACGCCGACGAGCGCGACCGGGGTGCCGAGGAGCCGGCCGGCCGCGCAGAGCAGGAACAGCGAGTACGGGAAGCCCCACGGCCGCAGGGGCAGCGTGGCCTCCAGGACGCCCATGCCCGGGACGATCACCACGTCGTGCCGGCGCACCCAGGCGGCGGTGCGGAAGACGTCGACGAGCTTGCCCAGGCCCTTCCCCGCGATCGCGCCCGCGCGCGACGCGGTCCGGTACTCCCCGCGGTACCAGTGCAGCCGGGTCGCGGGGATCCCGTACCGGGCCGTCACGGCCTCGGGCCCGCCGCACAGCGCGTCGACGAGCGCCTCGGGGTGCTCGGCGCGGAGGTACCCGAGGACGGCCTCGAGCGATCCGTCGTTGCCGAGGTTGCCGGAGCCGAGCAGGCCGAAGACCCCGACGCGCACGCGCGTCACGCCTGATCCCCTTCACGGACTCCACGGCCCTCGCGTCCGGCGACGAGGGCGTCGAGGGAGACGGCGAGCCGGGCCGGGTCGACCGGTGCGCGGTCCTCCACCCGCTCGCCGGCCCCCGGCCGGGCCCGGCTGGACATCCACGCGGCCAGGTGGCCGTAGCACGCGCGCCGGTCGGCCACGGACAGCGGCGCCCGCCGGATCGCCGAGACGAAGCCCAGGACGTACTCGGCGAGCAGCCGGGGCGTCGGGTGCAGCGGGCCCGCCCGGCGCGGGTCCAGGTTGACGCACCGGGAGCGCTTGGAGGGGTTCGCCCGCTCGGCGCGGGTGGGGTGGTCGCGACGGAAGTACAGCAGCTCCGGCACCTGGTGGAAGGGCCCGTGCAGGCCGATCTCGCAGACGAACGTGCGGTCCGCGTGGTGGTAGCTGTCCATCGGCTTCACCCGGCGCAGCACGTCGGCCCGTATCACCCCGTAGAAGTCGTCGCCGCCGGGCTCGAACAGCATGCTGCGGAAGCGCTCCGGCGCACGCCGGGAGGCGGTGGCGAGCTTGTACTCGTACGGGACCTTCACCTGGCCGTCGGCGTCGATGACCGCCTGATCGGCGTGGGCGAGGATCACGTCCGGCCGCTCGTCGAGGGCGTCCACGCAGCGCCGCAGCAGGTCACGCGCGTACAGGTCGTCGTGCGAGGCCCACTTGAACAGTTCGGTGCGGCACTCGGCGAACAGCCGGTTGTGGTTCGGCGTCGCGCCGATGTTCCGGGGCAGCCGGAGGTAGCGGATGCGCGAGTCCCGCGCCGCGTACTTCCGGCAGATGTCCCGGGTCCCGTCGGTCGAGGCGTTGTCGGAGATGACCAGCTCGAAGTCCTCGTAGGTCTGGCCGAGCAGGGCGTCGAGCGATTCGGCGAGGTACTCCTCGCCGTTGTACACGGGCAGGCCGACGGTCAGCCTGGGTCGGGCGGTCATGAGGTCCTCACTTCGGGGATGGAGTTCCGGTGGCGCTCGCGCAGGGCGGAGCGCAGCTGCAGCCACCACACGGCCGAGCCGGCGGCGGTCGCGGCGGCGACGCCCCAGGCCGAGCCGACGGTGCCGGCCACGACGGCCCCGCCGAGCCCGCCGGCGACGTAGCAGGCGGAGGCGAACAGCTGGGCGCGCAGGCTGCGCCGGGCCGCGCCGAGCGCGCGCAGCCCGGCCGCCGCGCCGGTGCCGAGGCCGGCGCCCGCGACGCCGAGCGTGGCCGGCACGATGAGTTCGGAGGCGGAGGGCCAGACGCCGCCGAGCACGAGCTCGCCGAGCCGGTCCGGTACGAGCAGCAGCGCCGCGCCCCAGAGCAGCGCGGCGACGGCCTGCCCGCCGCCGAGCAGGAGGCAGAACCCGCCGAGGCGGTGCGGGGCCCGGCGCAGCACCCGTGCCGCCTCCGCGACGGTGACGAGCGACAGTCCCATCAGCAGGGCGAGGAACGGGCCGAGCAGGAGCTCGGCGCCGCGGACCGCGCCCACCGCGCCGACTCCGACGATCACGCCGAGCCCGTATGACCGCAGCTGGCCCGCACCGCTGAGGCTGCCGTTCTCGACCAGGTACCGGTAGCCGAGATCGCGCTGCTCGCGCAGCCACCCGCGCGCCTCGGTCGTCCGGGGCCGGACGCCGGACTGGAGCAGGCCGTACGCCGCGGCGACCGCGGCGGACGCGCCCCAGGCGAGTACGAAGGCGGCCACGCTGTCCACGCGGGCCGCCACGACCAGGGCCGGGACGAGCGCGACGCCCCACACCAGGTCGTTGACGAACGCCTTTCGGCCGGCGCCGGCGGCGAAGAAGGCGAACCGCCAGGCGTCCTGCAGCAGCAGCCCCGGCAGGACGACGCCCAGGCAGGCGAACGCTGCCCCCACGCCGCCGCCGAGGGCGAGCCCGACCAGCAGGCACACCGCGCCGACGGCGGCACCGACGGCGAGCGAGGCGCCCGTCGACCGGGCCGCCGCCCCGCGCCAGACCGTGTGCGACACGCCGCTGAAGCGCACCACCAGCGGATCGGTGGCGAGCCCCCGGGAGGCGCCGAGCACCACGCCGTAGGTCACCCACGCGAGGCTGAACACGCCGAAGGCGGTCACCCCCAGCGAGCGCGCCACGTAGAACCCCACCACGAAGTTGGACATGCTGGAGGCCGCCTGGTCGGCCAGTCCCCAGGACAGCCGGCCGACGACGGCCCGCCGGACGGAGCGGGCCGGTGCCGTCGTCTTCTCCTCCTCGGTGGTCATCGGAGTCATGCCTTGATCAGCCCGGCGGCGCCCAGGGCGTCGGCGGCGGCGACGACGGTGTCGAACGGCAGCCCGGACCGCTCGGCGACGTCCAGCAGACCGTGCTCGCCGTCGGAGAGGTTGAGCACCCAGAGCATGGCCATCTGGGCCTGCTTGGTGTCGCTGCGGCCGCCGAGCGCGTCGTACAACCCCCGCCGGCCGAGCTGTGGTTCGCCGTAGGGACTGAGGTTGAGGTAGCGCCGGTTGCGGTCGAGGACGGCGAACGCCTCGCGGCAGACGGCGAGCGTGTCCGCCATCGCCTCCGGGGAGACGAAGTCCGGGTTGTCCGCCGAGGTGTGGTACTCGGGATAGCCGGCGTACGGGGTACGGGTGAGCGAGCCCACGCCGAGATCGAAGCCGGGCGAGCAGAACTGCCGCTCGTCGTAGCCGTACGGAGTGAACTCGACGATGCTGTGCGGCCGTTCGGAGGCTTCGAGCACGTGCCGCATCACCCGGTCGATCTCCGCGTCGCCGCGCCGGCTCCGCTTGTACGTCAGGCTGCCCCGGTCGCCGGCGCAGGCCAGTACGAGGCCGTGCTTGACCCGGTCGATCCGCTCCTTGTTCCGGGCCAGCCAGGTGATCGCCCCGATGGTGCCGGGCGCGAAGAGGAACCGGTACGTGTAGTACGGCGTCCCCTCCGCGAGCGCCCGGGCGAGGAACGTCGCCACCGCGATGCCGGCCAGGTTGTCGTTGGCCAGCGACGGGTGGCAGACGTGGCAGGAGACGATCACCTCGTCGGCGACCTGGCCGGGGACCACGTGCTCGGCGTAGGTGAGGTGGCCGTCGGCGAGCGTGGAGTCGACGCACACCTCGTACTCGCCGTCCGGCAGCGCGTCCAGGGTCTCCTGGGCCAGGCAGAAGCCCCACTCCGGCTTGTAGTAGCTGGTGCGGTACGGCACCCAGGACGGGTGGTCCGGCAGGGTGTGCAGGTGCCCGCGCAGCTCGCTCAGCGGCATGGTCGCCGACACCGGCACGCTGTAGCCGAGCACGTGCAGGCTGGACGCGGCGAAGTCGACGACCCGGTTGCCGGCCGGGTCGGCGACGTACGCGTCCCGGATGTTCCACTCCTGCGGCACCGTCCAGTCCAGCACCTGCGTCCCGGTCGGCACCTCGTGCACCTCCAGCGGGAGGTACTCCCCGACGATCTCCAGGGTGGCGCGCACACCGTCGCCCGTGATGCTCCGGCACAGCGGGTACAACCGCTCCACCAGCGCGTGCATCTCCTCCCCGAGATCGGCCGCCGTCATCGGCGCCACCGCAGGGTGTCGTCGACGGCGCCGGTGTCGGAGGCCGCGCGCAGCACGGCGAGACGGGTGAAGCGCCGCTCGAAGTCCTCCCGGGTGAGACCGTGCTTCCGGTAGGCGTCGGCGAGTTCCAGCGCCCCCCGCTTCACCGTCCACTCGCAGTCGAAGCCGGGGATCGCGGAGCGGAACCGGGAGAAGTCCACCCGGTACGACCGCGGATCGGCGCCGGTCTCGCCGGTGATCACCACCTTCGAGCCGTCCACCGCCTCGGCGACCTGCGCGGCGATCTCGGCGACCGTGACGTTGTTGACCTCGCTGCCGATGTTGAACGCCCGGTCGTGCACCGCGTCCCGGGGCGCCTCGAGCGCGGCCGTGAAGGCCCGGGCGATGTCGGCGGCGTGCACCAGCGGGCGCCAGGGGGTGCCGTCGGAGAGCACGAGCACCTCGCCGGACAGCAGCGCGTGGCCCACCAGGTTGTTCAGCACGATGTCGGCGCGCAGCCTGGGGGAGTAGCCGAAGGCGGTGGCGTTGCGCATGTACACCGGGGTGAAGCCGTCGTCGGCCAGGGCGTGCAGGTCGTCCTCCACCCGCACCTTGGACTCCGCGTACGGCGTCACCGGCCGCAGCGGGGCGTCCTCGGACACCAGCTCGTCGCCGCCCGCCGCTCCGTAGACGGAGCACGTCGACGCGTACAGGAAACGCTTCACCCCGGCCTCGCGGGCCAGCCGGGCGAGGCGCACGGACGCGTGGTGGTTGATGTCGTAGGTGAGCTCCGGCGCCAGCGATCCCAGCGGGTCGTTGGACAGCGCGCCCAGGTGGATCACGGCGTCCACCCCGGCCACGTGCTCGGCCGTGACGTCGCGCAGGTCCACCCGGTGGCCCGCCGGGTCCGCCGGCGCCGGGCCGAGCACACAGTCGGCGAACAGGCCGGAGTCGAGGCCGACGACCTCGTGCCCGGCGGCGGTGAGGACGGGAGCCATGACGGTGCCCAGGTAGCCCTGGTGTCCGGTCAGCAGTACGCGCAAGGTTCAATCCCCCAGGTCGAGAGTGAGTTTGGTGACGGCGAACGCCTCGGCGTAGCGCGCGTGACATTCGATGCCGCGGATCCGGGCGAGGCCGAGGAAGGCCTCCCGGTCGTACCAGGGCCGGTGCCGCTGCGAGGGGTAGTGCTCCTGCAGCAGCCGCACCTTCTCCTCGGCGATCTCCGGCGACAGCGGCTGGTACGCCACCGGGCGGCCGAGATCGGCGTCCCACTTGACGATCTCGTAGCCGAGCACGAGATGGTCGCGGAACGCGGTGGACATCAGCTTCGCCAGGGTGCGGTGGTCCTGGTGCGCGTCCTCGGTGCGCGGGGCCAGGATCAGATCCGGCTCGGTCCGCTCGCGCAGCTCCTCGACCGCCGCCTTGGCCTCCTCCCAGTGCGCGGGCAGCCGGCCGTCCGGCAGCTTGAGCACGGTCAGCCGCAGGTCGGCACCCGGGCAGAAGGCGGCGAGCGCGGCCCGTTCCTCCTGCTCCCGCTCGCCGCCTCCGCCGGAGAGCACCAGCGCGTCGACGCGGATGCCCGGCCGCGCGAGGCACAGCGCGAGGAGCGTGCCGCCGGTGCCGATGGCGATGTCGTCGCAGTGGGCGCCCACCGCGACGATCCGGTCCAGGCGCCCGGCGCCGAGGCGGATCAAGCGGTCACCCCCGTGGTGTTCCGTTCCCACACGGCCCACGGGCGGTCGCCCCGGGCGTAGGCCTCGTCGAGCGCGGCCCGCTCCTTCACGGTGTCGGTCGGCTTCCAGAAGCCGCGGTGCTGGTGCGCCACGAGCCGGCCTTCCTTGGCCAGGCCGGCGCAGCCGTCGGCGACCAGGTCCCCGCCCTCCGGTATGTGGTCGAAGACCTCCTGGCGGAGCACGAAGTAGCCGCCGTTCTCCCACAGCGGCAGTTCGCTGACGGCGGTGATGCCCCCCACGAGCCCGTCCTCGCCCAACTCCACGCAGTGGAAGGAGGACTGCGGCGGCACCACCATCATCGACGCGCCGGCGTCACGCCGGGAGAACCGCTCGATCATCTCCGGCAGCGGCGCGTCGGTGAGCACGTCGGCGTAGTTGGCGAGGAACATCTCGTCGCCGTCCAGGTGGTGCCGCACCCGGCGCAGCCTCTCCCCGATCGGCGACTCGATGCCGGTCTGGGCGAACGTGATCGTCCAGTCGGATATGTCGGTGGACAGCAGCTCGGTCCGGCCGCCGCGCAGCACGAAGTCGTTTGACGTCGTCTCCTCGTAGTTGAGGAAGAAGTCCTTGATGTGGTGCGCGCCGTATCCGAGACACAGGATGAACTCCGTGTGCCCGTAGTGCGCGTAGTAGCGCATGACGTGCCAGATCAGCGGGCGCGGGCCGACCATCGCCATCGGCTTGGGCACGTCGTCCGCGGCGCCGCTCCGCATCCGCATTCCGTAACCGCCGCAGAACAGGACGACCTTCATGCTGTGACCTCTTTCGCGGGCACCTCGACGATGCTCAGTTCCGGGATGGGGAAGACGAGGCGGCCGCCCCAGTCGCCCACGAAGGACAGCTGCTCGACCAGTTCGGCCCGCAGGTTCCACGGGAGGACGAGGACGTAGTCCGGCCGGTCGGCGGCGATCCGCTCGGGCGGCAGGATCGGGACTCGGGTGCCCGGGGTGAACCTGCCGTGCTTGTAGGGGTTGCGGTCGACCGTGTACGAGAGCAGGTCGGGCCGGATGCCGCAGTGGTTGAGCAGCGTGTTGCCCTTGCCGGGGGCGCCGTAGCCGACGACCGTCTCGCCGCGCTCGGCCGCCTCGATGAGGAAGCGCAGCAGGTCCCGGCGCACCTTGGCCACCCGGTCGGAGAACTCGGTGTACCCGGACAGGTCCTGGAGCCCGGCGGCCTTCTCCCGGTCGAGGACCTCGGCCACACGCGCCGTGGGCTCGCCGGCCACCTCCGCCGGCCGGGCCCACAGCCGGATGGAGCCGCCGTGCGTGGGCAGCAGCTCGACGTCCACGAGCGTGAGTCCGCCGCTCGCGAGCGCCCGGGCCGCGGACGCGACCGTGTAGTACTGGAAGTGCTCGTGGTAGATCGTGTCGTACTGGTTCTCCTCGATCAGGGTCAGCAGGTGCTGCACCTCGATGGAGACCCAGCCGTCGTCGGCGACCAGGGCGCGCAGCCCCTGGGTGAAGCCGACGACGTCGGGGATGTGCGCGTACACGTTGTTGGCGACGACCAGGTCCGCCGGGCCGTGCTCGGCGCGGACGGCCGCGCCCGTCTCCGGGCTCAGGAACTCGGTGAGCGTGGGCACACCGGCGCCCCGCGCCGCGGCGCCGACGTTCACCGAGGGCTCGATGCCGAGGCAGCGGATCCCGCGGTCCACCACGTGCTTCAGCAGGTACCCGTCGTTGCTCGCGACCTCGACCACGAAGGCGTCGCCGCCGAGGGCGAGCCGCTCCACGGCGGCCGCGACGAACGTGCGCGCGTGCTCCACCCAGGAGGTCGAGTACGAGGAGAAGTACGCGTACTCCTTGAAGGTCTCCTCCGGCGTGATCAGCGGAGGGAGCTGCGCGAGCCAGCAGTCGGTGCAGACCCGCAGGTGCAGCGGGTACGCGGGCTCCGGCCGGTCCAGTTCGTCCGCGGCGAGAAAGCTCTCGCACGGCGGCGTCGCCCCCAGGTCGACGACGCTCGTGAGCGCCGCCGAGCCGCAGAGTCGGCATCGTGTCATTTACTGCCCCCCATTGATTCCGCCCGCACCGCGATCGCGGTGCGGTACTCCTCCAGCAGGCGCTCCAGCCCGACGGCCGGGCTGAAGCGCTGCTCGTACCGGCGCCGGGCCGCCAGCCCCATCTCCCGGTTCCGGGCCGGCGCGGCCGTGATCAGGCGCAGACAGTCCGCGAGCGAGGCGGCCTCGCCCGGCCGGTGCAGCAGCCCGGTCACCCCTTCGTCGACGAGTTCGACGAAGGCGCCGTGCCCGGCGGCGACGGCCGGGACCCCGGCCGCCATCGCCTCGGCGACCACCAGGCCGAAGGTCTCCCTGGCCGTCGAAGGGGCCACCACGGCGACCGACCGTGCGAGGGCCTGCCGGCACTCCTCCGGGTCGTACAGGCCGACGTACCGCACGTCGTCCCGGCCCTCCGCCCAGGCGGCCACCTCACGCTCCAGCGGCCCCGCGCCGGCGAGCACGAGCGGCACGCCCGCCCCGCCGTCCGCCGCGAGCTCGTCCCACGCGGCCATGAGCAGCCGTACGCCCTTGGGCTCCGCGAGCCGGCCGAGGAAGAGCAGGTGCTCGCCGGTGCCCGTCCGACAGGTGCCCGGGTCGGGCACGAAGTTGTGCTTCACCGCGAGCCGTTCGGCCGGCATGCCGGACCGCACCAGGATGTCGCGCTGCGCCGCGGAGATGCAGAAGAAACGCTCCACGCCGGACCACCACCGCCGCCGGTTGACCGACAGGCTGACCGCGAGGGGAACCGTCGCGAGCCGGGAGTTCCGGTAGCAGCCGTGCCGGACGGCGGGCAGCGACGCCGTCGACCCGACGCACTCGGTGCACGGCCTGCCGTCCCGGTGCAGCGTGCCCGGCGGGCAGACCTGGGTGTAGTTGTGCAGCGTGGCGACGACGGGCACGCCGGCGTCGGCGCAGGCGGCGAGGACCGCCGGCGACAGGAGCGGGAAGACGTTGTGGACGTGCACCACGTCCGGCCGGTCGGCGCGGAGCCGGGCGGCGAGTTCCGTGCGGACCGCCGGGTTCCACGGCACGAGGAGTGGCACCGCGGCCTTGCCGAGGAGGGACCGGCCGGCGATGTCGTCGCTGCGCCGCTCGAACAGGTCGACCCGGTGGCCGGCCGCGCGCAGCAGCGCCACCTCCTCGTCGACCACCCTGTTCTCCCCGCTCGGCTGCGCCGAGGAGTAGCGGTTGTGCACCACCAGGACATGCATGCTCAGATCACCTCCGGGCCCATCGCGGGACACGTCGTCGGGGAATGTCGGACCTCTGACGAGGAATGCCGGCCGCCGGGAGCGGCGCGGCCGCGGCGGGCGCCGCGAGCAGCGAGGCGGCCAGGGCCAGGTGCAGCAGATACGCCGAGGCGTCGCCGAGACCCACCTCGGTGTACGACGAGATCGCGCAGTAGCTGATCAGGAAGATCGCGCAGGCCCTCGACAGCGACGGCGGCCGCAGCAGCGCGATGCCGCCGAGCGCGAGGAGGAACGCCGCCACGATGCCGACGCCGAGCAGCCCCTGCTCGTTGTAGACGGCCAGCCAGCTGTTGTCGATCGGCAGCCCGTCCCACGACTTGTCGCCCAGGCCCAGGCCGAAGACCGTCTCCCCGGTCGTCCGGGGCGCCGAGAGGAGGGAGTCCCACACCTTCGCCCGGCCGGTGAGGTTGGAGAAGTTCTCCTGGCTCTGCCCGCGCAGGAACCAGGCCCGCAGCGCGGAGCCGAACACCACCGCGGCCACCGTCGCGCACAGCACCGCCCAGGCGAAGAACTTGCGCGCGGCGGCACTGGTCAGGAAGAGCGAGCCGATCGCCAGGACCAGACCGATGATCATGCCGAGCGTCGCCGTTCGGGTGTGGGTCATGGCGAGCAGCACGAACGACGGCACGACGACCACCGCCGCGCCGGCCAGGGTGGTCCGGCGGCCGAGGAGCAGCAGCACGGAGAGCCCGATGATCACCGCGGAGTACTGCCCGATCTGCGGCGGCGTGAGCGGCCACAGCGCGCCCACGAGACGCCCGCCGTAGTACTCGGGCATGGCCGTGCCCGGCGAGACGACCAGTCCGGCGGCCACCAGGACGAGCACCGCGAAGTACCACCGGATGTGGAGGTGGACGAACCGCAGGCTGCCGTCCCACCAGCGGCTGAGCAGCCACAGCGTGCCGACGAAGAGCGCGAGCCGCGCGCAGCGGAACAGCGCGCCCGCCCCGGCGTCCACACTGGAGATCAGGCTCGGCACGAGCAGCAGGGTCAGCAGGAACACGAACGCGCTGGGCCGGATCCGCAGCGGCCGGTTGACCGTGAGCGCCAGCGTGAACGCGCCGACCAGCGCGCCCATCGTGACCATCTGGATCAGGGAGCGGGGGATCGGGACGATCGTCTTCGCCCCGGCGGAGCCCAGCACGTTGAGCGCGAGGAGCGCCCAGGCGATCCCGACCGCCTTGGGGGCGCGCTCCGTGCCCGCCCCGATGTCCGTACGCATCTCAACCACCGTCCCGCGTACGGAAGGTGCTGCCCGCGTCCTGCCCGTACGGTGCGCCCTGCCACTGCCCGGCGCCGAGCGTCCGGCCCGCGTCGTGCGCGACGAACGTCCACGGCCCGACGTAGACGTTGTCGTGCCAGCGGTTGTCCTGCCGGAGCGTGATCGCCCGGGCCACCCGGTCGCCCTTGTACGGCGACCAGCCCGGAGAGGTCCCGTCGTTGGAGAGCACCGCCATTCGGTCGCACAGGACCGTGCAGTCGAGGACGGACTTGTCGAGGGCGAAGCGGTTGCCGTGGATGTCCACCCGCTGGGTCTTCCACCGGCAGTCGGCGTAGAGCGGTGCGCCGGCGATCCCGGGCTGCGCGCAGCGTCCGGTGTCCTTCACCAGGAGGGTGCAGTAGCCGGTCGAGGTGTTGGCCGGGCTGTTGCAGAACCGGTCGGCGTTCTCCCACAGGGTGATCCCCGACCAGTTGTCCTCGAGCACGTTCCCGTAGATCTCGATCCTGTCCGTACGGGCGGGGATCCGCGGCTCGCCGCCGGCCTCGGACACGTAGACGCTCGCGTACGGGAAGTCGTCGCCGTCCTCGGCGCCCGCGCGGCCCTCGACCCAGTTGTTCCGCCGGATCGTGTTGTTCCGGACGACCGCGTTGTAGCTGGTCTCGTACATCAGCGCGGCGCCGTCGTTCTCTTCGAGGACGTTGTCCTCGAAGAGGAAGTCGTTGTTGTTGTTGTCCGCCCACAGCCCGGTCCCGCGGTTGTCGTGCACCCAGTTGCCGCGGATGTCGGCGCCGTCGACCGCCCAGAACTTGATGCCTCCCGTGCAGCCGCAGCCCGGCTGCTTCCGCTCCCAGTCGTCGGTGTTGTTGCCCGTGATCTCGTTGCCCTCGACGACCAGGCCCTTGATGGAGTCACCGGTCTTGTAGGCGTTCATGCCGTACTGGCCGTTGCCGCGCAGACAGCTGGCGCGGACCTGCTGGCGGGCACCGGCCATCAGCCCGGCACCCGAGTTGTGCTGGATCGTCGCGTGCTCGATCACCCACCCGTCGGCCATGTCGTGGTTGACCACGCCCTCGTCCTGCGGCGCGACGAAACCCTGCACGGTCAGGTACTTGATCGTGACGTCGCGGGCGGTGCCGCCGAACGCGTACTGGTTGGTCTTCGCGCCGTCGAGCACCGCGCCCGGCGCCCCGATGTACGTGTTCCCCTCCTTGGCGAGGACCTGGTCGTACTCGCCCGGGTCCAGCCTGTGCCTGCCCGGCCGCAGCCAGAACGTGGTGCCCGGCGGGCTGTCCTCGGTCTTCGCGGTCAGGTCACCGGTCACCGAGGGGTCGACCGTCACCGCGCCCGCCGGCGCCCGCGCCGGTCCGGCCGGGGGCTCGGCGCACACCCGGGCCACGGCCGTGGACGCGGACGGAGCGGCGGTGGCCTTCGGCCGGCCGTCCGGCTTCGGCCGGGCGTCCGGCGCGCCGCCGCTCTCGCAGCCGGTCGCCACGAGCAGCGCGAGCAGTGCCGCCGGCACCGCCCGGTGCCGCCACGTGATCTGCAAGGTCCTCCTCCCTAGCCGTGGAACGCGAGTACGGTGACGAACTCCGCGCCGTCGGCGAGACCCGTGCCGAGCAGCGTGGTGGCGGGCTCCTTGCGCCCGAAGCCCTCGGAGTACCAGCCGAGCATGGGGTATTCCCTGCCCGAAGAGCTCGGGGAAGGCTCGCTCTCGCCGCGGTGCGCCCGCCAGGAGAGCCCCGCGGGCAGGTCGAGCACCGCGGAGCGGTCCTCGCCGTCCACGGTCCAGGCGAGCACCGCCCGGTTCCCCACGAGCTCGGCGGAGATCGCCGGGCCGAGGTGGAACGCCAGCTCCACGGCCGTGCCCGGGCCCCGCACCTCGTCGACCACCCGCAGCTCCCGGCTCGCGGCCGTCAGCTCCACCCGGCGGCGGTGCACGGAGGGCCGGTAGCCGTCGTGCTCGGCGCACCAGCGGGACACCGCCGGGTTCGAGGTGTCCGCGACCAGGACGCGGCTCTCGGCGTGCCGGGTCCACAGGAACGGGCCGCCGGAGACGGACTGGTCACGGCCGTGGAGCCGCAGGGTGTTGTGGCCGAGGGTCGACCGGAAGTACTGCCGCCACTCGGGCTGCCCGTGGTAGCAGAACGTCCCCGGGTCGGCGAGCACGTCGACGCCGTCGTGCCGGACCTCCACGGACAGGGCGTCCGCGTGCCCGTGCGCGGCGATGGACAGGAAGCCGTGCGGGCCGCCGTCGCAGCGGACCCAGATCTCCCCCGGCGCCCTCATGATCGTCATGCCCGCGTCGGGGAAATGGACCGGCCGGTTCGCCGGCCGCTTCACGGCCGGTCCGCCGGTCCTGATGAGCGCGGCCAGCAGCGGGGTGCGCACATCGGTGCCGGTCACCTCCGGCCACCAGGCGAGCCGACCGAACACGGCGTCGCCGGTGGCGAGGAGCGAGCCCCAGCGGTCGCTGCCCGCGCCGTCCACGATCAGACCGTGCCCGTCGTCCGAATCCCCCTGGCGGGGCGGCCGCAGCCGGTCGTCCACGACGGCCGCGAGCGCGTCGGTCATCCGCAGCAGGACGAGCCGGGTGGTCGCGGGCACCGGCACGCCGGCGGCGTCGGCCTCGGCCAGCGCGGCCAGGCCGAGTTCGAGGACGAGGCCGTGGTACTCGGAAGCCAGCTCGCGGTTGAGGCCGGACAGGAAGGTGTTGCTCCGCAGATGCCGGTCGAGCGACCGCAGCGCGTCGTCCCGCCAGCGCGCCGAGGCGGGGAACCAGCCGAACGCGCAGGCCGCGGCGAACTGCCCGGCGGCCTCCGCGACGACGTGGTTGTTCGCCGAGGACCCCCGGCTGGGGAAGGCGGCCAGCCAGCGCTGGTGGTACCAGATCTGGCGGAGCGCCACCGGGTTCTCCTCGAAGAGACCGGCCGCGCCCTGCCAGCCGTCGAGCAGCCGGCGGATCCACACCCAGGAGAGCAGTCGGATCCCCAGCTCGATGCCGCTCGTCCAGTGCACCCCGCGCAGCGGCGCGTTGGCCGCCCACCACGACCGCAGATGGCCGGCCACCCGCTCCGCGTACCGCTCGTCCCCGGTGACCGCGTAGGCGGCGGCGAGCACGGTGAGGTACTGGTGCCGGGACGGTTCCCAGATCTGCTTGATGTCCCCGACCGTCTCCTCGTCCCGGTACGGCACGTCGAAGGCGTACCCCGAAGGTGCCCGGCGCCCGGTCTTCGGGTCGTACCACCAGTCCGGGTCGGCCAGGTCGTCGCGCTCCACCCCGAAGTACTCGGCATGCCCGGCCATCAACCGGTCCGCCTCGGCCACGAGACGCTTCGCGGCGTCCGGGGCCACCCCGTCGATCGTCCCGACGGGGAACACGGCGGTGAACCGGGCGCCGGTCACGCCCGGGAACTCCGGCCGCGCCGACCGCCACCGCCGCCTGCGCACCGCGTCGACCGCCCGGCCGCCGACCTCCCGCGGCCCCATCGCGGACAGCCGCCGCAGGTACCAGCCCGCGCTCATCGTCATCGGTGCCTCGCCAGCGTCACCGGCGCGCCGCCCGCCAGGCCGGCCGGCACGGCGAGGGTGGCCGCCGTGGTGGCGACGAGCGATTCCAGCGGCACCGGCATCGGCCCGCCGGTCCGTACGGCCCGGAAGAACGCGGCCAGTTCGGCGTTCTGGCCCTTGTCGCGGGCCTTGGGCAGCCGCGAACTGACCCACCGCTTCCGACCGGCCGTGCTCTTTTCGAAATACACCGAGGCGCGGACGAAGTCGTCGAGCCGCAGCACCTTGCCGTCGGCGACCAGGTCGAGGGTCTCCTTGGGGAAGCCGGAGGCGCCGGTGGTGACGTAGCTGATGGTGACGGTGGACCCGTCCGGGTAGCGCAGCACGACCTGGAGGTCCTCGTTGCCGGGGGTAGCCACCGCGTAAACGGAGACGGGATCGGCGTCGAGGAGCCAGCTCGCGGTGTCGATGAAGTGACCGCCCTCGCCGGCGAACCGCGAGCCCTCGCTGCCCTGCCGGAGGTACCAGCTGCCGTGCTCCAGACGGCCGGCGTTGACCAGGTAGCGGAGGTTCGCAGGACCGGTCCGGGCACCGAACCGCCGCTTCGCCTCCTGGAGCAGCGGTGCGAACCGGCGGTTGAAGCCCACCTGGAGCCGGTCGTTGCCGGTCTCCTCCACGGTCGCGAGCACACCGGCCAGCTCGTCCTCGCCGAGCGCCAGCGGCTTCTCCACGAACACCGACTTGCCGGCGAGCAGCGCCTTCCGGGTCAGGTCGGCGTGCGAGCTGTGCCGGGTGACCACGAACACCGCGTCGACGGACTCGTCGCCGAGCACGGCGTCGAGATCGGTGGTGGCGCGGGCGAAGCCGAACTTCCGCTGCGCGTTGGCCGCGGACAGGGCCGTCGTGGTGACGACCGTGGACAGCTCGACGCCCTCGCGCTCGGCCAGGTGGGGCAGCAGCATCGAGGTGGCGTAGTTGCCCGCCCCGATGAACGCGACCCGTACCGGCGTCCCGGCGGCCCTGGCCGTCGTGCGCGTCACGTTCACCGCGGGCACGGCCACCGCCGGCGCCTCCGGGGCCTCCTCCGTCTGCTCGGGGTACCGGAACAGTACGGCCACGGCCTTCAGCTCGCCGTCCTTCAGCGACCGGTACGTCTCGACGGCGTCGTCGAAGGCGGCGACGTGGGACACCAGGGGCTCCACGTCGACGCTGCCCCGGGCCATGAGGTCGAGGAAGCACGCCAGGTTCCGGCGCTCGGTCCAGCGCACGTAGCCGATCGGATAGTCCCGCCCCTCCAGCTCGTACTCCGGGTCGTAGCGCCCCGGGCCGTAACTGCGGGAGAACCGGACGTCGAGTTCCTTCTCGTAGTACGCGTTCCACGGCAGGTCCAGACGGCACTTGCCGATGTCGACGACCCGGCCGCGGTCCCGGCACAGCCGGGCGGCCAGCTCGACGGGCTGGTTGCTGCTGCCACCGGCCGCCAGGTACACCTGGTCCACGCCGTGACCGCCGGTGAGCTCGGCGACGGCGGCCTCCACGGAGGCCGATCCGGGATCGCCGCAGGCCTCGGCGCCCAGGCGCTCGGCGAGCTCGCAGCGCGCCGGGTCGGGGTCGGCGCCGACGACGCGGACGCCCGCGGCGGCGAGGAGCTGCACCACCAGCTGCCCGATCAGCCCGAGGCCGATGACGAGCGCCACCTCGCCGAGCTGCGGCTCGCCCTGGCGGACGCCCTGAAGCGCGATGGACCCGACGGTGCCGAAGGCGGCGTGCCGGGGCGCGAGGCCGTCCGGGACCGGGGTGTAGAGGTTCTTCGGCACCCAGTTCAGCTCGGCGTGCAGTGCGTGCTCGTTGCCGGCGCAGGCCACGAGGTCGCCGACCTTCACGTCGTCGATCCCGGCGCCGACCTGCTCGACCACCCCGCACAGCGAGTACCCGAGCGGCGTGTACGAGTCGAGCTTGCCCATCACCTTGCGGTACGTGGCGGGCACGCCGTTGGTGGCCACGCTCTGCACGACCTTGGCGACCTGGTCCGGGCGCGAGCGGGCCTTGCCGAGCATCGACATCCCGGCCTCGGAAACCTTCATGAGCTCGGTGCCCGTGGATATCAGCGAGTAGGCGGTCCGGACGAGGACACCGCCCGGCTTGCACCCCGGCACCGGGACGTCGAGCACGGCCAGTTCGCCGCTCTTGTAGTTCTGTACGACCTGTTTCACCGAAGTCCTCTTGTTCTCTACGAGGTCAAGGAAGCGTTCTGGCCGGCCTTGGAGGTGGCGCCGCGGTACCAGTACTCGAGGGTCAGCACGTGCCACAGATGCTTGGAGTGGTCCTGGTGCCCGGCCGCGTCCTCGGCGGCGAGGCGCGCCAGGGCGTCGCGGCGCAGGAAACCGGAGCGGACCAGCTCGCCGTCGTGGATCACCTCGCGCACCAGCGGGGCCAGGTCGCGGCTCATCCAGGCGCGCAGCGGGGCGCTGAAGAGGCCCTTGGGCCGGTACACGATCTCCCGGGGCAGGATCGAGGTGGCCGCCTCCTTGAGGACGGCCTTGCCCTGACGGCCGACGATCTTGCGGTCGCCGGGCACGGTGAACGCCGCCTTGACCACCTCGACGTCCACGTACGGCACCCGCACCTCGGTCGACGCGGCCATGCTCGACCGGTCCGTGTACGCCAGGTTCAGGCCCGGCAGGAACATCCGGGCGTCGCCCAGGCACATGCGGTTGACGAAGTCGTCGAGCGCGTTGTCCTCGTACACGTCCGCGTGCTCGGTCAGCACGTCGTCGACCGTCCCGGCCAGGTCCGGATCGATCAGGCCGAGCAGCTCGTCCCGGTCGTACATGGTGTAGCTCCGCCGGAACGCCGTCTCCTCCGGCAGATCGGCGAACGACAGGAACCGCTTCGCGAAGCGCACCGACCGGTACCCGCGGCGGGCCGAGGCGACCGGCAGCAGGTCGACGGCCTTGGACACGCCGCTCCGCAGGGGCCGCGGCACGCGCTGGTAGCGCAGCGCGATCAGGTTGGCCAGATGCTTGCGGTACCCGGCGAACAGTTCGTCGGCACCCATCCCCGACAGCATCACCTTCACCCCGGCCTCCCGGGCGGCCGAGCAGATCAGGAAGGTGTTGATCGCGGCGGGGTCGCCGATCGGCTCGTCCAGGTGGTACGTCATCCGCGGCAGCAGGTCGAGCACGTCCGGGGCGATCTCGATCTCGTGCAGGTCGACGCCGAACCGCTCGGCCACCTGCCGGGCATAGCGCAGGTCGTCCGGCATCGCCTCGAACTTGGCGTCCTCGGCGCGGAACCCGATCGTGTAGGCCGAGATCCCGGGCTGCTCGCGGGCCGCGAGCGCCGTCAGATAGCTGGAGTCGAGCCCGCCCGAGAGGAAGGTCGCCACGGGCACGTCGGACAGCAGATGACGCCGGGTCGACTCCTCGACGATCGCGGCGAGATCCGGCCGCTCGCCGGCCAGGGCCCGCTCCCGGCCCTCGGCGGCGACGTCCTTCAGATGCCAGAACCGGCCGCGCTCCACCCGCCCGTCGGGCCGGCACCGCAGCCAGCTCCCCGGCGGCAGCTTCTCCGCCTCGCGGAACGCGCACCGCGAGTCCGGCACCCAGTAGTAGAGCAGCGAGGCCACCAGGGCCGCGTGGTCCACCTCCAGGGATCCGCCGGTCACGGCGGCGAGCGCCTTCAGCTCGGAGGCGAACACCAGGCCCTCGCCGCGCCGCAGCAGGAACAGCGGCTTGATGCCCAGCTGATCGCGGGCGAGCACCAGCTCACCGGTGCGCTCGTCGAAGATCCCGAACGCGAACATGCCGCGCAGCCGGGGCAGGCAGTCCGTGCCCCAGCGCCGCCAGGCCTCCAGGACCACCTCGGTGTCGGAGGTCCCCCGGAAGCGCACACCCGCCGCCGCCAGCTCGGCCCGCAGCTCGGGCGCGTTGTACAGCTCGCCGTTGTACGTCAGGACGAGGCCGCCCGAGACCATCGGCTGGGCGCCGGTCTCGGACAGGTCGACGATCGACAACCGGCGGTGCCCCAGGTGCACTTCCGCGTCACCGACGGGGTGGCCGTACCGGCCGGCCCCGTCCGGCCCGCGATGCGCGAGGGTCTCGGTGAGCCGGTCGGTCACTTCCTTCCCGTCAGGCCATCGGTACGTGCCTGCGATGCCACACATGTGCTACCGCGCCTCCTGGTCGCTGTCCGGGACCGTCGCCCACGCGGGCAGACGCTCCCTCTGCCGCCGGCCCGTGCCGTTCGCCCGGGCAGGCCCCTCGTTCCGGCCGCGCGGCGCGGCCTGCGGCCCCCCGTCCCACAGCGTGCCGTCGGTCCGGTCACGCGGATCGGGGTCGATCAGCACCACACCGAGCACGAGGATGCGCTGGTCGGCGAGTTGCCGCGCCACGGTGTGCAGCCAGGCCGCGCTGCCGTGTCCGGCCCGGACGACGAGCACGGTCCGCGTCCCCAGGTACGGCAGGTCGGTCCATGCCGCGCCGGGCCCCACCGAGCCGACGCCGATCCGGCGCTCCTGGTGCGCCACGGCCGCGGCACGCTCCAGACCGACCACGGTCGGGTCCCCGGGCCGCGGCCGGTGGCCGGAGAGTTCCGGGCCGGGCAGACCGTCGACGACGACCACCGGCCCCTCCGCGCCCAGGGACCCGGCGAGGTCGAGCGCGATCACGCGCGCGCCGTCCGCGCAGCCCAGTTCGAGGAGGGACATCGGCTCCGCGGAGTCGCGCGCAGTGCGGGCCAGGGACGCGGTGAGCCGGGCCCGTGCCGTCCGGGTCCTGCGGCGCTGCCACCGCCGGCCCGGCCGGCCGGGCAGCTCCGCGATCACCGAGGCCCCGAGGTGCGCCGCGATCTCCCGGCGCAGCACGGGACGGTCCGCCACCACCGTGCCGACGGCCGCCACCGCGAGCCCCAGGGCGAGCCCGAGGACCAGCCCGATCCCGGCGTCCTTGGCGAGGGCCTTGGGAAGGGAGCGCTTGACCGGGCGCGGGTCGTCGACGATCTGCGTGCCGGAGACCAGCCGGGGCGTGCCGATGCGGGCCTCCTCGGCGCGCTGGCTGAAGTCGGAGATGCGCGAGGTGAGTTCGGCCCGGCGGGAGAAAAGCGACTCCGTGTTCGCCGAGGCCTTCGCCGCGCCCTGTGGCGACTCGTCCCCGATCTCCTTGTTGACCTCGGCGAGTTCGTCCTTCAGCCGGTCCCGCTGGTCGAGCAGGGCCTTGGCGTCGGCGTTCGCGGCCTGCTGTATCCGCCGCACGTGGTCCGCGACGAACGCGTCGGCCAGCGCCTTCACGCGGGCGACCGCGTCGGCGTCGCTGTCACCCGTCGCGTTGATCTGCAGCAGGTTGTTGGTGAGACCGAGTCCCTCGTAGTCCTTCATGAAGTCCTCGGGCTTCTCCGAGGACTTGAGGGTCTTCAGGGCGTCACCGGCGATCCGGGTGGTCTGCAGCAGCGCGACATCGGTGCGGATCAGCGTCCCGGGGTCGTTCGGCTGGTCCTCCTGCCGGGCGACGAGGACCTTCGTCATCGCGGTCGGCGGCGCCGGCAGCAGGACCGCCACCGCCGCGCCGAGGACAAGACCGAGCAGCGCGAGCGAACCCCAGAGCCGGCGGCGTCTGAGCACCGCCACCACCAGGGAATGCAGGTCGAGCAGGGGAGCGGCGAGCGGAGACTCCGCGGTCGTACGTGTCGTCACGCCGGACCTCCCGTCGCGTCGGCGCCCACGGCGAGCACCGGCGTCGCGGCCTCCCGGGGGCGGCCGGCGGACCCCTTCGTACGGATCCGGACCGTGCCGGCCAGGACGACGCCGACGACCTCGTGCCCGGCGTCCGCGCACGCCTCGGCGATGCCGCCGAGCTCACCGGCCGTCCAGTTGCCCGCGCTGAGCACGACGAGCGCGCCGGACCCGTCGTGGTCCGGCACCATAGGCTCCGACACCGAGACGCCCACCACCCGCAGCACCGGATCGCCACCGGCCTCGGCGACGAGCTCCCCGGCGGCCCGGCGGGCGATCGGGTCGCCGTCCGGGACGACGACGAGCAGCGGCCGGGCGGCCGGCAGCCGGTCCCGGAGGCGGGCGCACACCCGCCGGTAGCGGGTCCGCCGGCCGGCCTCGTCGCCCGAGGTCCGCGGGGGTGGGACGTCCCACCGGATGTCGGTCCCGAGGAGCCGGCGGATCCAGGCCCGCGGGCCGCGGCCCTCCGGCCGGTGCGCGTTCCGCTCGGCGGGCACGTCGACGGAGCCGAGGAGCGCCACGCCGAGGGCCCCGGCGATCTCCCCCTCGGTACGCAGCCGGCGGTTCCTCCGCGCCGCCGTGAGGTGGCCTGTCACCGTGACGAGGAAGAACAACAGCGCCCCGGCGGCGATGAGTTGGATCCGCGTCGGCGGTGCCTCGCCGGTGGGCCGGGCCGCCGGGCCCATGACGACCATGTGGGCCTTGCTCGACGTGGGGTCGGCCTGGCCCAGTTTCTCGATGGACTCCTGCAGCGCGGTGCGCAGCCCCTCGAGCTCGGTGCGGGTCTGCACGCTCTCCACGCTCCGCCCCGTACCGGCCGCGTCGGCCAGTTCGGTGATGCGGCGGCCGGTCTGCGCGACGGTCTGCCGCAGGGTTTCGAGCCGCGCCGCCGCCTCGGGGTCGGCGTTGTCGCCCACGATCCGCGCGGCGAAGGCGACGAACTGCTCGGCCACCTGGTCGGAGAGCTGCTGTGCGCGCTCGGGCGTGTCGGCGGTGCCCGAGATCTCGATGATGTTTCCCTCGGAGGCCTTGGCGGTCACCCGCTCCTTCAGCTCGGTGGTGCCGACCCCCGTCCAGTGGAGCGCGGACGCCACGCGGTCGATCACCACCGAGCTGGTGGCGACCTCCGCCTGGGTCCGCAGCTCGCGCTCCTCCCACGCCCCCGGCAGCAGCACGGACGCCGACGTCGTGTAGCGCGGCGGGAGCAGCAGGGAGGTGCCGTAGCCGAGGAGCGCACCCACCACCACGAGGATGGTGAGGAGCCGCCGGCGCCGGCGGAGAATCCGCCCGATCGTGACCAGGCGTATCGTGTCCTCGCTCAACGGAGCGGCCTCGTCCCTTCCCCGTCGGGGTCGCCCGCCGACGCCGGAGCGTGGGGCCGGCAGGCTGCGGCGTAGGCGGCGAGCAGGGCTTGCTGGGAGTTCCGCCAGGAGAGCGGTCCACCGATCCGCTCCTGGCCGATCTTGCCCATGAGGGCCCGCTTCTCCGGGTCGTCGAGCAGCAGCGCGACGAGACGGGCGAACTCGGTCTCGTCGTTGGCGGGCGCGTAGACGGCGGCGTCACCGGCGGAGACCCGCGCCTCCCGGAGGTCGAACGAGACGATCGGCCGGCCCATGACCATGTACTCCAGGACCTTGTTCATGGTCGACACGTCGTTGAGTGGATTGTGCGGGTCGGGGGAGAGGCACACGTCCGCCGTGGACAGGTAGCGCGCCAGGTCGCCGTCCGGGATGCGCCCGGTGAACTCCACCTGCTCCGAGAGCCCGAGCCGCCGGGACAGCTCCACCATCGCGTCGAAGGTGTCGCCGCCGCCGACGAACACCGCGTGCCAGTCGGTCCGTCCGAGCTCGTCGCGCAGCCTGGCGAGGGCCCGCAGGGCGTAGTCGACGCCGTCCTGCGGCCCCATGACGCCGAGGTAGCACAGCAGATGGGGCTTGCCGCGCTTCAGCTCCGGCTCGGCCGGTACGGGGTGGAACCGGCCGACGTCGGGCGCGCTGCGCACCACGAAGACGTCCTCGGGCCGCCGGCCGCCACGGCGCACCGCGACGTCCCGGTAGCTCTCGTTCGTGGCGAGCACGACGTCCGCGGTCCGGTAGGTCAGCCGCTCCAGCGCGCACACGGCGCGGTAGAGCAGGTCCTTGCCGCGGTCGAACCGGGAGAGGTACAGCTCGGGCACCAGGTCGTGCTGGTCGAAGACGAACCGCGTGCCGCGCCGCTTCAGCCACAGG
Organism: Streptomyces sp. TLI_105; assembly: GCF_900105415.1. Lineage (GTDB taxonomy): Bacteria > Actinomycetota > Actinomycetes > Streptomycetales > Streptomycetaceae > Streptomyces. The sequence continues at coordinate 2,045,247 of NZ_FNSM01000001.1, read as the reverse complement.
GCCGGCAGGAACAGCAGGTCGGGCGGGTTGCAGGCGTGGACCACGTGGACCGGGCCGACCTTCCGGGCCAGCCGGAAGGTGTGCCACAGAGCCGACCCGTACTCCTTCAGGTATCCGGCCGGCCCTCCGGTGGCCGCGCGCAGCGGGTAGCGGTGGATCCGTATCCCGTCGATCTCCGCGAACGGCTCGGTGTCCCGCTTGCCGCCCTGGGGGCAGATGACGTTCACCTGCCAGCCCGCGTCGCGCAGCGTCGTGCACTCCTGCCACACCCGCCGGTCGAACGGCACCGACAGGTTCTCCACCAGGATCAGCGCGCGGCGGGTCCGCCGGCCGCCGCCGGTCGTGTTACCAAGCAAGGCCCATGTACCCCGGTTCGGCCCGCCGCGCCTCGGCGTCGGGAAGGTGGATGAGGTCGACGATCACCGGGCCGTCACCGTGCGGCAGAGCCGCCACCACGGCCGGATCCCTGGTCCCGACCAGGCACACCTCGGCGTGCTCCAGTACGTCGTCGACGGAGTCCGTGAGCAGCTGCGCCAGGTGTGGCAGCCGGGACTCGATGTACTCACGGTTCGCGCCGAGCAGCCGGGAGAGGTGCACGTTGGCGTCGTAGATCCGCAGGTCGTAGCCCTTGCCGAAGAGCCGCTCCGCCAGCTCGACGAGCGGGCTCTCGCGGAGGTCGTCGGTGCCGGGCTTGAAGGAGAGGCCGAACAGGCCCACCCGGCGCTTGCCGGTGCGCTCGACCAGTTCCACCGCGCGCTGCAGATGGTCGGCGTTGGACGGCAGCACGTGGGAGAGGATGGGCACCGAGACGTCGGCCCGCTGTGCCGCGTGGACGAGGCTGCGCAGGTCCTTGGGCAGGCAGGAGCCGCCGAAGGCGAAGCCGGGCCGCAGGTAGGCGGGGCTGATGTTCAGCTTGCGGTCGGCCAGGAACACGTCGATCACCTGGTGCGAGTCCACCCCGAGCGCCTGGCACACCGCGCCCAGTTCGTTCGCGAAGCCGATCTTGAGGCCGTGGAACGCGTTGTCGGCGTACTTGATGGCCTCGGCCGTGGGGACCGGCACCCGGAACACCTCGCCGGGCAGGCCCTCGTACAGTGCCGCCACCACGTCGCCGCTCGCCGCGTCGAGCTCGCCGATGACGGTCTTCGGCGGGTCGAAGAAGTCCCGCACGCTCGTGCCCTCGCGCAGGAACTCCGGGTTGACCGCGACCCCGACGTCCACCCCGGCCGTGCCGCCGACGTTCTTCTCCAGGATCGGCACCAGCAGGTTCAGGCAGGTGCCCGGGAGCATGGTGCTGCGGAACACGACGGTGTGCCGCCCGCCCCGCTCGGCGAGCGCGGCGCCGATCTCCTCGGTGACCCGCTCCAAGTACGTGGTGCACAGGCTGCCGTTGGGCTCGGACGGCGTGCCCACGCAGATCAGCGACACCTCGCTGCCCGTGATCGCCTCGCGGACGTCGGCGGTGGCGCGGAGCGCTCCGGTCCGCACGACCTCGGCGACGAGCTCGCCGATCCCCTCCTCGACCACCGGGGCCTTGCCGTCGTTGACCAGGTCGACCTTGACCTGGTTGACGTCCACCCCGATGACCTCGTGGCCCATGCTGGCCAGGCACGCGGCCGACACGCAGCCCACGTAGCCGAGCCCGAAAACGCTGATCCTCACGACTCGTTCCTCCCCCCAGGCAGGCCCTTGCGGCCTGCGGTCCGAGCTCCGGCTGTCCGCCGACGCCGCCCCCCGCACATCAATAGGCCCCCTGCCCGTAGAGCACCGCACGCAGCGTCTTCCACAAGATCACCGTGTCCAGGGCGAGCGACCAGTCCTCCACGTACCGCAGGTCGAGGCGCACGGCCTCCTCCCACGGCAGGTCGCTGCGTCCGCTGATCTGCCACAGGCCGGTGAGGCCGGGCTTGACGAGGAGACGCCGCCGGATGTCCGGGCCGTACGCGGCGGACTCCTCCGGTAACGGCGGCCGCGGACCGACGAGCGACATCGACCCGGTGAGCACGTTGAAGAGCTGTGGGAGCTCGTCGATCGAGTACCGGCGCAGCACCGCTCCCACCCGGGTCACCCGCGGGTCCCGGCGGAGCTTGAAGAGCGGTCCCGCGCCCTCGTTGTGGTCGGCCAGCGCGGCACGTGCCGCCCCGTCGGCCCCGGTGACCATGGTGCGGAACTTGAGAATGGTGAACTCGCGGCCGTCCTTGCCGACCCTGCGCTGCCGGTAGAACGCCCCGCCGCGGCTGTCAAGGAGCACGAGCAGCGCGACGAGCGCCATCAGCGGCGTGAACAGGAGCAGCAGGACCGCCGCGCCCAGCCGGTCGACGACCTCCTTGATCGCCCGGCGGCCGCCGGTGAAGGTCGGCATGCTGACCCGCAGCAGCGGTATCCCGAGCACGGCGTCGACGTGCAGCCGAGGGCCGGCCACCTCCATCAGCACGGGGGCCACGACCATCTCGGCGTCGCTCCCTTCGAGGTTCCAGGCCAGCCGCCGTAGCCGGTCCGGTGACCAGTGCGGGTCCGGGGTGACCGCGACGACCCGGTAGCCGTCGTGGCGGACGTGCTTGGCGACGTCCGCCAGCTGTCCGACGACCGGCACCCCGTCCAGCAGGTCACCGTCGAGCCCGCGTCCGTCCGTCGTGCACACCGCCTCCACGCGCCAGCCGAGGTGCGGGAACTTGCGGGTCCGGGTGATCAGGTCGCGCACGGTGTCCGGGCTCCCGGCGGCCAGCACCGGCCGCAGGCAGCGCCCTTCCTTCCGCTCCCTGTGCAGCCAGAGGCGCAGCAGGTACCGCGCGGTCATGGCGACGAGGGCGATCGCGGGGATCGCGACGAAGATCCAGAGTTTGATGTTGCGCGAGGTGAGGGCGATCCCGCCGAGCGCCAGGACGACGGTCGCCGTGAACAGGGAGCGGCCGAGCCGGCGGAACTCCTCGGCGCCCTGGCCGAGCACGGCGGGAGCCCATGCCCGGCTCACCGCCAGCGCCCCCAGCACCAGCAGCTGCGTGCCGAACGCGAGGATTCCCCATTTCTCATGCCAGTTGGCGGCGTCCCGGACTCCGAAGAAGTCTCCGATCGCCGTCACCACGAAGGCGGTGGCCACGGTGTCGCTGATGATCACGGTACGGCGGTAGCGCTGTTCCCACTCGATCGCGGGCCGGCTGATCGCCCCGTCCGCCAGGCGCTCGCGCGCAGACGGAAACGGGCTGACTAGTCCCCCTTGCCGCACAGAACCCCCCAGGTCCCCAGTGGTACGACGTGTGCGCCCGGCACTCCCCGGGAGGCCCCCGCCCTCCCCGGCGCATGGCATCCCGGCTCTTGCAGAGCTACGTGAACAAATCCCCCCGACGGCAGCGGACTCATCCGCCCCGTCAGGCACTCGAGGTGCGCGGAAATCCGTCGAGACCCCGGGTGCTCCCCGCACCCGACGCCCCTCGTGGGCCCCCGGAATCGATCGTCCCCATGCCCGGCGCCGCGGAGTGGCTCGTGACCTTCCGCAGTACCGGACCTATGGATCGTTAGTGGTCGCCTCGTGCCCGAACAGCTGAAGCACGGTCAATCTAGAGCATCGCGGGCCGGTGTGAAGAGGGATTGTGTGAAATTTGTGTTCGCCCCCCGAGGGTGGCTGGATCCATCGACCGGTGACCGCTTATGGGCGCTTTGACGCCCCTCCATGGTCCAGCAACTCGTCTGATGCCAAAGAGGGTTCGCCGCCGCTGTGATCAGGGTCACTCTGTCAGCCCGTGATGTTTCACGGGGTCGATCCGCTGGAACACCCGGCGGATTCCGCCGGGCCGCTCCATGGGGAGCCCGCGGCTCCTCGACGGGACGCGGAGCGTCCCGCCACCCCGACAGGGTGTCGGGAAAGGCCTGCTGACCGTCTGACAGGATGGATGACCTCCGGTTGTTCCGTGGGGGGCCGGGGTTCGTGGGTGTACGGGGTGTGAAGAGGTCGGGTGGGCGAGGGAACGGGGCACGCGCCCGCCACGGCACACGGCCCCGGGAGCGACGCCCGGTCCGGCCCGGAGAACGGCGTGCAGTTCGATCCGGAGGGTGACGCCCGGTCCGGCCCGGAGCGTGACGCCCGCCTCGCCGAGGCCGTCGAGCGGGCCCGACGGGGGGACGAGGGGGCGTTCGCGGAGGCCTACCGGATCGTCCACCCCGGACTGCTCGGCTATCTGCGCGGAATCGTCGGCGAGGACGCCGAGGACGTCGCCTCCGACGCGTGGCTGGAGATAGCCCGGGACCTCGGCCGCTTCCACGGCGACGGCGCGGGCTTCCGCGGCTGGACCGCGACCATCGCCCGCCACCGGGCCCTCGACCACCTGCGGCGCGTACGGGCCAGGCCCCGGCCCACCCGGTTCGAGCAGGACCTCCTCGAACTCCCGGCCGCCGACGACGCGGCCGACGAGGCGCTGGACGCGCTGTCGACGGAACGGGCGCTCGCCCTCATCGCGGGTCTTCCGCAGGACCAGGCCGAGGCCGTGCTGCTCCGGGTCGTCGTCGGTCTCGACGGCCCTTCGGCCGCCCGAGTACTGGGCAAGCGTCCCGGTGCGGTACGGTCCGCCGCACATAGGGGATTGAGGCGACTTGCGAAACAACTCACGGGGAGGGGGAGGTGACGGATGCGTGGTGAACCGTGGGACAGAGAGCCGACGGAGCTGCTGAGAGCCGCTCTGAGCGGCGAGCGAGGAGACGGGAGCGGCGTCGCAGGCGAGGAGGCCGCTCTCGCCGCCTTCCGGGAGGCCCGTGACACGGGGCTCCACACGTCACTGCCCACCCGCGACCGTGACGACTGGACCCCGGTCGCCGAGCGGCGGCGCCCCCGGCGTTCGCTGAAGGCGGCCGTGGCCGCGCTGGTTGCGAGCGTGACGCTCGGCGGCGTGGCCGTCGCCGCCGGCACTCTGCCCGAGCGCTTCCTCGGCACCACCGCCCCGCCCTCCGAACCGCGCCCGACCCGCCCCACGCCCGAACCCGTGAAGCCGGGCGCGACGGCCGGCACGAGCAGCGGCGCGGCCCGCACCTCCGCACCGCCCGGCACGACCGCTCCCCTACGTCCGGAGAAGGACCCCCAGGAGCTCTCCGGCAGGAGTCGTGACGCCCTCTGCCGTGCCGTCGAGCAGGAGGGGGAGGCGAAGGGCAAGGACAAGAACAAGGCGAAGGACAAGGGCAAGACGAAGGGCGAGAACAAGGCGAAGGACGAGGGCAAGACGATGGGCAAGGCGTCCACGTCCGCCGCCTGGCAGCGGCTCGTGGCCGCCGCGGGCGGCGAGGAGCTCGTCCCCGAGTACTGCCGGCACGACCCCCGCCCCGCCCGTACCCCGTCCGCCGGGCCCCGGTCGAACAACGGCGTCGGCCGCGGCGACTCCTCGGACAACCCCGGCAAGGGGGCCGACCGGCCGCGCGCCGACAGACCCTGACGGCTCCAGTACTCCAGCTGACGTTCGGGATTTGTCATGGCGGTGCTGCTTGCCGTCGCTGGTGGGGGCATCGTCGGGCGTCGCGCGACAAGAACGACTGCATCACCAGCAACGAACATCAGCTGGACTACCAGGGGCCGGTGAGCCTGTCACCAGGGCACTGTTCCCCCGTCGTCGAAGAATCCGCCGGTCGGTCCGTCGTCGGGCAGGGTCGCGAGGTGAATCGCGATCGCCGCGCCCTGGCGGGGAGTGCGGACGCCCTGGAAGCCGTTGAGGTCGGTGGCGGTGAAGCCGGGACAGCCGGAGTTGATCAGGATGTTGGTGTCGCTCAGTTCCTTGGCGTACTGGACGGTGACGGCGTTGAGGAAGGTCTTGGACGCCAAGTACGCAACGGGAATCGGGCCCATGTCGATGCCGGGCGTGGTCTGCAGGATGAGCGAGCCGACGCTGCTGGACATGTTCACGATCCGCGGCGATGCCGAGCCGCGCAGCAGGGGCAGCATCGCGTTGGTGACGCGGATGACCCCGATCACGTTGGTTTCCACGACGACCCGTACGGTCGCGGGATCGACCGTGGTGGGCGTCTGCGGCATACCGCCGGTGATCGCGGCGTTGTTGACCAGCACGTCGAGCCCTCCGGCGCGGTCGGCGATCAGCTCGGCCGCGGCGGCCACACTCGCGTCGTCCGCCACGTCGAGCGGAACGCCGAACGCGTCGGTCCCGGCTGCGCGCAGCTTCTCCACCGCGGTGTCGCGGCGCTGTTGATCCCGCGCGCCCACGCCGATTCGCCAGCCGAGGGCGCCCAGGCCCGCCGCGATCTCGTATCCGATTCCTTTGTTCGCACCGGTCACCAGCGCGATCGTCTGTTCACTCATGTCATCAAGCGTGGTGCGGACTCGGGTGGGACGTCCAAGACCGACTGGGTGGGCGGCGATACCGCACGGATATCGGTCGTGGTGAGCGCCGGATACGATGACGCGGTGGAGACGCGGGAGTTGCGATACTTCGTCGCCGTCGCGGAGGAGTTGCACTTCGGGCGGGCGGCGCAGCGGCTCGCCATGGCGCAACCACCGCTGTCGCGGGCGATCCAGCAGCTCGAGCGGCGGCTCGGAGTGGTTCTGCTGCACCGCACTGCTCGCGCAGTCGCCTTGACCGAGGCCGGGTCGGTGCTTCTGCGGGAGGCCCGGGCCGCACTCGACGCGGTCGAAGCCGCCGAGCGCCGCACCCGCCGCGCAGCCGCCGAATCGCCCGGTGTGGTGCTGGCCACGAAAGCCGGAGCGTCCAGCGAACTGTTGTCGAAGCTGCTGGACGCCTACGCCGCCGAGCCCGGCGCGGTCGCCGTCGAGGTGATGCTGTGCGGGCCCGGCGAGCAGGAAGGGCTGCTGCGCGACGGGCGTGCCGACGTCGCTCTGCTCCAGCGGCCCTTCGACACGACGGCCGGACTCGACACCGAGGACCTGCGCACCGAACAGCAGGTCGTGGTCCTGCCCGCGGGGCACCCCTTGGCCCACCGACCCCATATGTCGATAGCCGAGGTCACCACCCTGACGGACCTGCCCCTGCCGCGCTGGCCTCGACGGGGCGGGGGCTATCCGGACGGACCTGGCCCGCAGGTGCGCGACCACACCCAGCTGTTCCAGCTGATCGCGCTCGGACGGGCCTGCGCGGTCGTGCCCGAGTCCCTCCGGGCCCACTTGCGCGACGATCATGCGACGGTGCCGGTTCCGGACGCACCGGCTGTCACGACCGTCATCGCCTGGCCACCACACAGCAGATCCAAAGCCGTCGCCGACCTCGTCCGCACCGCGACACGCCTCTAGAGGCCGTGCGGGCGAAGACATGCTCGACGCGAACTCCGACCTGCTTGTGAGACGTGTAGTAGGGCTATGCGTCGAAGTGCCGCCAGGGGAAATCGTAGGTCCGCAGGGGGGCCAGGGTTTCGCGGTGGCGGGCTCCGAAACCGATGGTCGCTTTGCTCTCATGGGCGCTAATGCTGGCCAGCAGCCCGGGGGCTGCGTAGAACACGCTGCTTTCGTAAGTGGGCTTGTGGGGGCTGAGGGGGACTGGGCGCAGGAAGCTCCACAGCGGTTCGAGACGTTCGAGGGGCAGGACGAAGGTCCAGGCTCTGAAGGGTGCGATGCCGCATGCTTGGTCGAGGGTGAACTGGAGGAGAAAGCGGCTGAGGCGTTCCGCTTCGATGATCGTCTCCGGGTCGTCGTCGGAGTGCGGGTCCTCAGTGAGCCAGACAGGAGGGTCGGCGTCTTCCGGGCCGGTTTGAGGAGGCCAGGGGATGGACCAGTCCCTGCATCCCTGATTCTCCACCGCGAAGACCAGCTGGCTGCCGTGCGGCCTTGTGACGTGCTGGGGGCGCAGGAGCATCGGGTGGCAGAAGCGGTAGAGGGCGGGACGTGTGCGGGCCAGACGATGGAAGGCGGCCAGTGCCGGCGGCAGAAGGGCGAGAACGTCGTCCGCGGGTGCATCGGGGTCCGGCGGCGCTTCCTCGGCCGGGTACCACCCCAGGACCAGCATCTCCAGCGCGCGTACCGGGTCCGTGTCGACGTAGTCGATCCAGTCGACGGACAGCGGCGGCCCTTCAAGAGACGTGTCAGGGCACGGCGCGGTCCGGGACGCCGAGGTGAAGGCCTTCCAGACCGCGTCGCCCCAGTCCGCTTTCGTGCCGTTGCCGAAAAGACCGGCTTCCGGGGTGCCCATGGTGTGCTCCTTGTGTTCATGCGTTCATCCGGATCCTGGCATGAGGTGCCGACAACGCTCACGGGCCGAGCGGGACGGCAGCCGAAGGCAGTCCAAGACTGCCGCCTCGAAGACAAGGGCGTTCCCCATGCCATGCTCGGCATTGCCCACATGCACAACCTCGTCCTGACCGGATAACGACGACCGCACCCACCGAGACCGCCCCTGCCACTCGTGACTCAAAGATCATTACGGGACAACCCTTAGCCAACGGCAAGAGCAGGTAGCCACTCGATGGCGGCTCGCCCCGTTCCGCGTGGTCGAGGTGCGTGCGGATCAGGTCCGTCTCCTCAGCCTTCTGTCCTCGAAGACCTCGCCATGGCCGTCTGCCTGCCCACCGTCACGGCGCTCCTCGCCGGCGTCGGCCTCGCCGTCGGCGGCGCGACGCTCGCGATCGCCCTGGGCGTGGCCGGGTCGTGCTCTTCGTCGTCGTCCGGGGCCGTCGTCACCGCGCTGACCAAGACCGCCACCGGGTACGGGGTCGCGCTCCTCGCCGGGATCGGGGCGAAGGGCCGGGTCGATGCGTCGAAGTCGAAGTCGAGGTCGGCGGTGGGCTGAGCGGTCCGGCGGCGCTCGGCGGGGTCGGTCGGTGCGGAGCTGATAGGACGTCAGAACTGATCGTGGCCGGGCCTCTTGTGGAGCCCGCTCCCGTCAATAAAATGTCACACACCACACAAGGGAGTTCTTCATGGCCCACGCGCAGCCCACGCCCCCCGTCCGGCCCGCGCACCGCGCCCGCCCCTGGCGCGGGATCATGGTCGCCACCGCCCTCCCCTTCCGCGCGGACGGCACCGTCGACCACGACGCCTACGCCGAACACGTGGCCCGGCTGATCGCCGACGGCTGCGACGGCGTCGTCCCGAACGGTTCCCTCGGCGAGTACCAGACCCTCACCGACGCCGAGCGCGCCCAGGTCGTCCGTACCGCCGTCGAAGCGGCCGGGGACGGGGCGCGGGTCATGCCCGGCGTCTCCGCGTACGGCAGCGCCGAGGCCCGCCGCTGGGCCGAACAGGCCGCCGAGGCCGGCTGCGGCTCGGTCCTGCTGCTGCCGCCCAACGCCTACCGGGCCGACGCGACGGCCGTACGCGCCCACTATGCCGAGGTGGCCGGCGTCGGGATCCCGGTCGTCGCCTACAACAACCCCTTCGACACCAAGGTCGACCTCGCCCCCGACCTGCTCGCCCGCCTGCACGGCGACGGCGGCATCGTCGCCGTCAAGGAGTTCAGCGGCGACGTCCGCCGCGCCTACGAGCTCGCCGAACTCGCCCCCGGCCTCGACCTGTTGATCGGCGCCGACGACGTCCTCCTCGAACTCGCCCTCGCCGGCGCGGTCGGCTGGATCGCCGGCTTCCCCAACGCCCTCCCGCGCGCCTGCGCCACCCTCTACCGCGCCGCCGTCGCCGGCGACCTCGCCGTCGCGCTGCCGCTCTACCGCTCGCTGCACCCGCTCTTCCGCTGGGACTCCAAGACCGAGTTCGTCCAGGCGATCAAGCTCTCCATGGACCTCGTCGGCCACACCGGGGGAGCCACCCGGCCGCCCCGTCTCCCGCTCGCCCCCGAACAGGAGGCCGTCGTACGCGCCGCCACGGAGAAGGCCCTCGCCGAGGGCCACGCGTAGACCCTCCGCTCCGCACGCCGTCCGTCCCTCAGTCCGTCCGTCCTCAGCCCGTCCGTCCCTCAGCCCGTCCGTCCGAAGGGGACCCCATGCGCACCCGCCACGTCTACCACGCGGTGGACTCCCACACCGAAGGCATGCCCACCCGCGTCATCACCGGCGGCTTCGGCGTCGTCCCCGGCGCCACCATGGCCGAGAAGCGGCTCCACTTCGCCGAGCACCTCGACCACGTCCGCACCCTCCTCATGTACGAACCGCGCGGCCACGCGGCGATGAGCGGTGCCGTCCTCCAGCCGCCCACCCGCCCCGACGCCGACTACGGCGTCCTCTACATCGAGGTGTCCGGCCTGCTGCCGATGTGCGGCCACGGCACCATCGGCGTCGCCACCGTCCTCGTCGAGACGGGCATGGTGCCGGTCGTCGAACCGGTCACCACCGTCCGACTCGACACCCCCGCCGGGCTCGTCAGCGTCGACGTCCGCGTCGAGGACGGCCGGGCCCGCTCCGTGACCCTCACCAACGTGCCCGCCTTCTCCGTCGGCCTCGACCTCAAGGCGGACGTGCCCGGGTACGGCACGGTCACCTACGACCTCGCGTACGGAGGCAACTTCTACGCCTTCGTCGACCTCGACTCGCTGGGCCTGCCGTTCGACCGCGCCCACAAGGACGAGCTGCTCGCCGCCGGGCTCGCGATCATGGACGCCGTCAACGCCGGCCCCGACCGGCCCGTCCACCCCGAGAACCCGGCCTTCGCCGGGGTGAAGCACGTCTACCTGACCGCGCCCGGCTCCGACGCGACCCGCTCGCGCCACGCCATGGCCATCCACCCCGGCTGGTTCGACCGCTCCCCGTGCGGCACGGGCACCAGCGCCCGCATGGCCCAGCTGCACGCGCGCGGACTCCTTGCCCCGCACACCGACTTCGTCAACGAGTCCTTCATCGGCACCGAGTTCACCGGACGGATCGTCGACGAGACGGTCGTGGGCGGGCTGCCCGCCGTCGTCCCCACCGTCACCGGCCGCGCCTGGATCACCGGCACGGCCCAGTACTTCCTCGACCCCGACGACCCGTTCCCCGCCGGATTCCTGCTCTGAGCCACTCGGGGTCACTCGGTCCGGCCGGGGAAACGTGACATTGTACGATGCTCCCCCGTGACTTCTCGGAGGACGCACGATGGGTGACCTGAAACAGTACGGCCTCGTCAGAGCCCAGGAACGGCTCCGCGACCAGGTCGGCCACGCCCTTCGCGCCGCCCTGATCGCCGGGGAACTGCGCCCCGGCCAGGTCTACTCGGCCCCCGGACTCGCGAGCGACCTCGGCGTCTCCGCGACCCCGGTCCGCGAGGCCATGCTCGACCTGGCCCGCGAGGGCCTGGTCGAGCCCGTCCGCAACAAGGGCTTCCGCATCACCGAGGTCAGCGAGCGGGACCTCGACCAGTACACGGAGCTGCGGACCCTCATCGAGGTCCCCACCATCGGCCGGGTCACCCGCAGCGCCGCCCGGGAGCAGTTGGAGGAGCTGCGCCCGGTGGCCGAGGAGATCGTCTCGCGCGCCCGTGAGCACGACCTCATCGGCTATCTGGAGGCGGACCGCCGCTTCCACCTCGCCCTGCTCGCCCTCTCCGGGAACGAGCGGCTCGTCGAGACCGTCGGCGAGCTGCGCAAGCGCTCCCGGCTCTACGGCCTGACCGGCCTCGACGAGGCCGGCAAGCTCGTCTCCTCCGCCGAGGAGCACCTCGAACTCCTCGACCTGATGATCGCCGGGGACGCGGCCGGCGCCGAGGCGTGCGCTCGTCGCCACCTCGGCCATGTGCGCTCCTTGTGGGCCGACCCCGAGGCGGGCGACGAACCGGAGGTCGGAGACGGTCCGTCCTGACCGGCAGCCCCCTCACGAGCCGTCAGGGGGGACGATCGCCCGCTTGAGGACCTTCCCCGTCGGCCCCTTCGGGAGGGCGTCCGTGAGCCAGATCCGGCGCGGGTACTTGTACGGGGCGAGCCGCTCCCGCACATGGGCGCGCAGCTCGGCGGGGGAGACCCGGCCGCCGGGCCGCAGGACGACCGCGGCGGCGACCTCCTGCCCGTGCACCGGGTGCGGGACGCCGAGGACGGCGGCCTCCGCCACGCCCGGGTGGAGGTGGAGGACCTCCTCCACCTCCCTCGGATACACGTTGAACCCGCCCCGGATCACCACGTCCTTGAGGCGGTCGACCACCCGGAAGTCGCCGGACGCGTCCCGGGTGCCGAGGTCGCCGGTGTGCAGCCAGCCGTCCCGTACCGTCTCGGCGGTGGCCTCCGGACGGCGCCAGTAGCCCTTCATGACGTTGTGCCCCCGGATGACGAGCTCGCCGACCTCTCCGTCCGTGACCTCCTTGCCGTTCCGGTCCACCACCCGCATCTCCACGCCCTCGATCGGGATGCCGATCGTGCCGGGGGAGCGCGGCCGGTCGATCCGGTTCACACAGGCCAGCGGGGACGACTCGGACAGCCCGTACCCCTCCAGCACCGCGCAGCCGAAGCCGGACTCGAAACCGGTCAGCACCGCCACCGGGAGGGGCGAGCCGCCGCACAGACAGACCCGCAGAGAGGAGACGTCGTGGGCCGCGCGGTCCGGATGCCGCAGCAGCAGCCCGTACATGGTGGGGACGCCGAGGAAGACCGTGACCCGGTCCCGGGCGACGAGCGCGAGCGCGCCCGCCGGGTCGAAGCGGGCCATGAGCGTCAGACAGGCGCCCACCGACACCGCGCAGTTGAGCCCCATCACCTGCCCGAAGGAGTGGAAGAGGGGCAGCCCGCCGAAGACCACGTCCGAGGGGCCGAGCCCCAGGACCCGCACGCCTTCGCCGACGTTGCGCCGGATGTTGCGGTGGGTGAGCTCGGCGCCCTTCGGCGCCCCGGTCGTGCCGGAGGTGTAGAGCACGACCGCCGTGTCCTCCGGGGCACGGGAAGCGGGCGCCACGCGCGCGTGGTCCGCCAACAGCGCCGTGAACGCGGCCGGTTCGACCGCGAGGTGCGGGGTGCCCGCCAGCCGGGCGCCCTCGGCCGCCTCCTCGCCGTCCCGGTGCCAGGAGAGGAGCAGCGCGGCCTCGGCGTCCACCAGGCAGTGACGGACCTCGCCCGCCCGCAGCAGCGGATTGAGCGGGACGACGATCGCGCCCGCCCGCAGGATGCCGTAGTAGAGCACGGCGAACAGCGTGCTGTTCGGCAGCATGAGGGCCACCCGGTCGCCGGGGCCGACCCCGCGCGCGTGCAGCAGCGCGGCGGCGCGATGGGCGAGGTCGTCGAGCACGCCGTACGTCAGCGTCTCTGCACCGAGCCGCAGCGCGGTCCTGCCGGGGTGCGCGGCCGCGCTCCGGGCGAGCAGCGCGGGAACGGTGCCGTCGTCGACGCTCATCAGCGGTACTCCTTCAGGGCCGTGCGGTGTGGAGGAAGCGGTACGGGGCGGGGGACGGCGACCGCGGTCAGCAGCAGTCCCTCACGGACGAGCCAGCGACCGGGCAGCACGCGCGGCAGGGGGCACGGCCCCTCGGGCGGAGGGACCAGAAGCCGCGCCCGGAACCGACCGGAAGCCCGGGGAAACTCCGTACGCACGCGTGGGGCCGGGTACGGACGGTCGTCGTGCGCGGGTGAGGGCGTATGCGCGAGGTCGTCACGCGTGCGTGCGGACGGATGAAGACGGTCGTCACGTGAGCGTGCGGACGGATGAAGGAAGTCGTCACGCGCGAGTACGGACGGATGGAGGCGGTCGTCCCGCGCGCGTGCGGGAGGGCGCGAGCGCACATCACGCGCGAGTGCCGGCGGATGCGGGCTGTCGGGCGCGTCGAGCCGCCATGACACCTCGGCGTCCTCGAAACCGAGCCAGGCACCCCCGTACCCGCTCCAGGCCTTGTAGACGGACTCCTTGGCGCTGAACAGCAGCCGGTCCCAGGCGATGTCCGGCCGCCGGGCGGCCAGTTCGCGCAGCCGCGCCTCCTCCGGGCCGCAGACCACCTCCTCACGGACCCCGGACGGCAGCGGCGCGTGCGGTTCGGCGTCGATGCCGAGGCCGAGGAAACGGGTGGCCGACGCCACCGCCGCGCCCCGGTACCCCGCGCAGTGCGTGATGCTGCCGACGGTGCCCGCGGGCCACGCCGGTGCTCCGCGCCGGCCCCGCAGGAGCGGGGCCGCCGTGACCCCGAGGGCCGCGAGCGCCCGATGGGCACAGAGCCGGGCCGTCGCGAACTCGCACCGCCTGCCGGGCGTGGCGCGCGCCATCAGGGCCTCCTCCTCGGCGAAGAGCCACGGGGGAAGGGGCTCGCCGTCCGCCGCCCCGGTCTCCTCGGCCCAGTGCACCCGCTCGGGCAGCAGCGCGCCGAGCAGGAGGCGCTCCTCGCTTCGCACGCTCACGCCCGGGCACCCGACGGCGTGCTGCCCCGGTCCGCGACCGGGACCGGAGGCACGGCGCCGGGCCCGGCCGTGCCCGGCGTGGCGGCACCGTGTTCGCCCGTGCCCGTCGATGCGGTGTCCTGCCGTCCGCCCGCGCCCGCCGTCGCTCTGTCGGGCCCCGCCGAGGTCGCCGCCGGGAACTCCGCCCACGTCGCGATCCGTTCGACGAGTCCCGCGTTGTGCCGGATCCAGCGGAAGTGGTCGAGCCGTCGGCCGCCGGCGTCCGAGGCCCGGTAGCTCCAGCGCCGGACCCGGGCCGAGGTGAGCTTCGCGCACAGGTGGTCCACGGCCCGCGGCGGCGCCAGCGCGTCGCCCTCGACGTCGACGGCGAGCACGGGCAGGTCGACGCGCCCCAGCGCCGCCTCGTAGTCGGCGGCGGCGCCCCCGGCCCCGTACCGCCCGGTCCGCATCTGCCGCGCCCAGTCCCGCATCACGCCCACGGACTCGCGCCCGCCGAAGCCGAACCGGTGCCCCGGCCAGTACCCGAGCAGCTCCGCGCCGGCCACGCACAGCAGGCTCCGCACGAGCCACCGCGCACCCGGCCGGGGGTCCGCCCCCGTGCCGAGCGCGCGCCACCACGCCGAACCGCTGGCCACCAGGACGACCCCCGCGAGGCGCGGCCGGAGCAGCCCGCAGTGCACCAGGCCGAGCTGGCCGCCGAGGCTGTGGCCGAGCAGCAGCCGCGGCGCCCGGGGGAAGGCGCGCTCGACGGCGTCGAGGACCGCGCCGATGTCGTGCTCGACGAGCTCGCGGTAGCCGAAGCGGATCCCGCGCGCCGGGACCGGGGTGCTCTCGCCGTGGCCGCGCAGGTCCGTCGTCACCACGGTCGCGCCCCGCCGGTGCAGCGCCCGTACCAGCGGGGTGTAGTGGCGGGCGGCGGTGCCCATCGCCGGGAGGACGACCACGACCGGGGCGGTCGGTTCTACGCGCGCGTGGACCCGGACCACGAGCGCGGCGCCGTCCGGGGCGGTGAGCTCGGCGAGTACGGGAAAGGGGGAGGTCCTCATCCCGCCTCCACGGGCTCGGCCTCCGGTTCCGTCAGGTGCCAGCCGATCACCCCCGCGCCCCACGTGACGCCCGCGCCGAACGCCGCCACCCCGAGCAGGCCCGTCGGGCCGAGACGGCCCTCCCGCCAGGCCTGGTGGAGGGCGAGGGGGATGGAGGCGGAGGAGGTGTTGGCGACCCGGTCGACGTTCAGATAGAGCCGCTCCGGTGCGACGCCGAGCTCCTTGCCCACCGCCCGTACGATGCGCGCGTTGGCCTGGTGGGCGACGAACAGGTCGACGTCGTCGGCGGTCAGCTCCCGCCGCGCGAGGACGTCCCGGGCCGCCTCGCTCATCCGCTCCACGGCCTGGACGAAGATCTCGGGGCCGTCCATCCGGAGCTTCCGGTCGTACCGGTCGGCGTAGAGCAGCGGAATCAGCTCACCGTCCGAGCCGAGCCGGAACGCGGGCTCGACGGAGGGACCCGTGCGCGTCCCGGCGGAGGGAGCCGGGTCCACGTCCGCCACGACCACCGCCCCGGCGCCGTCGCCGAGCAGCACCGCCGTCGAGCGGTCCTCGTGGTCGGTGATCCGGGTGAGCGCCTCGGCGCCGCAGACCAGCACGGCGCTCGCCCGGCCCGACTCGATCAGGGCGACGGCGTGGTCCAGGGCGTACACGAACCCGGCGCAGGCCGCGTGCAGATCGAACGCGGCGGCCCGGTCCGCGCCGAGCCGGGCGGCCACCTCCACGGCGAGCCCCGGGGTCGTCCGGTCGGGGGTCGTGGTCGCCACGACGACGTGTCCCACCTCGCGCGCGGTGCGGCCCGACTGGGCGAGGGCCGTCCGGGAGGCGGCCAGGGCGAGGTCGGCCAGGTGTCCGTCCTCCGGCAGGAAGTGGCGCTGCCGGATCCCGGTCCGCTTGACGATCCATTCGTCGGAGGAGCCGATGGCGGCGAAGTGACTGTTGGGCACGGCCCGTTCGGGCAGCGCCGAGCCGATGCCGACGATCGCCGCGGTCATGAGCGGTCCTCCTTGCCGGCGCGGGGCGGGGCGCCGATGCCCGGGGGTTCGCCGACGGCGCCGACCCCCATGCGGACGGCGTGCATCCCGCCGTCCGCGTGCACGATCTCCCCGGTGACGGTGGCCGCCAGGTCCGAGAGCAGGAACAGGACGGGGCCGACGAGCCGGGCCGGATCCGCGCGGCTCCAGCCGAGCGGAGCCTCCTGCTCCCAGCGGTCGGCGATCCGGTCGAAGGTGCTGACGGCCCGCCCGGCCACGGTCTCGACCGGGCCGGCGGCGACGAGGTTGACGCGGATGCCGGAGTGCCCCAGGTAGAGCGCGAGGTAGCGGCAGACCGCGCCGAGCGTGGCCTTGCCGACCCCCATCCAGTCGTAGCCCGGCCAGGCCCCGGACGAGTCGAAGTCGAGCCCGACGACGCTGCCCCTGGCCGCGCCGGCGCCCCCGCCCTCGCGCAGCAGCGGGGCGAGCGCGGTGGTCAGCGAGTGCAGCGAGAAGGCCGCCGTGCGCAGGGCGAGCGTCGCGCCCTCGACGGACGTGGTGAGGAAGTTGCCGCTGAGCGCGGACTGAGGGGCGGCGGCGATCGCGTGCAGGACGCCGTCGACCGCGCCCCAGCGGCGCTCCAGCTCCTTCGTGAGCGCGTCCAGGTCCTCGGGGCGCGTCACGTCGAGCTCCAGGACGTCGGCCGGGTACGGCAGGCCCGAGGCCGCCGCCTCCGTGATCCGCCGGGTCCGTCCGAAGCCCGTCAGCAGGACCTCCGCGCCCGCCTCCTGGAGCGCCCGCGCGGTGTGCCAGGCGATCGAGTCGTCGTTGAGGACCCCGGTCACCAGATAGCGGCGCCCCGAGAAGCCGAGCAGGTCGGGGATGCCGTGGGGGTCGCGGGACGCGCGCATCAGGACCGCCCTTCCACGGCCAGGACGAGGGCCGCGTTGTGTCCGCCGAAGCCGAAGGAGGTGGAGAGGCCGAACAGCCGGCCCGCGCCCGCCCGCGCGGTGAGCTTCCTCGGCGCCCGGACGAGGTCGAGCGGGCCGAGCGCCGGGTCGGGGTGGCGCAGCCCCGCCGTCGGGGGCGCCATGCCGTGCCGCAGCGCCTGGAGGGTGGCGACGGCCTCGACCGCGCCCGCCGCCCCGAAGAGGTGCCCGAGGGCGCCCTTGCCGGAGGAGAGCGGCAGCTCCGCGAGGACGTCGGCGCCGAGGGCGCCCCGCAGGGCCTCGCACTCCAGGCGGTCGTTGAGGGCGGTGCCGGTCCCGTGGGCGTTGACGTACGCCAGCTCCCCGGGCGCCACCGAGGCCTCCCGCAGCGCCAGCGTGACCGCCCGGGCCGCGGGCCCGCCGTCGGGGGCGGGCGCGGTGACGTGATGGGCGTCGGAGGTCGCCGCGTACCCCCGTACGGTCCCGAGGACCTCGGCCCCGCGCCGGGCGGCGCCCGCCGCAGTCTCCAGGACGAGGATCCCGGCGCCCTCGCCGATCACGAAGCCGTCGCGGTCCCGGTCGAAGGGGCGGGCGGAACCGCTCGGCGAGAGGGCGCCGGCGTTCGCGAAGGCGGCCGCCACCAGGTCCGAGGAGGAGGCCTCCGCGCCGCCCACCACGACGGCGTCGGCCGCCCCCGAGGCCAGGAGCCGCATCCCCGTGCCGACGGCCTGC
Organism: Streptomyces sp. TLI_105; assembly: GCF_900105415.1. Taxonomy (GTDB): domain Bacteria; phylum Actinomycetota; class Actinomycetes; order Streptomycetales; family Streptomycetaceae; genus Streptomyces. Next base: position 2,027,404 of record NZ_FNSM01000001.1, on the reverse strand, counting down.
GCGCCGCTGCTGCACGCGGACGCGACGCACAGGCTCTCGCCGCGGAAGCCGTGCCGCATGGAGAGGTGGGCGGCGGCCGCGTTGGCCATCATCTGCGGGATCATCAGCGGCGAGACGAACCCGGCGCCCTCCTTCTCGTACACCTCCCGCTGCGCCTCGAAGGAGGCCGTGCCGCCGAGCCCGCAGCCGATGACACAGGCGACGCGCTCGGGGAGCCAGGGGGACGGAGCGCCCGTCCGGTGCCCGGCCCGGGTCAGGGCCTCCTCGGCCGCCACCAGGGCCAGCTGGGTGAACCGGTCGGTGCGGCGCACCAGGTTCCGCGGCAGATGGTCGGCGGCGGTGAAGTCCGCGTGCCGGACGGCCGGATGGGAGCCCGCCACCGCCGTGTCCCCGGCGACGACGCGCTCGTGGAGCACGCCGGCGCCGACGCCGAGCGGGGTGACCGCGCCGAAACCGGTGACGACGACCTCCCGGTCCCGCCGCGGATCACTCAACTCCGGCCTTCTGGTAGCACAGTTCGAGGATCTGGCCGACGGTCTCGATGCCGTCGAAGTCCTTCGTGCGGACCGGTACGCCCAGGTCCCGCTTGACGGACTGCGCGAGCTCGACCATGTCCAGCGAGTCGATCTCCAGGTCGTCGAGCGCGGCCCCCGGCAGGACGTCGCCCTCGTCGACGCCCAGTTCGACGAGGGCGTCGGTGATGAACTGCTCGATGGTGGCGCGGTCCGGTGTCGTGGACGTCGCGGATGTCTCGGACATGACTCTCCCGTGCGGTGTGGGGATCAGGGCTGCGATCAGGGGGTGGCGAGCTTCGAGGCGTGGTACGGGGACCAGTGCCACTGGCGCCAGTAGCTCTCCGCGATGTCCACCCACTCCTCCAGGCGCGCGGCGCTGTCCAGGAAGCGGGAGGCGCTGACCACCAGCCAGCTGTAGACGGCCTGGCTGTCGCGGCAGCCGCCGCAGTCCCCGGACGTGCAGCAGAACTGCAGCGACTCGTAGTCGGCGCCCCAGGCGGCGAAGCCCGGGATCACCGGGTTGCCGTTGGCGACCCGCTCCTCGTGGTCGGGGTGGTCGACGCTGAGGCTCGGGCAGACGTCGTACCCGAAGCGCGCCCCCCAGTGCGAGGTGCCGGTGATGAGGCTGCGGATGAAGTACGGGTGGCTGACCACGGCCTCGGGATACGCCTCCCTGACCCGCAGGGCCTCCTCGAGGACGCGGCGCTCGTTCTCGATCTGGATCGGGTTGTCCGAGCCGTGCTCGCTGTAGAAGTTGAAGGTGACGATGTTGCCGTTCTCGGCGATCTTGCGCACGGTCGGTTCGAGGTACGGCAGCCCGGCCTCGGAGAGCGCGAAGATGAACAGGACGCGCGGGTCGTCCTTGTAGTGCGAGAGCGCCGTGTCGAACAGGCCGGTGAACTTCGAGCCGTTGACCCGGATGGCCCGCAGGTCGTCGTCGAGCGGCCCGCCGCCGAAGATGCTGACGGCCACGGCGATGTGCTCGAAGCCCTGCACGGGCATCGGACGCAGACCGTTGGTCGAGATCGTGATGTACGGCAGCTCCTCGACGAAGGCCTCCACCCGGCGCAGCACCAGGGTCGGCTCACCGCCGATCAGGGTGGCCTGGTTGACCCCCTCGTCCCGCAGCCGGCGGGCGAAGGAGCGGATCTTGTCGACGTCCGAGAGCTCGCGCACGGCCGTGTCGAAGCCGCCCTCGAAGTACCAGCAGCCCTTGCAGCGGATGTTGCAGGTGTTGGTGAGGTGGACCTCGCACGAGCGCACCTCCCGGCCGAGTCGGCGCAGCCTGTGCAGGCGCTCGGCGAGATCGGGACGTTCGGCCAGGAGGGCGGCGGTGCGCTCCTTCGCCTCGCGGCGGCCGAGCGGGCGCGGGGTGATGGTCAGGGGGGTGGCCATGGGCTGCGGACTCCTCGGTCGGACTGCTGCTCGGTGTCTCTCTCGCGCTCGCGCTCTCTGGCCGTACGGGGTCGGACGGCGTACGGGTTCTCGGCCGTACGGGGGCTGGGTGGCGTACGGGCTCCTGGTCGTACCGGGGGCTGGGCGGCGTACGGGCGCCTCGCCGCACGGCGTACGGGCTTCCTGGCCGCACGGCGTACGGGCTTCCTGGCCGTACCGGGCTACTCGGGGACCTTCAGGCCGAGGTTCTCGATCCGCGGGGTGACCTTCGCCCGCCAGATGTCCCGCGCCTCCCCGTTGGTGGTCTGCCGGAGACCGAAGCGGACCGCGAGCTTCGACCTCTCCGAACGCGCGCTGCCGAAGATCCGGTTGAATCCCGGCCACAATCGGTCGAGGCCCTGCTGGAGTTCCTCGCGGCCTTCCTCGGTGCGGGCGAGATTCCGGCAGACCCGCGCTCCGTGCGCGATGTGCACCTTCTCGTCGAGAATGATCGTGCGCACCGCCTCGGCCCACGGCTTGTAACTGCTCTGCGCGAATTCGGAGATCATCACCATCGCGGTCTCCTCGCCGATGTACGAGAAGATTCCGCGCTCCGCCCAGGTGGTGCAGGTGTGGAACTCGTGGCCGGCGAAGAGATCACGGTCGGCGAGCCGCTGCTGCTCCATGTATCCGGTGTCCACGCCGATGTCGGCCAGGATCCTCTTGCCGATCTTGTAGTGGTCGTACTCCTCGACGGCGCGTTCGGCGCACACCTGCCGTTCCTCGGCGTTCGGCGCGAGCGGCAGGAACACCTGGATGTAGTCGTCGGCGCCGGACAGTTCGCCCTCGGTGTTGACGATCATTCCCCGTACGGCGATCTCGCGGTAGTCCTCGGGCATGGCGAGGAATTCCTCGGGGGTGCGGACGACGACTGCCTCGTCGACGGGAACGGAAGATGCCATGGTGATCCACTCGCCTCGCTCGTTCGACTTGACCCGAAAGACCGCTGACATCGCGGTGGTGGAGCGGTCGAACGCTATCCACGGCACAGCCGTCCATCAACGAGACCGGGGACCGGAATGGCTGATTTCCCCGAGTCGTCCACGTCGTGCGGAGAACCCGATCAAGAACCGTCTGCGGCGCGTCGGACAAGGCGGACGAAGATCGCCCCGGCCGCCTTTTCCGGTGTCGACCAGCGAGAAAGGAAGGGGGAGGCCGATCCTCCGAATTCGCCGCCCGCGGCCGGATTTCCACGGCCCGCAGAGTGGCCGAATCGGGTCCGGTGCAAGTCCGGAGCAAGCCCCTGACGGAGCGGGAATTCGTCATGTGCGGGCCCCCGAAGAGTGTCAACTCGGCCACGTCCGACGGCAATCGAACGACCTGGACACCGCCTTGAATCTCTATATGCTGGCGCCATGCTTTCTGCCGCCTCCGCGCCCGCGAACGCCACCCCCTCCACCTCCTCCGTGCCCGCGCCGGCCACCGCCTCCCGGCTGGCCAACGTCGGCTCGTCGCCGGTACGGGAGATCCTGGCGCTCACGGCACGGCCCGAGGTGATCTCGTTCGCCGGAGGCCTGCCCGCCCCCGAGCTGTTCGACATCGCCGGGATCCGCGCGGCGTACGACCGGGTCCTCGCGGAGAACCCGCAGCACGCCCTCCAGTACTCCACGACCGAGGGCGACCCGGACCTCCGCACCGCCATCGCCGACCGGCTCACCGCGCGCGAACTGCCCACGGACGCCGACGACCTGCTCGTCACCACCGGCTCGCAGCAGGCCCTCACGCTCCTCACCACCGCGCTCGTCGAACCGGGCAGCGTCGTCCTCGTCGAGGACCCCTGCTACCTGGCCGCCCTGCAGACCTTCGGTTTCGCGGGCGCCCGCGTCGTCCCCGTCCCCACCGACGACCAGGGGATCATCCCCGAGGCCCTGGAGGAGATCGCGGCCCGCGAGAAGGCCACCCTCCTCTACATCGTCCCCACCTTCCAGAACCCCACCGGCCGCACGCTCCCCGCCGAGCGCCGCCACGCCGTCGCCGAGGCCGCCGCGCGGCACGGATTCTGGATCATCGAGGACGACCCGTACGGCGAACTGCGCTACGACGGCGAGCGCGTGCCCTGCATCGCCGCCGACCCCGCCGCGGCCGACCGCACGGTCCTGCTCGGCTCCTTCTCCAAGGTGATGGCCCCCGGTCTCCGGCTCGGCTACCTGCGCGCCCCAGCCGGGCTGCGGCGCGCCTGTGTGATCGCCAAGCAGGCCGCCGACCTGCACACCTCGACCATCGACCAGGCCGCGGCCGCGCGCTATCTGCGCGACAGCGACCTCGACGCCCACGTCGCCGTGATGCGCGCCGCCTACCAGGAGCGCAGGGACGCGATGCTCGAAGGCCTGTCGGGCGCCCTGCCCGAGGGCAGCCGGTGGAACAGGCCGGAGGGCGGCATGTTCATCTGGGTGACCCTCCCCGCGGGCCACGACGCGACGGCCCTCCTGAAGACCGCCGTCGGCCACGAGGTGGCGTACGTGCCGGGGGCGCCGTTCTTCTGCGGCGAGCCGGACCCGGGCGCGATGCGGCTGTCGTTCACGACGCACTCGGCCGAAGAGATCAGGGAAGGCCTCCGCCGACTGGCGAAGAGCTTCGTCTGATGACGAACGCAGGGAGCCCCACGGCCCGTACGCAGGTGCCTTCTCCGGGCGCCGGAACGCTGTCGCCGGACGAGCTGAACGCGCTCGTCCAGCGGCAGTTCCCGGACTACGCGGCCTGCCGCGTCACCGACGCGAGCGGGACGCACCTGCTCATGGAGGCGGACGGGGCCCGCCTCCGCACCCGGCCCGGCGGCACGATCTCCGGCCCCGAACAGGCCGGGCTCGTCGACCTCGCCGCCTTCCTCCTCGTCAACGCCCGGCTCGGACGCCCCACGCCGATGGCGCTCACCACCTCGCTCCAGATCAGCTACCTCAACCGCCCCCGGCCCGGACTGCTCCGGACGCACGCGCGCATGGCCAAGTTCGGCCGGCGTCTCTGCGTGGTCCTCGCCGAACTCAGGGACGAGGCGGGCGATCTGGCCGCCTCCGCCACCGTCACGTACTCCGTCCCGCCGACGCCCGCAGGTCAGGGGACCGGCTGACCCGGAGCCGGGCGGCGACCGGCCCCGGGTCATCACCTCGTGTCGTTGTTGGGCCGAACGGGTGAGGAGCGGGAGGATGGGCCCATGAGTAGGTACGAGAGGTACGACGTCACCGACGAGCAGTGGGAGGGCCTCGCGCAGGTCGTGCCCCTGCGCGGCCGTGACGAATGGCCGTCCAGGGTCGACCACCGCACGATCCCCGAGCAGTACGAATCCGCCGAGCACCGCCGCATGGTCGTGCTCCGCGTGCAGGTCTTCGCCGACGCCCGTGAGGTCGCCGAGTACCTCATCGCCCAGATCCCGGTGCTGCTCGACCTGACGAGCGCCGACACCGAGGTCGCCAAGCGGATCCTCGATTTCAGCAGCGGCGTCGTCTTCGGCCTCGGCAGCGGGATGCACCGCGTCGACCGGAACGTCTTCCTGCTGGCCCCGGCCGGTACGGAGGTCGAGGGCGCGGAGGGCGAGGACGAGGAGGACGTCGTGGGCGGCCGGACCGCCGGCGTCCCCCGATCGTAGGAAGGTCATCTCGCCGTAACGGTTCGTCAGGGAATGATCTGCGTACGGTCCGGGCATGGACCTCACCGGCGGCTCCACGCTCGCCCGCACGTCAGACGCCCGCTCCTCCGACGTCGTTCCTTCCCCGGCTCACCCGTCAGCGGTCGACTCCGCCTCGGCCGGCTCGCCCGTGGCCGGCCCTGCCTCGGACAGTTCGCCCACGGCCGGTCCTGCGCCGGTCGACCTTCCGCCGGTCGATCTTCCGCCGGTCGGTACGCCCGTGGTCGGTGCCCCCGCGGCAGGCAACCCCGCCGCAGGCATCCCCGCGGTCGGCTCTTCGGTCGGCTCGTCTTCCGACGCGCCCGCTTCCGCTGCCCGCGCTTCGGGGGCCGGTGTCTCGGGACCCGGCGCTTCGAGGGTCCGGGGCTCGGGGCCCGGCGCCTCGGAACCCCGCGTGTCGGGTCCCCGTGCTCCGGGACACCGCGCCTCGGGGCCCCGTGCCTCCGTCCCCGGGGCGCGGGGCCCGGTCGCGGCGGAGGGCCGGGTCGCGGCGGAGGATCGGGTCGCGGCGGAGGGTCGGGGCGGGCCGCTCGTCGCCCGGCCCGCCGTCACCGAGCTGCGGCTGTCCGCGTTCGCCGGCCACCGTTCCGCCGTGCACGCGCTCGGACGGGTCACCCTCTTCACCGGGCCCAGCGGCAGCGGCAAGTCCACCGCCCTGCGGGCGTACGAGGCCCTGGCCAGGCTCGGCGCGGGCGACCCGCTCGACGAGGTGTTCCCCGACGCCGCCGACTGCGTCCCCGAGCGCGCCCGGCCCGACGCCCAGGGCCGGCGCGGCTTCCGGATCGGCTGCACGGTGGACGGCCCCGAAGGCCCCGTCCACCTGGACCTCGCCGTGCAGGCCGAGCCCCGGCTCCGGATCGTCGGCGAACGGCTCACCGGCCGGGGCCGCACCCTGCTCGCCACCGCGCTCCGCGACCCCGGCCGCAGCACCGTGCAGGCCGAGTGGCACACGGCCGGCGCCACCCCCGTCACCCGCGCCCCGTTCCCCGACGACCTGCTCGGCACGGCCCTGCTGCCGCTGCGGGTCGCGGGCAAGACCCAGGGGCAGCGGGAGGTCCTGGCCGCCGCCGAGCAGGTGGTCATCGGTCTGCGGTCCGCCTTCGCCTGCGACCCCCGGCCCGAGCGGATGCGGGCCCCCGTGCCGCCGGGCGAGGGGCGGCTGCGGCGTGGCTGCGGCAATCTCGCCGAGGTCCTGCACCGCACCCACACGGACTGCCCGCGCCGGCACCACCGCCTGGCCGCCGTCGCCGGAGCGGGCTGCGCGGGACCGGTCACCGGAGTCGGCGTGCAGGAGCTCCCGGGGGGCACCGTCCGCGCCGTCCTCGAACGCGGCGGCCGGCCCGTGACCCCGCTCGGCCGCCTCGGCGACGGTGAACTCCGCTACCTGGCCCTCGCCCTCACGCTGCTCACCGGCCCCGGAGTCCTGGAGATGGACCGGATCGCCGAGGTGCCGGACGCCATGCAGAGCCTGACGCTGCTCGCCGACGGCCTGGACCGGGGGCTCGACGGGCGCCAGGTGGGCGAACTCCTCCGGCTCGCGACGGGCATCGCCGCCGATGGACACATCCGGGTGGCGGGCGCCGTGGGGGAGCGGGCGGCGGGAGAGGCGCGGCGGACGCCCGGAGTGACGGTGGTAGACCTGAGGGGGTGACGGACAACAACGACGTGACGGACGACAACGACGTGACGGACGACAACGACGTGACGGACGACAACGACGTGGCGGGGCTGCAGCGCAGGCTGGCCGAGTTCGCGGCGGCCCGCGACTGGCAGCCCTACCACACGCCCAAGAACCTGGCCGCGGCCCTCAGCGTGGAGGCGGCCGAACTCCTGGAGATCTTCCAGTGGTTGACGCCGGAGCAGGCGGAGCGGGTGATGGACGACCCGGACGCGGCGCACCGGGTCGCCGACGAGGTGGCGGACGTGCTCGCCTACCTCCTGCAGTTCTGTCAGGTGCTCGGGGTGGATCCGCTGGCGGCGCTCGCGGCCAAGATCGACCGGAACGAGGTCCGATTTCCCGTCAGGAAGCGGGGCGGAGGGAGTGAAAGCGGAACGACGGATGTCGACTTGAGGAAAGATCGTCACTCTTCGGAGTGATCGACTTGTCCCCGTCCGGCCTCCTGTCCCCAGATTTCCGATTTCCTCTGGCGTCGAGGCTCAGGCGGCCTCACTCTGGGTAGTGGAGTGAGTGGGCAGTAAGTCGTACGAACGGGGGCGGCGTTGATGGAAGCGGAGCGACTCGTCGCGCTCGGCCGGCACGCGCTGGCGGAGAGCGGCACGGCACAGGACATCGTGGCGGAGGCCTGGCAGGCCCAGGCGCTCGCCCAGGCGATAGGGAGTCACCTCGCGCTCTGCGGACCGCTGGAGCTGCGCGGCGAGGCACGGGGACTGAGTGAGGCCGGGGAGCACCCCACCTGGGGGTCCGGCGGGCCGCGCGCGGCCCAGCTGACCGAAGTCGCGGACCCCTGGGGGGCGTTGACCGCGCTGGGGGAGCTTCTCGGGGAGGTGGGGATCGCGCTCGTGGGAGTGGCCTGCGCCACCGACGAGGAGGGGCTCTACTGGCAGTGCATCGAGGCGATCGACGCCGCCGACGAGTCGAGCGACCGGGTGCGCGGGATGCTGCGGCGCCTTGCCGTGCGCGACGGGGAGCGCGCCCGCCCGCCCGACCCCGCCCGAGGCCGAGCGGGCCCGGGGCGGGGCCCGTCGTGGTAGGAGTGCGCGGGGAGCTGCTGTTCCTCGCGGTGCTGCTGCTCGGGTCAGTGCCGGCCGGTGCCGGGGCGCTCGTGCCGGGTCTGCTCCTGGGACCGGGACTGCGGCTTCGGCCGGTCCTGGTCCTGGGGCTGCGGCTGGTTCTGGGGCTGCGGCCGAGGTCGCGGCTCGGGGTCGGGGGTGAGGCGGTCGGACGTGGACTGGAGGTCGGCGTCCAGCTGGGAGAGGTCGGCGGAGAGCGCGGCCATCAGCTCCTCCATCTGCTGGAGCAGGCCCTTGGGGGCGCCGGCACCCTTCTGCTCGGGCACGGACTGCGACACCGGCTGTTCGGGTACGGCCCGCTCCGGCGCGGCTTCCTGGGACATGGCGGCCTCCTCGGCCCGGGCCCCGCCGCCGAGGACGGGGCCACGAGAGAGACGCACCGGCAGCGGCCGCCGGCACGCGGGCCGGGCGGTCCGGCTCCGCCCGAGCCAACGACGGGTGCCGCGCCCCGGTCACTGGCCAGGGCGGACGCGGCCCGCCAGGAGGCCGGATATTCACTCGACCGAGCCGGTGCGGCCGATGAGCTGACGGCGAGGTTGACACGCACCCGGCGGTGCAGGATGGAGGCATGGATCTTCGCATTTTCACCGAACCCCAGCAGGGGGCCGACTACGACACCCTCCTCGCGGTGGCACGGGCCACCGAGGAGCTCGGGTTCGACGCCTTCTTCCGCTCCGACCACTATCTCGCCATGGGGTCCGGCGACGGGCTGCCCGGTCCGACGGACGCCTGGATCACCCTGGCGGGCCTGGCCAGGGAGACGAAGCGGATCCGGCTCGGCACGCTGATGACGGCCGGCACCTTCCGGCTCCCGGGGGTTCTCGCCATCCAGGTCGCCCAGGTGGACCGGATGTCCGGCGGTCGGGTCGAGCTCGGCCTGGGCGCCGGCTGGTTCGAGGAGGAGCACCGGGCCTACGGCATCCCCTTCCCGAAGGAGAGGTTCGGCCGCCTGGAAGAACAGCTGGCGATCATCACGGGCCTGTGGGAGACCGAGGTCGGGAAGACCTTCAGCCACTCCGGCGAGTACTACCGGCTCACCGACTCGCCCGCGCTCCCCAAGCCGGCCCAGGCCAGGGTCCCGGTGCTGATCGGCGGGCACGGCGCGAGCCGGACGCCGAGGCTGGCCGCGCGGTACGCGGACGAGTTCAACATCCCGTTCGCGTCCGTGGAGGACAGCGAGCGGCAGTTCGGCCGGGTCCGGGCCGCCGCCGAGGCGGCCGGAAGGCCGGCCGACGACCTGGTGTACTCGAACGCGCTGGTCGTCTGCGTCGGCAAGGACGACGCCGAGGTGGCCCGCCGGGCCGCCGCCATCGGCCGGGACGTGGACGAGCTCAAGGCGAACGGGCTGGCGGGTTCGCCCGCCGAGGTCGTCGACAAGCTCGGGCAGTACGCGGCGATCGGCTCCTCCCGGGTCTACCTCCAGGTCCTGGACCTGGAGGACCTCGACCACCTGGAGCTGATCTCCGCCCAAGTCCAGTCGCAGCTGGCGTGAGCGGGGTGACGCGATGAGACCGGACCGTACGCTCGCCGAAGCCCTCGGCGAGGGGGTGCTCGTCCTCGACGGCGGGCTGTCCAACCAGTTGGAGGCGCAGGGCTGCGACCTCTCGGACGCGCTCTGGTCCGCGCGGCTCCTCGCCGACGGGCCCGAGCAGATCGAGGCGGCCCACACGGCGTACGTGCGGGCCGGCGCGCGGGTGCTGATCACCTCCAGCTATCAGGCCACGTTCGAGGGCTTCGCCCGGCGGGGCGCGGGCAGGGAGGAGGCGACGCGGCTGCTCGGCCGGAGCGTGGAACTCGCCCGGACGGCGGCGGAGGCAGGGGAGGAGGAGGTGTGGGTCGCCGCGTCCGTCGGGCCGTACGGGGCGATGCTGGCGGACGGCAGCGAGTACCGGGGACGGTACGGCTTGTCCGTGGGGGCGCTGGAGAGGTTCCACCGGCCGCGGATCGAAGTGCTCGCCGGGGCGGAGCCGGACGTCCTGGCCCTGGAGACGGTTCCGGACGCGGAGGAGGCCGAGGCGCTGCTGCGGGCGGCCGAGGGGTGCGGGGTGCCGGTCTGGCTGTCGTACACGGTCGCGGGCGGGCGGACCCGGGCCGGGCAGGACCTGGCGGAGGCCTTCGCGGTCGCCGCGGGGAACGACCAGGTCGTGGCGGTCGGGGTGAATTGCTGCGACCCGGCCGAGGCGGGGGCCGCCGTGGAGCTCGCCGTGGCCGTGACCGGGAAGCCGGCCGTCGTCTACCCGAACAGCGGGGAGCGGTGGGACGCCCGGGCGCGGGGCTGGCGCGGGGACACGGCCTTCGACCCGGCCCGGGCCGTCGCCTGGACCGGAGCGGGAGCCCGCCTCGTCGGCGGCTGCTGCCGCGTCGGCCCGAAGACGATCGCCGCACTCGCCGACGCTCTGTCGGAGGGGAACGACGCCGACGCCGACTGATGCGCGGCCCGGCGCCCGGCCTCGCGCGCCGGTGCATGGGCTGCCTGGCCCGGGTCGCCTGGCCCGGATCGGGTCGCCCGGATCGGGACGCCCGGACCGGGCCGCCTGGACTTGGTTGTCCGGACCGGCTGCCCGGTCCGGGAACGCCCGGACCCCGGCGTCCGGCCGGGCGCCGTCAAGTGGTGGCGGTCGGAAAATGCCTGGTCGGTGGGGCGGGGGGCGCCCATACTCGAGCGTGTGTTCCTGACGATCAGTACCTACGGCAACCCGGAGCGACCCGCGACCGATCTCGGTTTTCTGCTGCACAAGCATCCCGAGCGGGCGCAGGCGTTCTCGACCTCGTACGGCACGGCGCATGTCCTCTACCCCGAGGCGAGTGCCGAGCGGTGCACGGCGGCACTCCTCCTGGAGGTGGACCCCGTGGCGCTGGTGCGCCGCGGCAAGGGCAAGGGCCGGGGCGGCGCCCCGGACTCGGCGCTCGCGCAGTACGTCAACGACCGGCCCTACGCGGCGTCCTCGCTGCTGGCCGTCGCGCTCGCCAGGGTCTTCAAGACCGCGCTGCACGGCGAGTGCAAGGCGATGCCCGAGCGGGCCGCCGAGCCGCTGCCGCTGCGCGTCGAGGTCCCCGTGCTCCCCGCCCGGGGCGGCGCGGAGCTGGTGCGGGCGCTGTTCGGGCCGCTGGGCTGGGAGACGGTGGAGGCCGAACCGGTGGCGCTGGACGGGGAGTTCCCCGAGTGGGGCGACTCGCGGTACGTGCGGCTGGTCCTGGAGGGCGAGCTGCGGCTCGCGGACGCCCTCAACCAGCTGTACGTCCTGCTGCCGGTCCTCGACGACGCCAAGCACTACTGGGTCGCGCCCGACGAGGTCGACAAGCTGCTGCGCGCCGGTGACGGCTGGCTGGCCGGTCACCCCGAGCGGAAGCTGATCACCGCCCGCTATCTCTCGCGCCGCTGGGGTCTGGCCCGCGCGGCGACGGAGCGGCTCGAACTGGTGCGGCTCGCCGAGGCCGAGGGCCTGGACGTCGAGGACGTCGACAACGCCGTCGACGAGACCACCGACACGGAGGAGCGTCCGGTGCCGCTCGCCGAGCAGCGACGGGAGGCGATCCTCGCCGCGCTGAGGAGCGCCGGCGCGACGCGCGTGCTCGACCTCGGCTGTGGGCAGGGACAGTTGGTGCAGGCCCTGCTCAAGGACCCGCGCTTCACCGAGATCGTCGGCGTGGACGTGTCCGCGCGGGCCCTGGGCGTCGCCGCGCGCCGGCTTCGGCTCGACCGGATGGGGGAGCGGCAGGCCGCCCGGGTGAAGCTGACGCAGGGCTCCCTCGCGTACACCGACAAGCGGCTCGCGGGCTATGACGCGGCCGTGCTCAGCGAGGTGATCGAGCACCTGGACCTGCCGAGGCTGCCGGCCCTGGAGTACGCGGTGTTCGGCTCGGCCCGGCCCCGTACGGTCGTCGTGACCACGCCGAACGTCGAGTACAACGTGCGCTGGGAGTCACTTCCGGCCGGGCACGTCCGGCACGGCGACCACCGCTTCGAGTGGACCCGCGAGGAGTTCCGCGCCTGGGCGGCCGGCGTCGCGGGGCAGTACGGCTACGGGGTCGAGTTCGCCCCCGTCGGACCGGACGACCCGGAGGTCGGGCCGCCGACCCAGATGGCCGTCTTCAGCCGTACCGGGAGCCGCGCCGACAGCGGTGGCGAGAGCCGTACCGAGAGCCGTACCGACGAGACCTTGAAGGAGGTCACAGCATGACCCGCACCCTGCCCGTCACCGATCTGTCCCTCGTGGTGCTCGTCGGTGCCACCGGTTCCGGCAAGTCCACCTTCGCCCGGCGCCACTTCAAGCCGACCGAGGTCGTCTCCTCCGACTTCTGCCGGGGGCTCGTCGCCGACGACGAGAACGACCAGTCCGCGAGCAAGGACGCCTTCGACGTCCTCCACTACATCGCGGGCAAGCGTCTGGCGGCGGGGCGGCTGACCGTCGTCGACGCCACCAACGTGCAGCAGGAGGCCCGGCGTCAGCTCGTCCAGCTGGCCAGGGAGCACGACGTGCTGCCGATCGCCATCGTCCTCGACCTCCCCGAGGAGGTGTGCCGCACCCGGAACGCCGCCCGGCCCGACCGGGCGGACATGCCGGCGCACGTCATCCAGCGCCACCGGCGGGAGCTGCGCCGTTCGCTGCGCGGCCTGGAGCGCGAGGGCTTCCGCAAGGTGCACGTGCTGCGCTCCGTGGAGGAGGTCGAGGAGGCCGAGGTCGTCCTGGAGCGTCGCTTCAACGACCTGCGGCACCTCACCGGCCCGTTCGACATCATCGGCGACATCCACGGCTGCCGCTCCGAGCTGGAGACCCTGCTCGCCGAGCTCGGCTACGTCGACGGACACCACCCCGAGGGGCGGACGGCCGTCTTCGTCGGCGACCTCGTCGACCGGGGCCCCGACTCGCCGGGCGTCCTGCGCCGGGTCATGGGGATGGTCGCCGCGGGCGACGCGCTGTGCGTCCCCGGCAACCACGAGAACAAGCTCGGCCGGTGGCTCAAGGGGCGGAAGGTGCAGGAGACGCACGGACTGGCCGAGACCATCGAGCAGTTGGGGCACGAGAGCGAGGAGTTCCGCGCGGAGGTGGCGGAGTTCATCGACGGCCTCGTCAGCCACTACGTCCTCGACGGCGGGAACCTCGTCGTCTGCCACGCCGGTCTGCCGGAGAAGTACCACGGCCGGACCTCCGGGCGGGTGCGCTCGCACGCGCTGTACGGGGACACCACGGGTGAGACCGACGAGTTCGGGCTGCCGGTGCGCTATCCGTGGGCGGAGGAGTACCGGGGCCGGGCCGCCGTCGTGTACGGACACACCCCCGTGCCCCGCACCTCCTGGATCAACAACACCCTCTGCCTCGACACCGGGGCCGTCTTCGGCGGGAGGATGACCGCGCTGCGCTGGCCGGAGCGCGAGCTCGTCGACGTACCGGCCGAGCGCGTCTGGTACGAGCCGGCGCGGCCGCTCGCCACCGAGGCGCCCGGCGGGCACCAGGGGCGCCCCCTGGACCTGGGGGACGTGCACGGGCGGCGGACCGTGGAGACCCGCCACCTCGGGAACGTCGCCGTGCGCGAGGAGAACGCCGCGGCGGCCCTGGAGGTCATGAGCCGGTTCGCGGTCGACCCGCGACTGCTCGCCTACCTGCCGCCGACGATGGCGCCCACCGCGACCTCGAAGGAGGAGGGCTACCTGGAGCACCCGGCCGAGGCCTTCGCCCAGTACCGGGCCGACGGCGTCGAGCGGGTCGTGTGCGAGGAGAAGCACATGGGCTCCCGGGCCGTGGCCCTCGTCTGCCGGGACGAGGAGGCGGCCCGCGAGCACTTCGGCGTCACCGGGGTGACCGGTGCCCTGTACACCCGTACCGGGCGGCCCTTCTTCGACGATCAGGACGTCACCGAGGAGGTCCTCGGCCGACTGCGGACGGCGATCGGCGCGGCGGGCCTGTGGGACGAGCTCGCCGCGTCCGACGGTGCCTCCGGCACGGGGGACTGGCTGCTGCTTGACGGCGAGCTGATGCCGTGGTCGCTCAAGTCCGCCGGGCTGCTGCGCGCGCAGTACGCCGCGGTCGGCGCCGCTTCCGGCGTCGTCCTCCCCGGGGCGATCGACGCCCTGGAGCGGGCGGTGGGACGCGGGGTCGAGGGGATCGACGGGCTGCTCGCCCGGCAGCGGGAGCGGGCCGTGGACGCGGCGGCCTTCACCGAGGCGTACCGCAGGTACTGCTGGCCGACCGAGGGTCTGGAGGGCGTGCGGTTCGCGCCCTTCCAGCTGCTCGCGACGCGCGGGCGCTCGCTCGCGGCGGTGCCGCACGACGAGCAGCTGGCCTGGCTCGACCGGCTCGTCGAGCACGACCCGACCGGGCTGCTCCAGGTCACCCGCCGGCTCGTCGTCGACACCGGCGACGAGGCCTCGGTCCGCGCGGGCACCGACTGGTGGCTGGAGCTGACCGGGGCGGGCGGCGAGGGCATGGTCGTCAAGCCGCTGGCGGCGCTCGTCCGCGACGCGAAGGGGCGGCTCGGGCAGCCGGGCGTGAAGGTGCGCGGCCGGGAGTACCTGCGGATCATCTACGGTCCCGAGTACACCCGGCCGGAGAACCTGGAGAGGCTGCGGCAGCGTTTCCTCGGCCACAAGCGGTCGCTCGCGCTGCGCGAGTACGCGCTCGGCCTGGAGGCACTCGACCGGCTCGCCGCGGGCGAACCGCTCTGGCGGGTCCACGAGGCAGTCTTCGCGGTCCTGGCCCTGGAGTCGGAACCGGTCGACCCGAGACTCTGACCGGGTTGCTGCGAAGCCTGGATTCCGGGGTGTGTTCGCGAAGCCTTCACGAAGGTTTCGCGAACACACCCCGGGCCGCTTCCACGGGGGGCGCAGGGGTGCCGACGGCGGCGCTCCCCTGCGCCCCCCGTGCTCGTTGACGCGTTTCTTCCGCACCCTCTAGCGTTCTTCACCCCATGACGTGACACAGCGTCAATAGTGTGGCGGAGCACGCCACATGAGGTGGGAACACACACGCGAAAGCGCCGGTCGGCCGCCGGCGGACGGTCTTCCCCGGAGGGCCCGCGGACGGTACGGGGGTGAGCGGCGATGAGTCTCTTCGGCCAGGACCGCTCCTTCCTCCACGCCCTCACCGCGGCCGACCGGCGGTCGCTGCTCGCCGAGGGCGTCCGGCGCGTCTACGAGCCGGGGGAGGTGATGATCCGCGAACGCGACACCAGCGCCTACGTCCTCGCGCTCCTCTCCGGCTGGTCCGTCGTCTCCGTCGGCACCGAGCGCGGATCGCGGCTCATCCTCGCCCTGCGCGGCGCCGGAGAGGTCGTCGGCGACCTCGCCGCCGTCGACCGGGGCCCGCGCAGCGCCAGCGTCACCGCCCTCGGCACGGTCGAGGCGGTGGCCGTCTCCGGCGACCGGTTCCGGCGCTTCCTCGCCGCCCGGCCGCACGCGACCGCGCTGATCATGCGCCAGCTCGCCACCCGGCTGCGCAGCGCCGACGTCGAGCGGCGCGCGCTCGCCTCCGAGACCGTCCTCCAGCGCCTCGCCGCCCGGCTCGTCGAACTGGCCGAGCGCGCCGGCCGGCGGGCCGACGGCGGCGGGACCGTACTGGAGCTTCCGCTGCCCCAGCACGATCTGGCGGCGGCCATCGGAGCCACCCGGGAGGCGGTGGCCAAAGCGCTGCGCCTGCTCCGGGAACAGGACGTCGTCCGCACCGCGAACCGCACCGTCGTCGTCCTCGACATGCCGGTCCTGGTGCTGCTCGCGCAGGGGCGCGCACGCCCCGGCGGAAACCCGGCGGCCGCATCTCCGCCGGGTGTGTAAACGGCTACATCGCCGGCCGCTGCGGGCGGCCAGTCTGGACATGTGACACACGCACCACCACGGCACCACACACAGGGAGTCCGAGAGTGAGCAGTGCGGGAGTGAACGGGGTAGCGGGCGGGATCCACCGGTTCGTCGTCTTCGGAGACATCTGCGGCTCCGGAACCCTGGGCATGGCCGAGAAGGAGCTGCACCGGGCCGCGATGTACGCCGCCTTCGACGAGGCGTACGGCTCCGTCGGCGTCGAACCGGGCACCTTCCACCAGGAGGACCGGGGGGACGGCATCCTCGCCGCCCTGCGCCCCGACGTGCCGCCGACGCTCATGGTCGGACGCTGGATCGACACCCTGTACGAGAGCCTGCGCGCCCACAACACGGGCCGGAACCGGCGCCTGCGGCTGCGGATCGGCATGAACGCGGGGCTCGTCGCCCAGGACGGGCACGGGCTCGTCGGGCGGGCGGTGGACCTCGCCGCCCGGCTCTGCGACAGCGCCCCCGCGAAGCGGATCATGGCGGAGAGCCCTGAGGTCGACCTCCTGGTCGTCGTCTCCGACTGGCTGTACGGGAACGTGGTCGCCGAGGGCGGGCGGTACGTCGAGCCGACCCACTACCGGCCGGCCCGCATCCGGTCCAAGGAGACCGACGAGACCGCGTGGTTCCACGTCCCGCGCAGGACCGCCCCGCCGCTGACCGGAGCCGAGGGGGAGCCGCCGGCTCCGGAGCGGGAGCGGGGTCCACGGACCGGCGTTGGGCCGTCGCGGGGGGACGGCCCAACGCCCCGGACCGGAGGCGGGAACCGCACGTACCACATCGGGGGAGACGTGGTCGACGTCCACGGCAACACCTTCCACGGCGACTTCACGGGCATCCGCAAGGGCACGGCGGCGGGGGCGGGTGAGCCGGAGTGAGCGACCAGGACGAGGCGGGGACGGGGACCGACGCCCCCGACTCCGGCCACGCCCGGGACGACCGGGGCGACGACGGCCGGGGCGACCGGGCGGACGCGCACGACCGGGGTGGCGACCGGGGCGATCGAGGGGGCCGCGGCGGTCGCGGCGACCGGAGCGACCGGGGTGACCGGGGTGACCGGGACGGCGAGCGGGGCGACGGCGTCGGCGAGCAGCCGCGCGAGGCGAACGTCTTCGCGTCCGCCGACCGGGGCCCGTTCGCCGGCGGTGACACCGGAGGCGCCGCCACGGCACGCCGCGCGCTGCGCACCTGGGCGAGCGGGGCGGGCGACCGCCACACCCACGTCCAGGGCGACGGAGCCTTCTTCGAAGGCAACCAGTTCTTCTCCGTGTACGGCTTCGGCGACTCCTCGCGCTTCGTCCGGGGACCCGTCCCGCCCGAGACGCTCGCCCATCTCGCCCAGGTGTACTGCGAGATCGCCGGCTACCAGCGGATGAAGGAACGGCTCCGCGACCACCGGGTCCTCGTCCTCTGCGGAGAGCCCGGCAGCGGTCGCAAGGCCACCGCGCTCGCGCTCCTCGACGAGGTCACCGGCGGCAAGGTCTTCCGCCTCGACCCCCGCCACGGCGTCGACGAGATCACGGGCGAGGCCCTCCAGGAGGGCGGCGGGCACCTCATGGAGCTGCTCACGGAGGACGTCAGGAACGAGAGCGAGTCACGGCCCCGCTCCGGACCTGGCGACGGCGCCGGCGGCACGCGGCGCCCCGCCACCCGCCTCTCCGAACTGCACCTCGACCGCTTCGGGGAGCTGCTGCGCAGCCGCGACGCGTACGGCATCGTCCTCGTCGAGAGCGGCGAGCCGGCCGACCGGCTGCTGCGCGGACGGTACGGGATGTACTGCGCGCCGCCGCCCGCCGACGAGGTCCTCCGGAGGCACCTGCGGGAACGGCTGCGCGGGGAGCCCGCCGAGGCCCTCGGCGCCGCGCGGGCGCTCGCCGCGCGCCCCGACGTCGTCCGGGCCCTCGGCCTGGAGGAGCTGCGGCCCCGCGAGGCCGCCCGGCTCGCCGACCACCTCGCCCGGCACCGGCGCGGTGAGATGACGGACGATCAACTGCTCGCCGAGTGCGCCGGTTTCGTGGCGGCCCAGGCCCGCGAGTGGTTCGCGGGCGCCGACCGCCCCGGCGTGCTCCCCGAGGCGCTCCCCGCCCTGAACGCCGGAGCGTTCCGGATCGCCGTCGCCGTCTTCGACGGATCCGCCTACAGCCTCGCCGCCGAGGCCGCCGAACTCCTCGCCTGGGAACTCGCCGTCACGCTCGACCCCGAACAGGCCCCCGGCCGCCGCCTGTTCGGCGCGCACGCCGAGCACCGCCCCATGCGGGCGCGCGCCGTCCTGGAGGACGGGGAGCTGGACCTCGGCCCGGCGAAGGTGCCGGTGCGGGCCGTGCGCTTCCGGGGCGAGGCCCTCGCCGCCGCCGTCCTCGGCGAGATCTGGCACGGCTACCACAACGTCCGGGGGCCGGTGGCGCGCTGGCTGCGCGCCCTCTGCGACGACCCGCGCGCGGAGGTCTGGGTGCGGGCCTCCGTCGCCGCGGGCGTGCTCTGCTCCTGGGACTGGATCCACGGCTTCCGGGAGCTGATCGTGCCCCTCGCCGTGACGGACGCGCCCGTCACCCGGCTGGCGGCCGCGACCGCGCTCGCCGAGTCCGCACGCGATCCCCGGATCAGGCCGGCCGTCGCCTCCGTGCTCAAGGACTGGGCCGTCTCCGACGACTCCACGCTCGTGGGGACCGCCCTGCTCGCCCACGGCTTCGTCCTGGCCGCCGGGGACGTGTCCGGCTCGCTCGACGCCCTCGCCCGGGTCGTCAGGACGTGCGAGCCCACCGACGGCGACGTGCTCGTGCCCGCCTCCTTCAGCGTGACCCGGCTGCTCGCCTCCGGAGAACCGGAACCCGTCCTCCGACGGCTCCACCAGTGGCTCGAGGACGGCCGGATCAACCTCGCCAACCTGGTCCACCTCGCCGTCATCAGCGCGCTCGGCACCCGGACCACCCATCTGTGGGGGCTGCGCGAGGTGCCCGAACTCGACGAGCACGCGGCCCGCCCCCTGTTCGTCGCGCTGCTCGCGACCCGGCCAGCCCTCGCGCCCGAACTCGCGCGGCTGCTGCGGCACACGCTCGCCACGGCCCGCTCCGGCGAGGCCGCCCTCGAAGCCCTCGGCGGCCTGCTCCGGCGCGCCGCGAAGGACCCCGAGGCGCTCGGGCACGTCTGCGCCTTCCTGCCGCGCCTCGCGGTGGAGCGCCGCGACCGGGACCGGCTCAGGGGACTGCTGAACGAACTGGTCCGGGACCGTGACCGGCCCCTGGACAGAAGCGCGGCGCGCCGGATGTGGGACGCCGTGACGGAAGGAGCGAACCGATGACCGGGCCCGAGCAGAACAGGAACGCGCGGCCGGACGAGCGGGCGCGGTGGGACGAACGGGACCACGACGAGCGGCAGCGGTACCAGGGCCGGGACGACCGGGAGCGGCAGGGGTACGAGGGACGGGACGGCCGCGAACGGCAGCGGTACGACGGACAGGACCGGCGGGAGCGGCAGCGGTACGACGGACGGGACGGCCGCGAACGGCAGCGGTACGCGGGGCAGAACGGCGGGCAGCACCCCGGCGGCCGCGACCCGGACGAGGACCCGGACCTCGACCTCGACCGCGCGCGGGACGAGGAGGCGGAACAGGCGCGCGGCGCGGGGCGGCAGCGCCCGGCGGCCACCGGCGGGGCCACGGCCGCCGGACGGGCGCGCGGCCCCCTCATCGGCGAGTACGCGCCCCCGTACCGCCGCCGGAGCGGCAGGGTCGCCGCCGTCCTCCTCTACCGCAACGGCGGCCACCGGGTGGTCTGGCCGGACCGCACCGAGGACGTCAACAAGCCCATGTTCGGCTCCCCGTACACCGTCTTCGAGGTACGCCTCGGCCGCAACGTCACCGAGTTCCGGCTCCAGCTGCCGGCCGCCGGGGACGGCGTCTTCTTCGACGCCGTCGCCAAGGTCCAGTGGGTGGTGACCGACCCGCACCTCGTCGTCCAGGAACAGGTCGAGGACGTCGCCGAGCTGCTCCACGACGAACTGCTCGACGGCCTGCGCAGGCTCTCCCGGCGCTTCCGGATCACCGAGGCGCAGCGCGCCGACGAGGCCGTGCGCGAGGAACTCGCCGCCGGGCGCCTCGGCTTCGGCCGGGACATCGGGCTGCGGACCCGGGTCCTGGTCTTCATCGACCTCGACGACTCCGTCAAGGCCGAGGTCTCCCGGCGCGACCGGGTCGGCGTCACCATGGAGGCCGACGAGCGCGTCGCCGAGGCCGAGCGACGCAGGGAGGCGGCGGACCGCGCCCTGGTCGCCGAGCGCGCCCGCGAGATGGAGGCCCTCTTCCGGCGCGGGGACCTCGCCCAGATCGCCCACCACATGGCGATGCACCCCGACAAGCAGTGGGAGATCCGCACCCAGCTCCAGCGGGAGCGGCGCGAGGGCCAGGACGACTACCTGAGGGTCTTCAACCGGCTCCTGGACACCGGCGTCCTGGAACGGCACGACATCGGCGAGCAGATGTACCAGGTGCTCATGTACCTGCGGTCCCAGACCGGCACCGTCCTCGGCGGCATCACCGACCGGGTCCTCAACCCCTCGGGCGACACCTCGCGGCGCCGGCGCGCCCTGGAGGAGGCCTCCCCCGAGCCGAGCGACCCGGACTGGGACGAGGACCACCGGGACGCCCCGCGCGGGCGCGGGGACGAGGAGCACGGCGACGCCCCGCGCGACGCCCGGGTCTACGAGCCGACCCGCGTCGAGTCGGGCTCCGAACGGGAACGCGAACGCGCGCGGGAGCGGGAGAGGGAAGGGGGGCGGGGGCGGTCGCGGGGCCGTCACGACGACGGGTTCGACGGCGGCCGCGACCGGTACGAGCCGGAGTCCTACGAGCGCAACGACCGGTACGACCGCGACGACCCGTACGACCGCGAGGGCCGCGACCGGCCGCGCCGGGGTGCCGGGCCCACCCGGCCCAGCTCCGAGTTCGACGACTGGGACGACGAATGAGCACCCCGGACCAGGCCCCCGACCGGCCCCCGGCCCCGGGACCCGACCGGGCTTCCACGCCCGGGTCCGACCGGCCCCCGGCCCCGGGACCCGACCGGGCTTCCACGCCCGGGTCCGACCGGCCCCCGGCCCCGGGACGCGATCGGGCTTCCACGCCCGGGTCCGACCGGCCCCCGGCCCCGGGACGCGATCGGGCCTCCACGCCCGGAGCCGACCGGGCCTCCACACCCGGGTCCGACCGGGCCCCCGCGCCCGGACCCGACCGGACCCCGGCGCTCGCCCCCCTCCCCGTACCGCCCGGGGAGGTGCGGTTCATGGCCGAGCGGCTCCTCGCCACCGTGCGTGAGGACATAGGGCGGGCCGACACCAAGGCCGCCATCCTGCTCTCCGGCGCCCTCGCCTTCCTGGCGGTCGTGTTCTCCGGGGACCGCGCCCCGCTGCCCACGGCCGGCACCGGACTCGCGCTGCTCCTCGTGGCGGGCGCGCTGTGGACGGCGGGGGTCCTGATGCTCGTCTCGGTGGTCCTGCCGCGCACCCGGATCGGCGCGGACCGCACGTTCCTGCGCGAGCTGACGGCCGGTCCGTCCGCGACCGTGCTGCGCGAACAGCTCGGCGCGTCCGGCGCGGACGCCACCGACTGGCTCCTCGAACAGGCCGGCGTGCACGGACTCGTGCTCGCGGCGAAGTACCGGTGGCTGCGCCTGGGCGTGTCCGCGCTCGCGCTCGGCGCCCTCCTGGCCCTCTTCAGCGAACTGTGGTGAGAGAGAAGATGCACTGGACCAGCAAGGGAAGCGCCCTGCTCCTCGCCGGGGCGCTCCTCGCGCTCCCCGGCCCGCTCACGGCGCCCCCCGCCACGGCCGCCGCCGGGGCGCCCGGCCCCGCCCGTACCGTCGCCGAACCCGCCGAGGGCCCCGACCCGCTCGACTTCGCCGTCGTCGTCGACCAGTCGGCGAGCTTGGCCGAGAAGGACCTGGCGCGCGAGACGGAGGCGGCCGCGCTGCTCAGCCAGGGCGAGATATCGGACCGTTCCCGCGCCACCGTCATCGGCTTCGGCAGCTCCGAGAAGCCCGGCCAGTCGCCCGTGAACGAGGTCTGCCCGCTCACCGTCGCCGACGCGGCGGGCCGCGAGCGGCTCAGCGCGTGCGTCCAGCAGCTGGGCCACCACGACACCGCCCGCATGGGCCCCGGCACCGACTTCCCGGCCGCCATCCGGCAGGCCGTCAGCCGTCTCACCGAGGCCCGGCCCGCCACCGCGAAGACCCCGGCCGTGCCGAAGGTCGTCTTCCTGCTCACCGACGGCAAGCTGGACGTCGCCGACAGCCCCGAGTACGGCACCGACCGGGACACCCGCCAGTCCAACGGGGCGCGGCGGCTCACCGAGGAGCTCGCCCGCGCCCGGGCGGCCGGCGTCCAGATCTGGCCGCTCGGCTTCGGCAGCGAGATCGACCGCTCCGCGCTGACCGCCATGGCCGAGGGCGGCTACCGGGGCGCCTGCTCCGACATCCCCGGCTCCGTCCCCCGCATGCGGGTCGTCGGCACCTCCGCCGAGATCGACAAGGCGCTCCAGGAGACCTTCGCCGCCGCCCGCTGCGCCCGGATCGCCCAGGGCACCGTCGGGAAGCCGCCCGCCGACCTGACCGTGACCATCCCCTCCATCGCCACCGACGGCTCCCTCACGGTCGCCAAGCACGACCCGAAGGTGAGGGTCACGTACTACGACCCGGCGGGCCGCAAGGTGCCCGTACGGGGCGAGTTCGACGGCTCGACCTTCGAGGTGAGCGGCCAGGACGGACCGGTCGAGGCACTGCGCGTGAAGGACCCGCTGCCCGGCCGCTGGCGTGTGCACATCGAGGCGCCGGAGGGCCACGCCGACCGGGAGGTCGCCGTCCGGGCCATCTGGCAGGGCCGCCTCCGCTCCGACGTCACCCTCGACCCGGCGTCCCCGCGCGCGGGCGAGAAGGTCACCGTGCAGGTGCGGATGCAGACCCGGCGCGGGGTCGTCATCACCGACCCGCGGCAGCTGGCCGGTCTCACGGCCTCGGCCGAGGTCGCGGGCGCGGGCTTCGAGCCCTTCACCTTCCGGCTCGCCGACGACGGGCGGGCCCCCGACGCGAAGGCCGGGGACGTCCGGTTCACCGGCACGTTCACCCTGCCCGCCGGGGCCACCGGCGACCTGGAGCTCGTCACGCGCATGGCGGCGCCCGGCATCACCTCCGACCGGCGCCCGGTGCACGCCCAGCGCGGCCCGGACGTGCCGGTGCTGACCGCGGGGCTCGTCGTCGACCGCGTCACCGTGCACCCGGGCGGCACCGTCCGGGGCACCCTCGACGTCACCAACAACGACTCCGCGCCGCACACCCTGCGGCTCGCCCTCCAGGACCAGACGCCCGGCGCCGAGCTCACCGTCGCCCCGACACCGGTGACCGCGCCCGCGGGCAAGAGCACCCGCATCCCCTTCACGGTGACCCTCGCCGCCGACACGGCCCTCGGCGAACTGGGCGGCCGGGTCGAGGTCGTGGACACCGGCGACGGCGACACCGTCCTCGACACCGCCTTCCTGGACGTCCTCGTCGTGGCGCCGCCCACCTGGTGGGACCGCTGGTGGAAGGCCGTCACCGGCGGGGCCGTCGCCCTCCTCGTCCTCGCCGCCCTCGCCGGCATCCGGATCGCCGCCCGGCGCCGCCGCCGCGACCTCACCGGGATCACCCTGGAACTGCGCGACGACGGCCGCTCCCTGTACTCGCTGACCATCCGCAGGGGGCAGAGCGAGGGCGGGACCTTCGCCTTCACCGTCGACGAGCCGTACGGGGAACCGCCGATGCTCCGCGGCCTCCGGGGCACCGCCGCCTCCACCGCCCACGTGCTGCGCCGCACCGGCTCGGGGGAACTGCTGCTGCGCCCCCGGGGCGGCGGTCAGGTGCCGGTGCGGGCCGGGGAGCCGGTCGGTCTCGGCGACCACGAACTCGTCGTGCGGGGCGCGCGGACGCCCTCCCCGCGGACCCGTGACCTCCCGTGGTCCCGGCGCCCCCGTACCCCCCGGCGTACCGGATCCGGCACGGACACCGGCCCCGGCACCGGGACGGACGCGGGGGCCGCCTCGGGGACCGTCCCCGGGGCGACCGGGGCCACCGGCGGGTCCGACACCTACGACGTGAACTTCTGAACGGGCACCGAGGAGAGACGACATGAAGATCTACCAGCCCATGCTCTTCGTCGGACTCGGCGGCACCGGCGGAAAGATCGGCAGCGAACTCGAACGGCAACTGCGCCGGGAGCTGTGCGGACCCGACGGCACCGACCTCGTCGACGGCGGCCGCCGACTGCCCTTCCAGCTGCCCGACTGCCTCCAGTTCGTCTACGCCGACTTCAGCGAGGGCGAGCTGCTGAGCCAGCCCCAGTTCCGGGCCAAGGGCGCCGAGGGCGCCGCCTTCGCCCGCACCTCCCGCATGGTCCGCGACCTGCTGCCCACCGACTTCGACTCCTCGCCCGAGGTGACCCGCATGCTGCGCGTCTCCGTCCCCGAGGAGACCCGGCACTGGCTGCCGCCCCAGGCCCGCCAGCCGCGCGTCGCCCCCCTCAACAGCGGCGCCGGGCAGCTGCCGACCGTCGGGCGCGCCGCGCTCTTCGCGACCGTGCGCTCCGGCCTCGAACCCGTCCTGCGGCAGCTCCGCGAGGCGATCGGCGCCATCGGCCAGGCGGCCGGCGACCTCAAGCGGGTGGGCGGCGGCCGCATCCGGGGCTGCGACGTCTTCGTCGCCTTCTCCGTCGCCGGCGGCACCGGCGCCGGCATCTTCTACGACTTCATCCACCTCATCGGGCACGAGTTCCGCAACGCGGGGGTGCCCGGCGTCAAGATCTACCCGCTCGTCGTCATGCCCTCCGCCTTCCCGCCCGAGGCCGGCGGCGGCCGCGAGGCCGAGCTCAACGCCGCCCGCGCCCTCGTGGACCTCTCGCGGCTCGTCGACGACCAGAACGTGCCCGAGGCCCTCGACGTCGTCGGCGACGTCGAGGAGCGCGGCCGGCTCAGCGTCACCTACCCGGGCGACGGGGTCGTCGCCCTGCGCCCCGCCACCATGCAGACCGCCTTCCTCTTCTCCAAGCCGGCCGTCATCGGCACCGAGGACCTCCGCCGCTCCATCACCGCCATGGTGATGTCGCTGATCGGCACCGAACTCGGCGAGGACAGCGGTGGGGTGAACCGCGCGGAGGACGACTACCAGTCCTTCGCCGCCAGCTTCATCAACAAGGCCGTGGAGCGCTCGACCCCGGCCCGTACCGGCATCGGCTACCGGGGCATGTCCACCAGCCTCGCCGCCTCCCTCACCGTGCCCGTCGACGACCTCGCCGAGATCGTCGCCGCCCGGCTCCTCGCCCAGGCCGTCCGCGGCATGTCCGAACGCGCCCGGCGGCCCGCCCGGGACGGACAGGACCTCGTCCGGGAGCTCTTCACCCGCTCCGGCATCGGCCGCCTGTGGAGCCGCGAGGCACCGGACGTGCCCCTGCCCGAGCAACTGCCCCGGGGCAGCCGTGACATCACCCAGGAGCTCCGGCGGCGGCTGGGCGACATGGAGGACTCCCTCCAGCGCCTCGACGTCCAGCTCTCCCGCGAGATCCCGCGCCTCACCGAGGACTTCAGGCCGGGCGCGGGAGCCCGCGAACTCCTCGGCAGCATCGGCCCGTTCCAGCTCGAGACCGTCCTCGCCGGGCTCCCCGGCCACCCCGACCGGGTGGCCAGGGAAGGCTTCACCGGCATGCTCGACAACCGGCGCAACGACCCCGAACGACCCCCGAACGTCCAGACCGCCGCCCCCAACATCCCCCACATCAAGCGCAGCGTCGGCGGAGTCGTACCGGCCCGGTGGACCGACCCCGACGTCCAGGACACGCTCGCCGCGCAGCAGGCCTGGTACCAGTGGCGCGCCCGCGTCCTCTGGCACCGCGGCTGGCAGGCCGGCGAGGCCCAGTGGCGGCCCTCCCTCAACCGCGTCACCAACGAGGTCGCCGAACTCACCAAGGTGCTCCGCGCCCACGAACAGGACGAGGCGAAGTCCTTCGCCGACAGCCGTCGCGAGCTCTACCGCGACGACCGCGCCGGCATCGCCTACCTGCTGCCCCCGCAGAACACCCTGCGCGCCTTCTACGACGACGTCGTCGACCGGCTCGCCCAGAGCGAGGGCCTCCCCGAGACCACCGACGCCGCGACCCTCCTCGACCGGCTCGTCGGGCCCGACGACTGGCGGCGCGCCCTCGACGCGGTCCGCCGCTCCTCCGGGGCGGCCGTGAAGGAGATCAAGCAGGTCGTCGAGCGGCGGGTCAAGCGCCTCTTCGGCGAGGCCAACGAGGACGTCTTCGCCCGCCCCCTGCTGCCCTCCATGGAGCTGCTGCTGCGGGCCGCCGCGGGCGACGAGACCGCCGAGGCGAAGGTCGACCCGCGCTGGCTCGACCAGTTCCGCGCCCGGCTCGCCGGGCTCCTCCCCGTCGGCTTCATCCCCGACGGCAGCGGCCCGCTCAAGATCCTCATCGTGCACCCGGCGAGCGAGTCGGACGGCCGGGCCGCCGGCTTCCTCTCGCAGGAACTCAACCTGCCCGCCCGGGTGTTCCCCGAGTGCCGGGCCGTCGACACCGACTCCATCACCGTCGTCTTCTTCCGCAGCGGCATGAACCTCACCGACATCTCCGAGGTCCGCAGCGTCCTCAGCCTCTGGTCCGAGGCCCGCGACTCCGGCGGCGAGGACGACTTCCTGCACTGGCGCCAGCGGCTCGGCTATCAGGACGACTGGCTCGTCTCCACCGAACCGGACCGGCAGCGCATCCTCCACCGGCTGCTCTGCGCGATGTGGAACGGCCACATCGCCGCCGAGGGCCCGGCCGACTCGCCCCACCTCGTCCGGATCAGCCTCCAGGACGGCGAGTCCGCGACCATGTCGCTGCGCCTGGAGGGCTTCGACGGCTCGCTCTCCAGCTGGGCGGGGCTGCTGCGCGCGTACGAACGCTCGGCGCTGCTCGACGAGGGGCAGATCATCGAGCAGTTCTGCGAACGGCTCATGCGCGCCCTGCCCAAGGGCCTCGCCCAGGTCCCGGCGCCTCCTTCCCGGCTCTTCACCCACTTCGTCGAGAACATCGCCCCGCGCCAGCTCCGCCTGATCGACGAGATCGCCGCCGAGTACGGCCCGGCGGACAGCGAATGGCTGGCCCCGCTCCGCCACTTCTGGGAGGTCACCTACCCGGGCGCCCTCGACATGCGCTTCCCGAGCGCGGCCCGCGCGACCCGCGCGAGCCTCCGCGCCCTGCACGAACGCCACGCCCCGCGCCAGGGCCGGGGCCAGGGACAGGCCCCGGGCCGCCCGCAGGACAGGCGACCCGGCCCCTTCCCGAGGGCCCGCCAGGAGCCCGATCCGCGCACCGCCCCCGAGCCGCGCCAGGGGCACGGACCGCGCACCAGGTACGAGGAGACGACCGGGTACGGCCCCCGACCCCCGTACGGACCCCGCCCCGCGCCCGAGACCGAGGCCGGGCACAAGCCCCGCTCCGGGCCCGAACCCCGGCCCCGGTACGACGACGGGTACGAGTCCTGGCGCCGGTACGACGACGGTGCCGGCCACGACGACCGTGTCGGGTACGACGACCGTGTCGGGTACGCCGACCGTGCCGGGTACGCCGACCGTGTTGGCCACGACGACCGTGTCGGGTACGACGACGGTGCTCAGCGGGATCCCCGGGCCGGGTACGCGCACCGGCCCGCCTCCTCGGGGGCGTCCGTCTACGAGGGGGAGTGGGAGCTGGAGCCCGAACCGGACTTCGGGCCCGTGTACGAGGAGGACTACGGCCCGGACTTCGAGGCCGACGACGACGAGCCGTACCACCGCGACCGGGCCGGTGAGGCGGAGTGAGCCCACGAGTCCTTCCCGTCCTCCCCGAACGGCCGCTGCCGGGCCACGCCGTCTGCCTCGACCTGCGCACGCCGCCCGCGGGGGCGTACGACGCCGAGGCCGCCGTCCGCGCGGCCCTGGACGTCCCGCAGCCCGGCGGCGAGCGGCGCTTCCTCGTCGTCGACGAGGCCGACCGGCTCGTCGCCCACCAGCTGCTCTACGAGCGCCTCTCCTCCTACGGGCCCGCGCACGTCGTCTGCCTGGCGGTCGGCGCCCGGGGCGAACGGACCCTGAGCCGCTCCCTCACCCTCCGCCCGCCCGCCGCCGGCGTCCTGTGGGTCTTCGACTCCACGGAGGACGGCGTGCCGGGCGAGGCCGTGCTGCGCCCCCTCGTCGACGTCCTGTCCACGCCGGAGGTCTTCGACGCCGTCCTGCGCGCACTGGGCGAGGTGGTGCACGGCGTCGCCGTGCCCGCCGTGCGGGTCCTGGAGCACGACCTCACCGAGGAGGCCAGGGCGCGGGCCTGGCGGCAGGCCGTGGAGGGGCTTGCCGGACCGGACGTCCCGGCCGGGAGCATCTCCGCCGAGCAGGTGCCCGGCGCTCTCGCGCTCCTCCTCGACGAGGGCGTGCCGCGCTCCCTGTCCGGGCACCGGTGGCTGCCGCCCCAGGGCCGGGCGGGAGCCAGGCTCGCCGCCTGCGACGCGGCGGTCGGCGAGGCCGTCGAGGGCTACCACCGGGTCCGGGGTCCGGCCGGTCTCCTCACCGGGGCCGGCCGGAGCGTCGACCTGCCGGCGGACCTGGAGCGGGTGACGGAGGAGCTGGACCGGTTCCGTACCGCCGTCGCGGACGCGTTCGGCGCGGCGGGGGGCACCCGGCTCACCGCCGAGCACCGGGGGGTGCTGCGCGAGCGGGGCGTCGAACTGCCGGAGCTGCCGCGGGAGATCTCCCGGGCCGGGATCGTCCCGGCGCTGCGCGACCTCACCCACGACCTGATCGGCAAGGGGCTGCCGCTGCGGTCCGTGGCGGCCCGGCTGTCCGCGCTGTCCGCGCGCACCGCACCCGTGGGCAGCGCGGCCCGCCTCGCCCGGCTCGACGCGATCTGCGGTCCCGAGCGGCTGCGACGGCTCGGCGCCCGGTACCCCTTCACGGCGGGCGGTTCGCGCCCCGTGGCCTTCGCCGTCACCGGGCTCCTCGCGCTGCTCGCCGGCCTCTGGCCGGTGCTCGGCTGGGTCATCGGTCCGGCCGTCGGCGTCCTCGCCGCCGGGCTCGCGCACCTGATGCTGCGGCGCAGGCCCAACCGTTCGCCCGACGGGCGGATCGACGGCGGCGGTGCCACGGGCGCGGCGCCCCGGCTCTTCGGCGGGCTGCTCGGCGGTCTCGTCGGGGCGGGCCTCGGCGCGTTCCTGGACCTGCCCGTCTGGGCACCGGCGGTGGCGACGACCGTGTCCGTGGCGGCCGTCGTGCTGCTCGCGCTGCGCGACTGGACCCGGGCCGTGGACGAGTGGTGGGC
Source organism: Streptomyces sp. TLI_105 (assembly GCF_900105415.1). Taxonomy (GTDB): domain Bacteria; phylum Actinomycetota; class Actinomycetes; order Streptomycetales; family Streptomycetaceae; genus Streptomyces. Next base: position 1,997,946 of record NZ_FNSM01000001.1, on the reverse strand, counting down.
GCGCGCGGACCCGGAGGAGGCCTGGCGGATCCTGCGGGAGATCCAGGAGCTGGTGGTCACGACCGCCGTGCACGACTGGCTCTTCGCCGAGGTGCGGCACCACTGTTCGGCCGGGGCGGGAGCCGTCGCCGGGCTGCTGCGGGGGCTCGCGGAGACCGCAGACGCGCACGGGCAGCCGCACGCGGTGCGGAAGGGCGACCGGCCGGAGGCCGAGCCGCCGCCGGCCCGGGAGACCGGGGCGGCGTCCTGGAGCTGGGAGGACTGGCGGGACGACGGGGACGACTGGGGGGAGGGGACGGAGGCCTGGGGGGACGGCGCGGAGGACGACCTCTGGTCCGACCCGGCCGGGGAGCCGGCCGGGCCCGCCGCTCCCGAACCCCCGTCCCCGTCCCGGTACGGCTCGCCCGACCGGGACGCCGGGAGCTCCGTCGACGGACCCCTGTCCGGCCCCGCGCCCGGCTGGCTGGAGCGGCGGTACGGGGACGGGGGCCCCGCGCTCGTCGACACCCTGGTCGGCGACCTGGTCGCCGGGACCGTCCTGATCCTCGACCGGTGCTGGGCGGGCATCGAGCGCGATCCCGGCGCCCTCGCGCGCGCCGGTCACGAGCAGCGGCTCTCCGAGCTCCTGGACGAGACCCGGCTCCGTCTGGAGCGGGACGTGGCCGCCTCGCCGCCGCCGCGGTACGAGGGCCTCCGCGACCCCGACGCGCTCACCTCCCTCGCGGTGTTCACCGACCGTTCCGACCGGCCCGACGCGGCCCGTCTCACCGGCGTCGCCGCCGACGCGGTGGCCCGGCTGCTCCTGGCGGAGGAGGACGATCCCGGCCGTACGGTCGCGCTGTGCGGCCCCGAGCACCTGCGGCTGCTCTCCCACGATCCGCTCGCCGCCCGTCAGGTCCGCTTCGTGCCCGAGGCGATGCGGCGCGGCGCCGCCGGGGACGACATCTGGCGGGGCACCGCCGAGGACGTGGTGTGGACCGGCGCGGGACGGCACGCCGGCATCCTCCGTCTCGTACCGCTGCGCGCGGACGTCGTGCACACCGTCCGCGCCGAGGAGGCGGGAGAACCGTGACCGACCCGAACCACCCGAACCACCCGAACCACCCGAATCACCCGAGCGATCCGAACCGCCCGACGGGACCGACCCGTCCGACGGGCCAGGACCACCCGGGCGACCCGAACCAGCCGCTCGGGCCGGACCACCCCGACCACCTGAGCGAGCCGACCCCGCCCTCCCATCCGTACTACCAGGAGCTGGAGTTCCTCACCCCCCGCGAGGCGCCGGTGCGCTTCGCCGTGCGCTACGGCGAGGACCACCGGCCGCCCGGCCGTCCCGGCGTCCTCGCGCGCCGGGCGACCCTGGGCGCGGGCGCGCACGTCCTCCAGTACCGGCTGGCGTCGTCCGCGCAGGGCGACCCGCACGCCTACGCCCTCCTCGAACGGGAGACGGCGGCCGCCGTCGCCCTCGATCGCCGCTACGGCGGCGCGAAGTTCGGCGCGGTCTTCGCCAGGATCGTCGGATTCGACCTGACCGCCGCCGAGCCCTTCGTGCTGTACCGGCCGCCGACCGGACGCCCGCTGACCGAGTGGGCCGGGCGGCTCGGCGCCGAGGACCAGGAGCGCATCACCGGCCAACTCGCCATGGCCGTACGGCTCCTGGACGAGGCCGACCTCGTGCACCGGGCCATCGCGCCCGACACCGTCCGGTGGGACGGTGCCCGGGTCCGGCTCTGCGAACCGTACGCCGCGCAGCGCGCCGGGGAGGCCCGCGAACCCTTCGGCGGCGCCCCCTGGGCCTCGCCCGAACAGCGCGCGGGCCGGGGCGTCGCCGACCCGCGCGACGACCTGTGGTCCGTCGCCGAACTCGCCTACTACCTCCTCACCGGCCGCCCCGACCGCGGCGAGGGCCCCCCGGCCGACCTCGCCGACTACCGGCGCCTCGCCGCCCTCGGACAGAGCGGACTCTTCGCCGCGCGCGCGGCGGACCGGCCCAGGCCGACCGAACTCATGCGACTCCTCCACGTCCCCGACCCGCTCGCCACCGGCGTCGGGGCGGCCGACCCGCTCGACCGGTGGCGCACCGAGTACGACCACCAGATCGCCAGGAAACGCGCGGCCTCCGGCAGCGCCCCGCTCCCTCCGGACGCCGAGGAACCGCCCCCGGCCCCGCCGCGACCGGCACGCCCCTCCCTCCGCGACCGGATCTTCGGCGGAGGAGGCGACGCCCTCCGGCCCGACGGCCCCGCCGTGACGCCCGAACCGGCGCCGCCCCCGCCGCCGCGCGGCCGCATGTGCCCGCACTGCCTGCTCCCCGTCGAGTACGACGAACGGCTGCTCGTCACCATCGACGCCAAGGGCAACCGGATCCCGCTCGACCTCAGCGCCGAACGCCGCCCCGGCCACGTCGCGGACGCCCTGCGCAAGGCCTACCACCTGTGCCCGCACACCGTGGACGGCGACGAGGAGCACGAACTGCCCGTCCCCTACCTCACCAACGGCGAACCGCTCTCCGTCGCCCTCGTCGGCAGCTCCTCCGTCGGCAAGACCCACCTCCTCGCCGCCATGCTCGGCGAGGTCGAACTCGGCGGCCTCGAACCGTACGGACTCAAATGCCGGCCCCTCAACCCCGAAGCGCACCGCACCTATCTGCGCGAACGGGTCCAGAGCCTCCAACAGGGGCGGCAGCTCGGCCGTACCGGGCAGCAGACCTTCGCGCGGTTCGCCGACGGCCTGCTCGTCTCGGCGGGCGGCGCGCCACCCCGCCCCGTCGTCTTCTTCGACCTCGCCGGCGAGGACCTCGCACAGGACGGGGAGGTCGGCCGCTTCCTCATGGGCGTCGACGCCTTCGTCTTCGTCCTGGACCCGCTGCGCGCCCTCCGGCTGCCCGGACTCGACCCGGTGCGCGAACAGAGCGGGCTGCGGCGGCGCGACCTCGGCGACGAGGCC